>JAYRMX010000233.1:0-11333 GCA_041912475.1 Myxococcota bacterium
AGGTGCGCCCGCGCCGTCGTCTCGTCGGACATCGACGCGAACGAGACCACCAGGGGCACCTTCGCCAGCGCGTCGGCAAAGCCGGTCGCCGGCGAGAGCGAATAGAGCGGGTCGGCGTCGTGGATGAGCAGCACCTTCACCTTGCCGCTCTTCATGGCGTCGATGAGCGCGAGCGTCTCGCGGTAGCTCGCGTGCCGCGAGCCGGCCGCGTCCGCCGGCGGAATCTTCACGGCCGTTCCGATCGCGCCCGTCACCTGGTTGAGGATCAGGACGGCCGACGCCGTCGCCGCCGCGCGGCGGCTCGTGAACGCGACGCCGGGCGGCAGCGCCACCGGCGCCTTCGCGGCCGCGAGCGCCTTGCCCACGCGCTCGATCGTCTTCGCGTCGACTCCCGTCCGCGTCGCCGCGCTCTGCGCGTCGAACGGATCGAGCAGCGCTCCGAGGGCGGCGCGGTCCGCGGCCGTTCCCTTGCCGGCGGCGAGCGCGATGCGCGCGAGCGCGAGCGCGAGGATGCCCTCGGTGCCCGGCTTCGCCGCGAGCCACTCGTCGGCGCTCGCGGTCGTGAGCGAAAGGCGCGGCCCGACGTAGACGAACCGCGCGCCGCCGTCCTTGCGCGTGCGCGCGTCGCGCGCCGCGGCGAGCTGGCGCGCGTGCTCGACCGGAGAAATGCCGGTCTCGATCAGGTCGTCGCCGAAGGAGATCACGAGGTCCGCGCCGGAGAGATCGAAGACCGGCTGCGCATCGACGCCGAAGACGGTTCGTGTCGCTTCGCGCAGCGCCTCGGGCGCGAAGGGCTCGTAGACCACGCGCCCGCCGGCGCCGACCGCCGTGACCCACGCGTCGATCTGTGCCGACGCCGTCGGCCCCGGGTCGCCGCCGAGCACGAACGTTCCCGCGCCGGCCGCCTTGATCTTCGCCGCGAGGTCCGAGACCGCCGCGTTCCACGCGACGGGGACGAGCTCGCCCTGCGCGCTGCGCGCCATCGGACCCTGAAAACGGTCGGGATGGTACGTGCGCCCCAGCCCGGCCTGGCCGCGCCCGCACAGCGCGCCCTGGTTCACGGGATGGTCGGGGTTGCCCTCGAGCTTGAGCGGCCGGCCCTCACGCGTCTTCACGTGCACGCCGCATCCCGCGGGGCACTCGCGGCAGGTCGACGCCCAGTAGTTCGGAATGCCGGGCGTGATCACCTCGGGCTGCACCACGTAGGGGATCAGATGCTCGACGGGATCGCTGCACGCGGCCGCCACGGTGGCGCCGGCGCCAACACCGACGAGCTTCAGGAAGTCACGACGATCGAACTCGGGCATCCAGGTCTTCCCGGCCTTGCGCGGCCTAGTAATGGCACGTGAGACAGTCGATCGAGGCCTTCTTCGCTTCGTGGCAGTAGATGCACCAGCCCATCTCGAGCTTCTGGGCGGGCATCCCGTTCACCCACACGCGATCCGGCACGAGATGCACCTTGTGCATCTCCTGCACGGGGCCATGGCACGTCTGGCAGTCGAGCCCCGCGGCAACGTGCCGGTTGTGCCGGAACTTCACGTGCTCGGGCAGGCGGTGGATCTGGATCCACTCGACCGGCTTCTTCTCGTCCCAGAGCTTCTTCAGCGTCTGCACGCCCTCGAGGTCGCTGCCGAACTGCGCGTGGCAGCCCATGCAGTTCTGCACCGACGGGACGCCCGCCACGCGCGAGCGATCGGTGCCGGCGTGGCAGTAGAGGCACTCGATCTTGTAGGTGCCCGCGTGCAGCGCGTGGCTGAACGGAATCGGCTGGTTGGGGCCGGGAAGCGACGGATCGGACGCGAGCTTCTGCGCCTCGTACGCGGCTTCGGAGGACTTGAGCTGCGCGGCCGCGCTACGCGGCAGCAACAGCGTGGCCGCAGCGACACAGACGAGGCTCGCGAGCAGGAGGTGCGCGGCGTTGCGACGAGACGAGTGGAGCGATCGCCAGCTCATGCGGAGCGCGGGCCCCCCGGTGCCGGTCGCGCTGGCGAGCGCGAGCCGGCCAGCCTTCGACGGTTTCATAGGAACACATTTCGCCGAGGTCGGAATGCGGGAGCCGCCCGACGACGCGCGGTAGTTACTACTTCGGGACAGGCGCGTCAAGGCGCCGCGACGCGTCGGAAGGCCGCGGCGAAGGCGCCGAATCAGAACCGGAAAAGGTCCCAATCGCGAAGTCGGCGAGGCCGCGATCGCGACGCCGATTGCGGACTCCGGGTCACGGTTCGGACGTGCCCTCGCGGCCGAAGTCGTCGCTGATGCGCACCACGTCGTCGAGCTCCGGCGTCGAGACTTCGATCAGCTCGACGCGCTCGATGCCGCTGAAGCGGTGCTTTCGCCCGGTCGGGATCCGGCGGTGATCGCCCGGCCCGAGCTCGTGCGCGGCGAGCACACCCTCGTCGTCCTCGAGCTCGAGCCGGAGCCGGCCGCGGACGACGAGGATCGATTCGTCCTTGCGCTCGTGGTACTGGAGCGAGAGGCGCTTGCCGGCCTCGATCACGAGGACCTTGCCGACGTACCTCTCGGTGTGGGCCCAGATCAGCTCGTGGCCCCACGGCTTCTCGACCCGCTTCGCGTCGCGCTGCTCCATCGGTTCGCCTCCGCTCCGTCGCGCGAGAGATGCTGCCGCAGCGCGTCCGTGCCGGCCGCCGGCGCGTCGAGAGTAACCGCGTGGCCGCGGTGCGCGATCCGCACCTTCCGCGCGCCCCCAATCCCCGCGGACTCGGCCGTGCGGCGCGCTCGCGCGGCGGTGCGCGAGGTGGCCTGACGCGGTAGTTTTCGCCGCTGACTCGCGAGTCAACCTTCGAGAGGAGCACGCCATGGGCGAGGCCTGGATCATCGACGCCGTACGTACGCCGCGCGGCAAGGGCAAGAAGGACACCGGGGCGCTCTCGGGCATCCACCCGCAGGAGCTGCTCGCGCAGTGCCTCGCCGCGCTTCGCGACCGCAACGGATTCGACGTGCGAGACGTCGAAGACGTGGTCGCGGGCTGCGTCACCGCCGCCGGCGAGCAGGGCGCGTGCATCGCGCGCATGTCGGTTCTCGCCGCGGGCTGGTCGCACGAGCCCACGGGTGTCACGCTCAACCGCTTCTGCGGCTCCGGGCAGCAGGCCGTCAACTTCGCGGCGATGGGGGTGATGGCCGGCCAGCAGGACCTCGTCGTCGGCGGCGGCGTCGAGAGCATGTCGCGCTGCCCGATGGGCGCCGACGGGTCGGGCCTCGACGGCCACAATCCGCACCTCACCGAGCTGCACCCGCTCGTTCCGCAGGGCATCTCGGCCGACCTCATCGCGACGCTCGAAGGCTTCACGCGCGAGGACTGCGACCGCTTCGCCGCGCGCAGCCAGGAGCGCGCCGCGCTCGCCCAGAAGGAAGGGCGCTTCGACCGGAGCCTCGTCCCGGTGCGCGACCGCAGCGGCAAGATCGCCCTCGACCGCGACGAGCACCCGCGCGCCGGAACCACGGCCGAGAGCCTCGCGAAGCTCCCGCTGTCGTTCGAGGGCATGGGCGCGTACGTTCCGAAGGGCGACACGCGATCGTTCGATGCGCGCGCGAAGGAGCGCTACCCGCAGATCGAACGCGTCCATCACGTCCACCACGCGGGCAACTCGTCGGGTATCGTCGACGGCGCGTCGGCCGTGCTGCTCGCCTCGCCCGCGTACGCGAAGGCGCACGGCCTGCGGCCGCGCGCGCGAATCGTCGCCACCGCGACCGCCGGCGACGAGCCGGTCATCATGCTGACGGCGCCCGTTCCCGCAACGAAGCGCTGCCTCGCGAAGGCGGGGATGACGATGAAGGACATCGACCTGGTCGAGATCAACGAGGCGTTCGCCGCGATCCCGCTCAAGGTGATGCGCGATCTCGGAATGGACCCCGAGCGCGTCAACGTCAACGGCGGCGCGATCGCTCTCGGGCATCCGCTCGGCGCGACGGGCGGGATGCTGATCGGGACCGTTCTCGACGAGCTCGAGCGCCGCGACCTCTCGACCGGCCTCGTCACGATGTGCATCGGCGGCGGCATGGGCATCACGACGATCGTGGAGCGGATCCGATGATCGACTTCGAGCCCACCGAGGAGCAGCAGCTCATCGTCGACACCGTTCGCCAGTTCGCGGCGAACGAGATCCGCCCGAAGGCGCGCGAGTGCGAGGAGGCGGCGAAGATTCCGGCCGAGCTGCTCGGCGCGGCGCACGAGCTCGGAACGACCGCGAACGCGCTGCCCGAGGATCTCGGAGGCGGCGGCGCGCGCAGCGCGGTCACCGGCGCGCTCATCGCCGAGGAGCTGGCGTGGGGCGACCTCGCGCTCGCGATCGCGATCCAGTCGCCGGCGCTGCTCGCGTTTCCGGTCGCCGACTTCGGCACGCCCGAGCAGCGCAAGGCGCTGCTGCCGCGCTTCACCGGCCCGTCGTTCGTTCCGGGCTCGCTCGCGCTGGTCGAGCCGTCGTTCCGCAACGACCCCTTCCGGCCCGCCACGACCGCGCGGCGCGACGGCGGCGACTACGTGCTCGACGGCCGGAAGTGCTTCGTCCCGTGGCTCGACGGCGGCGACACGGTGCTCGTGACGGCGATGGAGGGCGACCGCGCGCAGGCGTTCCTCGCGCCGCGCAGCGCGAAGGGGCTCACTGCGACGCCCGAGCAGAACCTGGGCGTCCGCGCGCTGCCGACCGTCGAGCTCGCGCTCGCGGGCGTTCGGATTCCCGCGTCGTCGAAGCTCGGCGGCGACGCCGGGGCCGACGTTCGCGCGATCGTGAACCGCGGCCGCGTCGGGCTCGCAGCGATGGCCGTCGGCGTCGCGCGCGCGGCGTTCGAGGTCGCTCGCGACTACGCGAAGCAGCGGCAGACGTTCGGCGCGCCGATCGCGACGCGGCAGGCGATCGCGTTCAAGCTCGCCGACATGGCGATCGAGATCGACGGCGCGCGGCTGCTCGCGTGGGAAGCGGCGTGGAAGCTCGACCAGGGCGAGGACGCGACGCGTGAGGCCGCGCTCGCCCGCCACCAGGCGCAGCGCGTCGCGCTCGAGGTGGCTGACGGCGCGGTGCAGGTCTTCGGCGGCCACGGCTACATCCGCGACTACCTGCCCGAGCTGCACCTTCGCAACGCGCGCGGCTTCGCGCTCTTCGAAGCCCTCGCGCTCGTCTAGCCCTCCGGAGGGACCATGCCGATCTCCTTCGCACCGACCGAGAACACCGAGAAGTCGCGGGCCTTCTACCACCGCATCGCCGAGGAGCAGATGCGGCCCATCTCGCGCAAGTACGACGCTGCCGAGCACGAGATGCCGTGGGAGTTCGTGCGTTTCATGTGGGACCGCAGCAAGTCGACGCCGCCGGCGCGGCTCGACGGACCGGACGACGGCTTCGTGAAGGTCTGCGTGCAGGCCGAGGAGCTGTGCTGGGGAGACGCCGGGCTGTACCTGCGGATCCCGAGCCCGGCGCTCGGCGGGTCGGCCGTCGGCGCCGCCGGGACGAACGAGCAGAAGCTGCGCTTCATGGGTCCGTTCAACGGCCAGGGCGAGCCCAAGTGGGGCGCGATGGCGATCACCGAGCCCGGCGCGGGCTCCGACGCCGCCGCGATCACCACCACCGCGACGCTCGACGGCGACGAGTGGGTGCTGAACGGGACGAAGATCTTCTGCACGGCCGGCGATGCGGCGTCGACGTACGAGGGCGGGTTCGTCGTCGTCTGGGCGACGGTCGACAAGTCGGCGGGGCGCGGCGGCATCAAGTCGTTCGTCGTTCCGGCCGGGACGCCGGGCATGAAGCTCGTCGGCTGCGAGAAGAAGCTCGGCATCCGCGCGTCGGACACCGCGACGCTCGTGTTCGAGAGCTGCCGCGTGCCGCGCGAGAATCTGCTCGGCAGCGCGGAGGTGAAGAAGGCCGACCCGACGAAGACGGGCGACAAGGGCTTCAAGGGCGCGATGGCCACCTTCGACGCCAGCCGCCCGATCGTCGCGGCGATGGCCGTCGGCGTCGGCCGCGCGGCGCTCGACTTCGTCAAGGAGGAGCTCGCGCGGCAGGGCGTCACGATCCGCTACGACGCCCCGCGGCACGAGCTCACGTCGGTCGAGCGCGACGTGATCGACATGGAGGCCGAGCTGCAGGCGGCGCGCCTTCTCACGTGGCGCTCGGCCAAGATGCTGAACTACGGCAAGCGCAACAACCTCGAGGCGTCGATGGCCAAGGCCAAGGCCGGCCTCGCCGTCACCAAGATCACGCAGAAGGCGGTCGAGATCCTCGGCCCCGTCGGCTATTCGCAGAAGACGCTCGTCGAGAAGTGGATGCGCGACGCCAAGATCAACGACATCTACGAGGGAACGCAGCAGATCAACCAGCTCATCGTCGCGCGGCGCATCCTCGACTACTCGTCGGGCATGCTCCGCTAGCGCGAACGAGCTTCACGGTCGGCCGCGGCGGCGCCGCGCGCCGGCGAGGACGTGCATGCCGATCTCCAACGAGCTCCTCGAAATCCTGGTCTGCCCCGAGACGAAGCAGCCCGTTCGGCCCGCGCCCGCCGCGCTGATCGAGCGAGCGAACGCCGAGATCCGCGCGGGGCGCCTTCGCAACCGCGGAGGCGACGCGGTCACGAAGGAGATCACCGAGGCGCTGGTCCGCGAGGACGGGCGCGCGCTCTACGTGATCGACGACGGAATCCCGGTGATGCTCGTCGAGGAGTCGATCGAGCTGGCGCCGTAGCGGAGCGGATCTTCGCGGCGCGGGCCGCGCTGCCCCGCTCGCCCTACTGCGCGAACTCGCGGCGCTTGAGCTGGCGGACGTACTCGGAGATCTCCGGGTCCGCGGCGACGAGCGCCGAGATTCGCTCCTCGAACTCGGCCGACGCGACGCGCAGCGCGGTCTCGTCGAGGTCGAGGCCGAAGTATTCGCGCGTCTTGCCGAGAAGCGCGAGGGCGCCGCGCGGGTTCGGCGAGACGCTCACGTAGTGCGGCAGGCCCGCCCACACGCTCACCACCTCGCGGCCGCTGCGAACGAGACGGTCGGCCACCACCGCGACGATCCCCGTCGGACCCTGGTAGGTCGAGAGCGGAACGCAGAGCTTGTCGAGCAGGTCCGGCGCGCTCGCGAATCCCGTGAGACCGACGGGGCGCGAGTAGACGACGTCGGCGAGGAACGCGCCGAGCAGCATGACGCGCCGTACGCCGAGCCGATCGGCGAGGCGCTCGATCTGGTCCGTGAACGCGCCCCAGCGCAGGTGCGGCTCGACGCCGATTCCGATCACGAGCTCTCGCTGCGCGTCGATCGACGCCAGCAGGAATTCGTTGCGCGGCCACTCGAGGCGGCGCCGCGCGCCGGCATCGAGGCGAACGACCGGGCGGCGCACCGTGAAGTCGTAGAACTCCTCGCCGTCGATCTCGGCGAGCGGAACCGCGCGCAGCGCATCGGCGACGAAGCGCAGCGCGCCGGTCGCGGACTCTCCCGCGTCGTTCCAGCCGGCGAAGGCGAGCACGAGGGCGCCGTCTCGCAGCGACGGCAGCACGTGCATGCGCAGGGCGTCCGTCATGCCGCGAGCTTCGCACGAACGCCCGGTCCGCGACAAGGGGGGTGCGCTATCCGCCTTCGACCACCACGGCGAGCAGGTCGAGCGACGAGACGACGCCGACGAGCCGCCCCCGGTCCGTGACGAGCAGGCGGTGGATGCGGCGCTCGCGCATGATGCTCGCCGCCGTCGCGACGCTCGTGTCGCGCGTCACGCCGTAGACGTGCGCCGTCATCAGCTCGCGGACGGGAGTCTGCGAGCGGTCGACCGGGAGCTCCGCGATGTCCTGGAACTCGTCCATGTCGGTGTAGAAGCGTCCCGACTCTCCGGCCGTCATGCGCCGCGCCTGGTGGCGCACGAGATCGCTCTGCGAGACGACGCCGATCGGCTGCCCGTCCGCGTCGACCACGGGCGCGCCGCTCACGCGGCGCGCGGAGAGCAGCTTCTGCGCTTCGGCGACCGTCGTCTCGGGCGAGACGCAGACGACGTTCGGGTTCATCAGCTCCGAGACGCGGCGGGCCGGCATGGCAGACCGTTACCCGATCAGGGAACGAAGCGGTAGCCGTGTCCGCGAACCGAGAGGATGTGCCGCGGCCGCGCGGGGTCCTCCTCGACGTAGCGGCGAAGGCGCACGATGAAGCTGTCGACGACGCGCGTGTTGGTGTCGGCCCGCAGGCCCCACACGTCCTCGAGCAGCTCTCCGCGCGTCACGGCCTGCCCGGCGCGTTCGATGAGCGCGCGCAGCAGTGCCGCCTCACGCGTGGTGAGGCGAAGCGTCCCGGACGGCGACTCGATCTCGAAGCGGTCGAAGTGAACGGCGACCCGTCCGAACGCCACCGAGCGAGGCGACTCGTCCTCGCGGGGCACCCGGTCCCAGCGGCGGCGCCGCAGCAGGCCGCGCACGCGCGCGAGCAGCTCCTCGAGGCGAAACGGCTTCGTGAGGTAGTCGTCGCCCCCCTCTTCGAGCCCTCGGACGACGTCGGCCGCGTCGTCCTTCGCCGAGAGGATGAGGATCGGGACGTAGTTTCCGGCCGCACGCGCGCGCCGCGCGACTTCGAAGCCGCTCATTCCCGGCAGCATGAGGTCGAGGATCACGAGGTCGAACCCGCGCTCGGCGTCGGCGAGCCGCGTCGCCGCCGCGGGGCCGTCGACGGCGATCTCGACCTCGTGGCCCTCGGCTTCGAGGTTGTACTGCAGTCCCTCGGCGAGATGCGCTTCGTCCTCGACGACGAGAATGCGCGACACTACGCCTCTCCGGGCGCGCCGAGCGGCGCGGCGCGCAGCGTGACGACGAAGCGGCTGCCGCGCCCCGTCCCTTCGCTGCGAGCGACGACGCGCCCCCCCTGCTTGCGGACGAGCCCGCGGACGATGAACAGACCGAGGCCGAGCCCCGCCACCTGCCGCTGCACGTCGCGGCCCACGCGGTAGAAGCGCTCGAAGATGCGCCGCAGCTCGCGCCGCGGAATCCCGATGCCGCGGTCGACGATCTCGATCGAGACGCGTCCGTCCTCGGGCCCGCGTACGGCGACGCGGACGTCGACGGGCTCCTGCGAGTACTTGACGGCGTTCTCGAGCAGGTTTCGGAAAACGAGCCCGAGCTCCGTCGCATCGCCGCGAACGCGCACGGGCCCCTGCGCGTCGAGCCGGAGCGCATCCGCCGGTAGCCGGTGACGCGACCGAATCTCGGCGATGCAGCCCGAGAGCAGCTCGGGGAGCTCGGTCCGGTCGATACGATCGGGGCGCGGGCGCGCTTAGGCGCGCGCCGCGGCGAGCACCTGGTCGACGGTCCGGTCGAGGCGGTCGAGGTCTTCGCCCATGCGCGCGAGGAACTCTCGGCGCCGCTCGGGCGCCGGGTCGTGCCGCCCCAGCGTGTCCGCGAACAGGCGCAGGGACGCGAGCGGCGTCTTCATCTCGTGCGTGACGGCGTCGAGAAAGGCCTGCTGCCGCTGGTTGACGCGCATCTCGCGAACGAGCCAGATGCACAGCAGCACGAGGCCGACGATCAGGAGCACGAAGAAGAGCGTTCCCGTGATGAGGAGCAGCCAGTGGATGGTGCCGAGGCCCTCGGCGACCGGCCGCAGATCGCCGACGACGAGGAGCTGCCAGCCGACGGCGAGCGCCGCCGCCAGCAGCGTGAGCGTCACGCCGACCGTGACCCGGAATCCGATGGATCGCCGCAGCAAATGCAGGACCGCCCTGGCGGTACGATACCCTCGCCCCGCGCTTCCCGGAGGGTCCTCTCGATGCCCGCGCCCGCTCGGCTTCGCGTCACCGCTCGCGTCCTCACCGCTCTTCTGGCCGCCGCCTCCGCAGCGCCCGCGGCGCGGGCGGGCCTTCCGCCCGAGGGAACGTGTCCGACGATCGGCGGCGCGGCCGGCGGCGGCGGCGAAGACGCCGCGGGCGGAGTCCTTCTCGAGGGCGCCCGCGTTCGGATCGGCGACCTCGCACGCCTGCGATCGCTCATCCCCGACGAGGTCTGGCAGCATCGCGAGGTCTTCTTCCACGAGGGCATGCAGCTCGAGATCGGGCCCTGCCACCGCCGATTCGCCTTTCCGAGCTTCTTCGAGAAGGCCACGGCCGAGCTGTCGAGCGGCGTCGCGCTCGACGACGCCGGGAACCTCTCGGGCTACCGGGCCGGGCTCCCCTTCCCGCCCGACGCGATCGATCTCGCCGCGCCCGATGCCGGCGCGCGCTGGGCGTGGAACCTCGCGCTCCGCTACCGCGGCGCCGGGCCGATCGGGAGCTTCCGCATCACGGACCTGCCGAGCCGCGTCGGATCTCCCGAGACGTATCTCGGGACCTTCTTCTGGCTGCAGACCGGCGGGCGCTCCGATCTGCGGCAGGACGGCGGCTCCGAGGCTCTGCTGTCGGACGCGCTGTGGGTCGCGGGCGGGCGCTTCGACGAGCCGACGAACGCACGCGAGCTGGCGTGGCGGCAGATCCGCCCCGACGACACGCTCGAGGACTTCGCGAAGTCCGACGACACCTTCGTCTACGTCCCGTCGATGCGGAAGCCGAGGCGCGCGGCGACCGCGTGGGTCGATGGCCTCTACACGCCGCGGTTTCGCGTGAGCGGGACCGACGCCGCCGGCGGCGCCGTCCCGTACGGCAGCACGCAGTTCGGCCCCGAGGCCGCGATCCACCCGACGGCGGGGCTCTCGATCGCCGCGTCCGAGAACCTGCGGCGCGGCTTCGAAGGCCTCGCGCTTCGCCCGAACGCGTACCGCTGGACGCTCAAGGGCGAGCGGGACGTCCTCGCGCCGATCAACGGAGCGAACCCCGGCTACCCCGAGAACCCGGACCGCAACTTCGGCGAGAGCGGCCTCTCGGTCGCGAGCGACCGCTGGGACGTGCGGCACGCGGTCGTGATCGAAGGCGTCTCGAAGCGCGACGACGAGGGCGAGGCCGGGCGCGTCACGATCTACGTCGACTGGCAGACGCAGCAGCCGCTCTACTGGATCACACGCAAGAAGAACGGCGTGATCCTCGACGTCGGGATTCTGGTCCACCGCTACAGCGGCGACATCGCGCAGTACCCCGAGTGGCCCGGCGGCGGCATGGCGCTCGTCTTCGACCCCGTCGCAGCGAGCTTCTTCGCGGTCTCCGACGGACGCAGCGGCTGGCGCCGCGAGAGCTACGACGTGCGGTCGATCCCCGTCGACGCGAAGGAGGTGCGCCGCATGACCTCGACCGACGCCCTGCTGCACGGCAGGTAGGGGCGCAGATCCGGGTCAGAAGGTGTAGCGCAGGATCGCGAAGATCTCGTCGCGCTCGGCGATCGGCGAGAGGCCCTGGAAGCGCAGACGCTCCATGAAGTCCCCGCCGTTGTTCTGGAGGCCGAGCTGCCG
>JAYRMX010000234.1:0-4418 GCA_041912475.1 Myxococcota bacterium
CGGGGGTCGTCGTGCTGGTCGGGGGCCATCCGTTCAACATTGCGCCGGAGATCTGGGGGCGGATCGGTGCCGATGGCAGCGCCCGCGATGCGCTGGGCGCCGTCGCTCTCGCCTCTCGCGTCACCCGCCGCGCCCCCCATTCATGACCGGCACCCGCGCTCTCGAGGGCGGCGTCGTGCTTCGCTGTGACGGCTTCGGCCGCATCCAGAGCGTCCTGCGCGAAGAGATGGGCCTCGGCGGACGGCTCGCATCCGGAGCGCTGCTGCCCGACGTCTTCGATCCGGGTAGTGCGGAGAAGGCGCGGGCCCTGCTCGCTGAGATCCGAGACCGCGGGGTCGCCTGCGACTGGGAGCTCAATCTCGCCCGGGAGGACGAGATCTGCCTGCTCCACGTTTCGGGAACGCGGGAGGGCCCGGACAGCCTCCTGATCGTCGCCCTCGCATCGCCGTCCGAGCTGGAGGCCTGCCTCGACGAGCTCGCGCGGATCAACAACGAGCATGCCAACGCGCTCCGCGATGCAATGAGGTCGATCGCGGAGGGGGGGCGTGCGCAGGCCAGGCGCGACGATCAGTTCGAGCAGATGACGCGACTCAACAGCGATCTCGCGACCGTCCAGCGGCAGCTGTCACGGAAGAACGCCGAGCTCTCTCGCATCAACGAACAGAAGAACCAGCTCCTCGGCATGGCGGCTCACGACCTGCGAAACCCGCTGGGCGTGATCCAGACGTATTCGCGCTTCCTGCTCGATGAGGCCGCGGGCGGCCTCGAAAAGGAACACGCGGAGTTCCTCGAGGCAATTCATGCTTCGGCAGAGTTCATGCTCCACATGGTCGAGGATCTTCTCGATGTGTCGCGAATCGGCGCCGGGAAGCTCGATCTCGCTCGCCATCCCACCGACCTCGTCGAACTGACGAAGCGCGTCGTCGTGCTGAACCGGGTTCTCGTACAGAAGAAAGGAATCGATCTGCGTTTCGCGCCGGCACGGACCGTGCTGGAGCTTTCGCTCGACGCCTACAAGATCGAGCAGGTGCTGAACAACCTTCTCACCAACGCGGCGAAGTTCTCTCCGCCGGGAAGCCCCGTCGAGGTGCGGGTGTCCGTCGAGAGCCCCTTTGCGATCATCGCGGTCGCCGACCAGGGGCCGGGCATCCCGAAGGAAGAGCTCGGGCGGCTGTTCCGGCCCTTCGGCCGTACCAGCGTGCAGAGCACGGCGGGCGAGAAGAGCACGGGCCTCGGCCTCGCCATCGCCCGCCGGATCGTCGAGGGCCACGGCGGCCGCATCTGGGTGGAGAGCGAGGTCGGGCGTGGCTCGACGTTTCGCGTAGCGCTTCCCATGGCGGACCCGGTCGACGTTTCCCGCGAGCCGGCCCCCGCCATGCCGAAGCCGTGCCCCTCCGAAGCCGGCGGCGCGGCGCTTGCTGCAGCGGTCCCTGGCGGCCCGCTGCGCATCCTGGTCGCAGACGACGAAGCCGTGAGCCGCGCGCTGACGAAGCGGGTGCTGGAGCGCGCGGGCCACCACGTGACGGTCGTCGGCGGAGGCGAAGAGGCCGTCGCGAAGGTGGACCAGGGCGGGTTCGATGCCCTGGTGCTCGACCTGGAGATGCCGGGGATGGGGGGGCTCGAGGCGGCCAGAACGATCCGCCGCGCAGAGTCGCGACGTCCGGCCGAGCACATCGCGATCCTCATGCTGCCGGGCCATGATCCGGCCGAGGTGGGCGCCTCGTGCCTCGAGGCGGGCGCCGGCGCCTGCCTCAGGAAGCCGGTATCACCGAAAGATCTGCTGGCGCAGATCGAAACCCTGGCGCTACCGGTCCGAGACTCCGGCGCCTCGGCGCGGTAGCGATGCTTCCGGCGGCAATCCGGGGCTCGCGAAATCTCGAGCTGCCGCGACAGGGCCCGGCAGCCCTTCGGCGTCCGCGCGGGCGACCCACTGCAACCGGAACACGCGTCGACGTCAAGCCAATGCATCGCCGGAGATCCGACCGAGCCACGTCGGGCGTCACACGCGGTCGAGCAGCGCTCCCCACAGCGCATCGATCCCGTCGCCCGTGCTCGCGGAGGTCGCGAGGACGTGGCCTTCGGGCAGCTCGGCGGCCTCGGTGAGCGCGCGGATCCGCAGCGCGCGCTGCATCGGCGCGAGCTTGTCGATCTTCGTGAGAACGAGAAGCGCCGGCGAGCCGCGCTCGGCGAGCCAGAGCAGGAGCTCGTGCTCGGCGTCGGCGAGCTCGCGGCGAACGTCGTGCAGCACGATGACGGCGCGCAGCGCGGGCCGGTTGCCGAGGTAGCCCTCGACCAGCGTTCGCCAGCGCGCACGCTCCTGCTTCGAGACCTTCGCGTAGCCGTAGCCCGGGAGGTCGACGAGGACGACGCTGCGGCGCTCGTCCTGCACGGCGCACTCGACGCGGTAGAAGTGGAGCAGGCGCGTCTTGCCCGGCTCGGCGCTGGTGCGCGCGAGGCCGCGCCGCCCCGCGAGGCGGCCGAGCAGGCTCGACTTGCCGACGTTCGATCGGCCGGCGAACGCGATCTCGGGCAGGTCTCCGGGCGGAAACTGCGCGGGGCCGGCGGCGGTCGCGAGCCTCTCGGCGCTCACGGCGCGAACGCGCGGCGCGGGGGCGTCAGCCGGCACGAAGGACCCGCTCCATGCGCTCCAGCGCGAGCGCGAGATCGCGCTCGGAGACGGCGTACGAGAAGCGAAGGAAGCCCTCGCCCGCCTCTCCGAAGTCGATTCCGGGCGTCACCGCGACGTGCGCGCGCTCGAGCAGATCGAACGCGAGCCGGCGCGAGTCGGCGCCGAACGCGCGCGCGTCGGCAAAGACGTAGAACGCGCCGGCCGGAAGCGCCGGAACGCCGAAGCCGAGGGCGCGCAGGCCGCGAACGAGCCTCTCGCGGCGCGACGCGTACGCGGAGCGCATCGCCTCGGTGGTCTTCTCGCCGTGTCGCAGCGCGGCGATCCCCGCGTGCTGAACGAAGCGGTTCGCCGAGATGAACAGGTTCTGCTGCAAGACCTGCAGCGGGCGCGCGGCGTCGGCCGGCGCCACGACCCAGCCGAGCCGGAAACCCGTCATCGCGTAGCGCTTCGAGACGCCGTCGAGGACGAAGACGTCGTCGCGAGCGAGCGCGAGCGCCGATGCGGCCGGGGCCCCGCCGTAGACGATGCCGCCGTAGATCTCGTCCGAGACGAGCGGCACGCCGAGGCCCGCGAGCGCATCGAGCGTCGCGCGCTCCTGCACGGCGCCGGTCGGATTGGCGGGCGAGCCCAGCACGATCGCGCGCGTTCGCGGCGTCATCGCGGCGCGAACGTCGCCGGGATCGACGCGCCAGCCCTGCGCGGCGCGCGCCGCGACGAAGACCGGCGTGCCGCCGCAGACCCGGACGAAGTTCGGATAGCAGGGGTAGTGCGGCGTCGGGACGATGACCTCGTCTCCGGGCGAGACCAGCAGCGAGAAGACGAGCAGCATCGCGGCGCTCGTCCCGTTGGTGACGAGGACCCGGCCGGGGTCGATTCGCGCGCCGGTTCGCTGCGCCGCGTCCTCGACGATCGCCTCGCGCAGCGCGAGGAGCCCGCGGCTGTCGGTGTAGCGGGTCTCGCCGGCCGCGAGGGCGCGCGCGCACGCATCGACCGCCTCGGGCGGCGGCGGCAGGTCGGGCTCGCCGATCTCGAGGTGGACGACGTGCGCGCCCTCGCCGTCGAGAGCGATCGCGCGCTCGAGCACCTCCATCGCGAGAAACGGCGCAATGCCCGAGACGCGCCCGGCGAGCCGCAGCGGCATCGCGCTTTGCTACCGGTGCGGCCCGCAGGCGTCAAGGACGCGCGCACGCAAGTCACCGGAATCCCGGCCGTTTCCGGCGCGCTCGCTTTGACGCGCCGCACGCCGGGTGATAGCGTCGCCCGGCTGTTCGGAGGGGCCCATGTCGAAGGGCGTGCAGATCGCCCTCGGAGCGAGCGTCATCGCCGTGCTGCTCGGCTGGTACGCGTCGCGCAGCCTCGAGGGCGAGGGTGCGTACCGGTACTTCCAGACGCTCGGCGAGCTGCGCGAGGCGGGCGCCGTCACGGGACACGTGCGCGTGCATGGCTTCGTCGCGCCGGGCTCGATCGAGCGCGACGTTCCCGGCCGCCGAATCCGATTCGCCGTCCAGAGCCGGCCGCCGCACGAAGCGGGCGCCGAGACGGCGCCGCTCGCCGTCGTCTACGGCAGCCTCGAGGTCTCGGACATGTTCAAGGACGGCGCCGAGGTCGTGCTGGAAGGCCGCATGGCGGCCGACGCCACCTTCGTCGCCGACAACGTGATGGCGAAGTGCCCTTCGAAGTTCGAAGCCAAAGCGGCCGAGCGCGCGCCGTTCTGAGTCCTCCGCCCCGCGCGCCGGAGTCGTGATCCGTGCCTGAGATCGGCTACTACGCGCTGTGGCTCGCGCTGCTC
>JAYRMX010000235.1:0-44160 GCA_041912475.1 Myxococcota bacterium
CGCCGCTCGACGGGTCGAAGTCGTACGCGGCGAAGATCCCGGCGAAGCCGGTCCCGGCCGAGTGTCCGCCGAACAGGACGACGCCCTGCGGGCCGACGATCGACCGCGCCTCGTCGACGAGGAGCTTCCAGTCGCGCGCGTAGGTATCGATTCCCCAGTACGCCGCATAGCGAATGTCGTCCTGCGTCATCTTCACCCAGCTTCGCGAGACGCCGAACGCATCCTCGATCGCGAACGGCGGGTCGATGACGCCGTTGCCGTTCACGTCCTTGTCTTCGGGGCCGGCGGCGCCGCCGATCCCGGCGAGCGGCGCGTTGTCTTCGTCGGCGAAGTAGAACTGCATGCCTTCGGCGATCGCGCCGAGATCGCCGTGCGCGGCGCCGGACGCGGCCCAGTCGCCGCCGAGGCGGTCTTCGAGCTGGTTCGGCCGGCGATCGACCGCCCAGACCTCGAGCATGCCGTTCATCCCGTGGACGAGCTGCTCGGCGAGCGGCGCGAAGGTGGCGGCGCTGCCGAGAAAGCCCGGGACGACGATGAGGATGGCGCGCGGCGGAGCGGCGGCGCCGACGAGCCGCGTGCGCAGCGTGTGAATCGTATTGAGGTCGGGGCTCGGCCCGAGGAGCTGCGTGACCCTTGCCGGTGTCGCCATCTCGCCGGCGAGACCGGAGCCGGGGGTCTGCGGCTGTACGTATCCCGGGCGCACGTCCTCGACCGACTCGATCGCGGGCGGCGGCGGGCACGGCCCGGCGCCGAGCGCGAGGAGGCAGAGAGCGGGCAGGGGAAGGAGGGTGCGGCGCGTCATGGGGGGCCTCGTTTCCGCGGGGCGAAAGGCACGCGGCTCCAGCCAGCTTAACAGACGGACGGCGGCGTCCATCGGGAATCCGGGCCCGCAGGCGCCGGCGCCCGCGCCGATCCGCCCGGCCGGCGGCGGGGCGGCGGACGCGTGTGCCAGGGCTGCGGCCGTTACGGCGCCGGGTCGACCTCGAGCGCGTGTGCGCCGCCGTCGTCTTCGAAGAAGACGTGGACGCTCCCCTCGCGCGTCACGAAGCCGGGCGGCGCCGCCTGCTCCGCAATCGGCCGCGCGTCGAGCAGGACGGCGCGCGGCGGAGGCGATCCGCGGACGACGACGTGGAGCGTGCGCGGGGGCACGCGCAGCGTGCCGACTCTCGCGCCGAGCTCGAGCCGGAGCCGCCCGCCGGCGCGGTGGAACAGGCGCACGGGCGTTCGCGCGACCACGCCGCGCCGGTAGTCGGTCGATTCGCCGTCGTCCTCGACGAGATCGAGCTCGGTGTCGGCGCCCGGGAAGACCTCGAGGACGAGCGGCTCGGCCGGCGTCTCGCCGGCGTGGCGGACGGGCGTTCGCGTCGGCAGCACCGTCCCGCCGCGAACGAAGAGCGGCATCGACTCGAGCGGCGCCGCGACGCGCACCGTCGCCGGTCCCGCGAAGCGCGCTCCGCTCGCGAGCGCCGTCCACACGCCCGCCGG
Source organism: Myxococcota bacterium (assembly GCA_041912475.1). Lineage (GTDB taxonomy): Bacteria > Myxococcota_A > UBA9160 > UBA9160 > UBA9160 > MYXO. The sequence continues at coordinate 1,486 of JAYRMX010000235.1, forward strand.
CAGGTACACGTCGCGCTCGCGCGCGCCGCGGTCGAGCACGGGCGCAGCGAGCAGCGCGGGCCCCACCATCACCTGGTCTTCGACGCTCGCCGCCGCGCCGTCGTCGGGAAACTCGTAGAACAGCGGGCGCCACACGGGCGCGCCCGTCGCCTCGCACTCGCGGAACAGGCTCTCGAGATACGGCAGGAGGCGCATGCGCAGCTCGAGCGCCGCCTTCGCGATGGCCTCGACGCGCCGGCCGAAGCTCCACGGCTCCTGCCGGCGCGCGAAGAGCATGCAGTGCGTCCGCGCGAAGGGATAGAGGGCGCCGATCTGGATCCAGCGCGCGTAGAGCTCCGGCGTGCAGCTCCACGCGAAGCCGCCGATGTCGGCGCCGCAGAAGGCGACACCGGAGAGCGACAGGTTCATGAGCATCGGCAGCGACTCGCGAAGGTGCGGCCACCGGCTCGCGTTGTCCCCGGTCCAGAGCGCGGCGTAGCGCTGGATTCCGGCGTGCCCCGACCGCGAGAGCACGAACGCGCGCCTTCCGGGGCGCGCGGCCTCGAGAAACGCGCGCGTCGCCCGGCACTCCTGCAGCGCGTAGAGGTTGCGAACGCTCTCGTGCGGGACGCGCCGCTCGGGGTCGGCCGGATCGGCCTGCACGACGCGCGACACGTCCTGCGCCTTGCGCGGCACGACGAGACGGCCGACGCGGATCTCGCTCTGCCAGCCCGCCGGCTCGTTCATGTCGTTCCAGATCCCGGCGACGCCGGCGTCGAGGAGCGGCCGGTGCTGCTCCCCCCACCACGCGCGCACGTCGGGCCGGTTGAAATCGGGGAGCATCGACTGCTTTGGCCAGACGAGCAGTGTGTACGGAGAGCCGTCTTCGTTGCGGCAGAAGACGTCGCGCGCGCGCCCGTCGCGGAAGACCGCGTAGTCGCGGTCGATCTTCACGCCCGGATCGACGATCGTCACGACACGGAAGCCGTCGGCCTCGAGGTCGCGGAGCAGGCGCGAAGGGTTCGGAAAGCGCCGCGCGTTCCAGGTGAAGACGCGCGCGCCGTGCATGTAGTCGATGTCGAGGTGGATGACGTCGGTCGGAATGCCGCGGCGCCGCAGCTCGCGCGCGATCTTCCGCACCTCGCGCTCAGTCCGGTACGAGTAGCGCGACTGGTGATGGCCGAGCGCCCAGCGCGGCGGCAGCGGAGTTCGTCCGGTGCGCGCGGTGAAGCGGCGAACGACGTCGGCCGGGCGCGGGCCCGGAAAGACCGTCACGTCGAGGCCGCCGGCGGTCGTCTCCATCCACACGCGCGCGGCGTCCGAGCTCGCGACGTCGAAGCGCGACGGCGCGAATGCGTCGAGCAGAACGCCGGTCGCACGCGTCCGGCCGCCGTCGGGCCTGAGCGCGAGGAAGAACGGGATCGACGCGTAGAGCGGATCGGCATGCGCGCGCAGATTCGCGTCCTGGCTTCGCATGCGCAGGATGCAGCCGCGCTTGTCGAGGCCGCCCGACTTCTCGCCGAAGCCGAAGAACCGGTCTGCGGGCCCGGCCTCGAACGCGATGCGAGCGGCGCCGCCGGCCGCGAAGCCGAGGCCCGAGAGCGCCGCGACCGGCGTTCCGTCCCGCTCGCGGACGCGAATCGTGAGCGGGTCGCCTCCCATTTCGACGGCCGCCTGTCCCTCGGGGCCCTCGAATCGAAGCTGGACACGCCCGTCGTCGCCGGCGTAGGGCTCCGCCGTCGAGGCGCGCCACGGCTCGCGGCCGACGCCGTCCGACGGATCGGGCGGGAGCGCGCCGCCGGCGGCCGCGCGCAGCCGCACCGCGCCGTCGCGCGCGATGGCGATCTCGCACACCGCGCCGCGGCCGAGCTCGACCCGAACCGCCCCGGGACCGGCCGGCTTCCAGCCGACGACGGCCGCCTCCGGCACGAAGGTCTGCTCCTTCACGCGCGCCAGTCTACAATCTCGCCTCGTGACTGCCGGCTGCGAGCGCCCAGCATTCTCGCTCCCCCCGCTGCGCGGGGAGGCGCTTCGCGGGCTCGCGCCTCGTGAGCGCACGGGCGCTCTCCTGCGCAGGCGTTCCATGTCCGCGTGGCCGCCGCGCACGCGAAGCGGCCGAGCGGCTCGCGTCGCGGGGCGAGACGCATAGCGTGGACTGGCTCCTCGAAGCGCTCCCTCGCTGGCTCCCCGCGTGGCACGTCGTGTGGCACCCGCTCGCGCTCGCCGCGGTGGTCGTCGTCCTCTGCGTGAACGCGTACTTCGTCGCCACGGAGTTCGCGCTCGTCGCCGCGCGCCGCAGCCAGGTGCGGCTGTGGCTGAAGGAGGGGCGCCGCGGCGCGGCGTCCGCCCTGCGCGCGATCGAGAAGCTCGACGACAGCATCGCCGCGACGCAGCTCGGCATCACGATCACGAGCATCGGGCTCGGCTTCCTCGGCGAGCCGGCGATCGCGACGCTGATCGAGCCGCAGCTCGAGAGCGTCGGCGCCGCGAGCTTCGTGACGGTCCACTCGGCCGCGCTCGTGCTCTCGTTCGCGCTCGTCACCTTCCTGCACGTCGTCCTCGGCGAGCTCGTTCCGAAGGCGGTCGCGCTCGACCGGCCGGCCGACCTCGCACTCCTGTTCTCGCGCCCGCTGCTCGCCTTCGGCTCCGTCTTTCGGCCGGTGCTCTGGATGATGAACGGCACCGCGAACGGCCTGCTCCGCCTGCTCGGCGTCGAGCGCACGGGGGAGGCGCACCGGATTCACTCGCCCGACGAGCTCTCGCTCCTCGTCTCGGAGTCGCAGGAGGCCGGCGCGATCCGGCCCGACACCGGCCGCATCATCGGACAGGTCTTCCGGCTCTCGCGGGTGCGCGTTCGCGACGTCATGGTGCCACGCGAGCGGATGGCCGCGATCGAGCGCCACATGGGCCCCGACGACGTTCTCGATCGCCTTCGCGAGGAGGGCTACACGCGTCTTCCGGTCTACGACGGAACGCTCGACCGGATCGTCGGCATCCTGCACACGAAGGATCTCTTTCACCTCTACGCGAAGTCGCGCCTCGTCGTCCTCGAGGACGCGATTCGGCCCGCGGTCTGGTTCCTGCCCGACGTTCCGGTCGTCGACGCGCTGCGCCGCTTTCGCCGCGGACGCCGCCACATGGGAATCGTCCACCAGAAGGACGGCAAGGTGATCGGCCTCGTGACGCTCGAAGACGTGCTCGAAGAAGTGGTGGGCGAGATCGAGGACGAGCACGATCAGCCGACGGCGGCGGGGAGCGAGTGAGACGCGCCGCGCGCCGGCCGGTCGCTCGCGCGGCGTCGTGGTCCGGGCGGGATGCAGTGCAGTGCCGCAGCCGCGCTCCTGCGCTCGCTCCGATCAGTAGTAGACGCAGCGCGTGCGGTGGCGAGGGTGCGCCTTGATGCGCGGATCCTGGCCGCGCGTCCACAGGAGCTGGTCGAGATCGCGCGCGCTGGTGCGCCCGCCGCGCGCGCGGATCGCGCCGACGAGGAGCTCGGTCGCGTGGACGCCGCCGGCGCGGATTTCGACCTCCTCGGGCGACCCGGCCGCGAGGAGCTCTCCGGCGTCGATGCGCGCGAGCAGCTCGGGCGCGTAGACGAGGACTCTCTCGCAGCGCAGCACGTGCGGGACGAGGTTGTCGGCGAAGATCGTGAGGCGCTCGAGATCGCGAAAGCGCCCGAAGCCCTCGCCGCCGAAGGCGAGCGCGAGGTCGGACGGGACGATCTGCGCGCGCTTGTAGAAGGGCACGTCGAGCTCGTCGTAGCGCTCGACGTCGCGGTAGAAGGGCATCTCGGCCAGCAGCTCGGCGAGCCGCTCGGCGCTGCCCGCGGCCTCCTCGACCGGGCCTTCGAAGCGGCCGCCGAAGCGGCGCCCGAGCCACGCGCCGAGATCGCGCAGCGCCTCGGCGAAGAGCTCCATCAGCTCGCGCACTTCGGCGACGGCGAGGTCCTGGCCGAGCAGCGCCGCCAGCTCGCGCGCGCCGATTTCGCCGAGCTCCGCGGCGCTCCACGGGCCCTTCTCGTCGAAGCGGCGCTTGATGCCGGTCGCGACGGTGAAGTAGCCCGAGAGCCCCGGCGGCTTTCGAAGGAGCGGGAACCAGCCCGACCCGAAGTTGATGCTGTCGAGCGTCAGGTTGAAGGCGAGCGTCGACGCCGGCGAGCCGCGGTGATGGTGCTCGGTGTCGTAGTCCGGTGTCGGCGGCGCCTCTCGCGCGAGCCGCTCGGCGAGGGCGCCGATCCCCGCCGGGTCGATGCGCACGAAGCGGGCGCGCCGCGACACCTCGGCCGCCGCGCGGCGAACGCGCTCGCACGGGCTCAAACGCCCACCAGCGTGATCGCGCCGGGAACGATCTCGTACGCAGCGGGCAGGGTGCCGAGCGGTTCGCCGTCGATCTCGGTCCACACGCTGCCCGCAGCGGCGTCGGCCTCGAGCCGCCGGCCGCGCAGCGAGCGAACGTTCGGAAGCCCCACGTGCGTGCCGCGGTAGAGCTGCGGAAGCCGCCACAGCAGCTCGGCCTTCGAGACGTCGCCGACGATCACGACGTCGAGCAGGCCGTCGTCGATCGCAGCGCCGGGCGCAACGCGCATGCCGCCACCGAAGTACGATCCGTTCGCCGCGGTCGCGAGGTGCAGGCGGCCTTCGTGCACCACCTCGCCGTCGAGCCGCAGCGTCACCGGCTGGCTTCGCCATCGCGCGAGCGCGCGCAGCGTGCCGGCGAGGAACGAGACGCGGCCGCCGAGCGTCTTCGGCGTCTCGTTCACGAGGCGCGTCACGAGCCCGCTCATGCCGAGGCTCGCGACGTTGAGGAAGGCCACGCTCCGGCGCTCGCCGCGCGCGTCGGTGTACTCCGCACGCCCCGCGTCGACGCGCCGCGTCTTTCCCGCCGCGATCCGCGCGAGCGCTTCGCCGACGTCGCGCGGAACGCCGAGCCCGCGCGCGAGATCGCCGCCGGTTCCGAGGGGCAGCAGCGCGATCTCGCACGCGCCGGCCGCTCCGGCGTCGAGCAGGCCCGTCACGACCTCTCCGGTCGTCCCGTCGCCGCCCGCGACGACGATTCGCCGCACCCCCGCGCGAGCGGCCTCGCGCGCGATCCGCACCGCATCGCGCGGCGCGCGCGTCGGCTCCACCGCGATCGGCCCCAGCACCGCCCGCGCGCGCGGCTCGATCGCGCGCCAGCGCCTCCCCGTCGCGCCGTTCTTGCTCTTCGGGTTGAGCACGACGAGCGTGCGATCGCTCATGGGCGCGCAGGATACCCCGGGGCGGAGCGGTGCGGGCCGCGCGACGCGGCGCCCTACGCCGCGCTCGCGCGCGCCGCGCTGGCGGCCGGCGCCGCCGCTGCCGAGATGATCTGGTAGCGGCGGCGGACCGCGGCGGCGTAGGCGACCGCCTCGGCGCGCGTGCGCTCGGCGTCCCAGCCGGCGGCCTCGGCGGCGACGCGCGCGATCTGTGCGATCTCGGGAAGGCCCTGGCCGGGAGCGAAGAGCGCCATTCGCATCCGGCGCTCGAGCAGGTCGCACAGGTTCGCCGGGCACTCGGTGCGAATCGAGTGGGGGATCTCGGCCCACGTGAAGTGCGAGTGGCCGATCGGGCGGCGCAGCGGCTCGGGGGCCTCGGCGAGCATGCGCTCGGCCGCGGCGCCGTAGCAGCGGACGAGGTGATCGATGCGCCTCGGCGAGATGTGATGGCGCTCGCGAAGCTCCGCTTCGAGCGCGGCGCGTTCGAACGAGTCGTCGCGCAGCGGGATGGCGGCCGTGCGGCTTCGCGCGATGCGCCGGCCGCGCAGCTCCGGCGAGAGGCGGATCGCTCGGTCGACGAGCGCCTCGCCCATCGCGCGGTACGTCGTGAGCTTTCCTCCGGCGATCGAGACGAGGCCCGAGGGATCTTCGTAGATGCGGTGCTCGCGCGAGACGGAGCTCGGCGGCCGGTCCGCGCTGCCGTCGTCGACCAGCGGGCGCACGCCCGCGAAGACGCTCACGATGTCGTTGGTCGTGAGGCCCTTCGCCGGGAAGGCGTCGTTCGCGGCGGCGAGCAGGTAGTGGACGTCCTCGATCGAGACGGTGGGCTCGTCGATCTCGTTCGTGAAGCTGTCGGTGGTGCCGAGGATCGCGAACTCGTCGTCCCACGGCTCGAGGAAGAGCTGGCGCCGGTCGGTGCCCTCGAACGTGATGGCGCCCTGCAGATGGATGCGGCTGCGCGGCAGCACGAGGTGAACGCCCTTCGCCGGGCGCAGCTCGGGGCGCGCGACCGGGCGGTCGAGGCCGCGCAGGCGTTCGACCGACGGTCCTGCTGCGTTCACGATCGCGTGCGCGCGGAGCACGACGCTTCGGCCTTCGAGCCGGTCGCGAGCGCGCAGGCCGCACAGGCGGCCGTCCTCGCGGCGCAGGAACTCGACCGCTTCGGCATGGTTCGCGCAATCTGCGCCGAGGCTGCGCGCGCTCTTCAGCGTCTCGAGGACGAGGCGCGCGTCGTCGACCTGCGCGTCCCAGTAGAGGCCCGCGCCGCGCAGCCCTTCCTGCCGCAGGTCGTGCGAGAAGTCGGCGACCTCTGCGGCCGACAGCATGCGGAATCGCGCGGTGCGCCGGAAGTTCGCGAGCGCCGCGTAGGTCCAGAGCGCTCCGCGCACCTGCCACAGCGGGTGCTTGCTCCCCTCGTACGCGGGGAACAGGAACGGAAGCGGCCGAACGAGGTTCGGGTTCTGCGCGAGCAGCAGGTCGCGCTCGCGGCAGGCCTCGCGCGTCACGGCGAGCTGGCCCTCGCCGATGTAGCGCAGGCCCCCGTGGACCATCTTCGACGAGCGGCTCGACGTGCCCGACGCGAAGTCGTCGCGCTCGACGAGGAACGCGCGAAGCCCCCGCGACGCGGCGTCGCGAAGCACGCCGGCGCCGCTGATGCCGCCTCCGATCACGAGCAGGTCGAGGCCGTCGCGTTCGGCCTTCGCGAGCGCGCGTGCGCGATCTTCGATCGTCCAGTCCGTCATAGGAGCTTCCCCGGATTCATGAGGCCGCGTGGATCGAGTGCGGTGCGTGCGGCGCGCAGCGCGGCGAGGCCGAGCGCCCCTTTCTCGCGCGCGAGCCATGGCTGGTGGTCCGCGCCGACGCCGTGGTGGTGCGAGAGCGTTCCGCCGGCGGCGACGATCGCCTCGGTCACCTCGCGCTTGATCGCCTCCCACTGCACGATCTCGTTGCCGGAGTCGAGCGGGTAGAGGAGCGTGAAGTAGAGGCATCCGCCGTCGGCGTAGCTGTGCGAGAGGTGCGCCATCGCGAGGCCTGCACCGGCGTGCAGCTCGGCGGCGCGCCGCATCGCGCGCAGCACGACGTCGTGGCCTTGCTCGAGGCGGCTCCACGAGAGCGTGGTCTCGAACGTGTCGACGGCGATCCCGCGGTCGAGGAGCCAGTCGCGAAGGTACGGCGTTCGGAAGCGATCGCGGCGCCAGGCGCGCCCGGGCGCGCTCCCGAGCGGAACGCCGCGATGCGCGCGGCCGATCGAGAGCATTCGGCGCAGCGCGGGAGCGGCCTTGCGCCGGCTCTCGGCCTCGACGCAGTAGACGAGCGCCGATCGCCCTTCGCCGTAGCCCAATCGCGCGAGAAGGCCGAGCGCCGTCTCGGCGGGGTCGAACCGCCGGGCGGGATCGCGCCGCAGCGTCCGCCCGAGCTCGGTCTCGGCCGCGTCGGAGAGCCGCATCACCGCGACGTGCACGCCCTCGCGCGTCGCGTCGCGAACGGCTGCGGCCCCGTCGGAGAAGCTGCGGAAGAGCATGCCGCGGTCCTCGAGCGCGGACGGCGCCTCGTGGACGCGGAGCGTCGCCTCGACGATCACGCCGAACGTGCCCTCCGACCCGAGGACGAGGCCGTTCAGGTCCGGCCCGGCCGCGGACCGCGGCGCAGGGAGCGTCCGGATGACACCTTCGGGTGTCACGACGCGCACGGCGACCAGCAGATCCTCGATCGCGCCGTAGCCGCTCGAGCTCTGGCCGCTCGAGCGCGTGGCGATCCAGCCGCCGAGCGTCGAGAACTCGAACGACTGCGGGAAGTGCCCGAGCGAGAGGCCGTGCGGCCGGAGCGCGGCCTCGAGCGCCGGGCCGTCGATTCCGGCCTGGAAGGTGGCCGTCAGGCTGTCGCGGTCGATGCGGACCAGCGCGTCGAGGTGCGTGGTGTCGAGGCTGATCGCACCCGCCTGGCCGCGCAGGGTTCGCGCCTCGACGCCGCCCACGACGCTGCTCCCACCGCCGAACGGGATCACCGCGAGGTTCGCGTCCGCGGCGATCCGCAGCACGCTCGCGACCGCGCCTTCGCTCGGCGGGTACACGACTGCGTCGGGCGCATGGGGGAGGTCGCCGCGGCGAAGGCGCAGCAGGTCGGGAAGGCTGCGGCCGACGGCGTGAGCGACGCGTTCGAGCGTGCCGGCCGAGAAGCCCGCGTCGCCGCAGGCGGCGCGCAGTGCGCTCTGGGTCTCGGCGGAGATCTTGCACGGGGCGAGCCGGATCTGCTCGAGCGCGACGGGAGCGGGCGGCGGCGAGAAGCGGTGCTCGAGCCGGCGGCCGAGCTCGTCGAGCAGCCAGCGCTCGCGCGCCGGCGGCAGGCCCGCCGATTCGCCGAGGCGGCCCCAGCCGTTCCAGCGGAGCTGGTCGCGCCGCATCGTCATGCGCGAGTCGCTCCGGCCGCGGTGCCGATCAGCCCTGCGGCCTCGAGGCCCTCGGCCTGCTCGAGGATCGCGCGCTCGCTGTAGTCGAGCATCTCGCCGAGCGTCCGCAGCGCCTCGCCGGCGTTCCGGGTCTCGAGCGCGCCGAGCAGCGCGCGGTGGTTCGCGTGCGAGCGGCGATGGTCGCGCGTCGCGTTGTAGTAGAGCGGGCCGAGCCGGGCGACGAGCTTCGTGAACAGGTTGGTGAGGAGCTGGTACATGAGGTTGCCCGACGCTTCGCCGAGCAGCGCGTTCATCTCGAGGTCGATCTCGAGCGCGCGCTGCGGATCGTCGGCGGCGTCCTGCTCCGCGGCGAGCAGCGCTCTCGCCCGCGTGACGTGCTCCGGCCGGCGGTTTCGCGCCGCGAGCTCGACGACGTGCGTCGTCACGTGCCGGCGGAACTCGAGGAGCTGGCGCAGCAGCTCGGCCGTCACCGTCTTGGGATCACGCAGCAGCGTCTCGATCACCTGCAGCGCCGACGACGTCGCGACGCCGCGGACGAACGTCCCCTGCCCGTGCCGCACCTCGACGAGCTCGAGGAACTCGAGGCGCTTGACGGCCTCGCGCACGGAGGCGCGGTTCACGCGCAGCGCCTCGGCGAGGTCGCGTTCGTTCGGGATGCGGCTTCCGGCCGGATACGCACCCGAGAGGATGCGCGCGCGGAGCTGCTCGAAGACGCCTTCGGCGCGGCGGGACGACTCGAGGGGTTCGAGCGCGGTAGACGAATGCGGCACGGATCCTCGCCGGGTCTGTTGTGGGATCCGGCCCTCAGGATCGCGTGGTGCGAGGTCCGAGGTCGGACCACAGAACCATACCGGCCGGGGTGCCCCGGCACAAGAGGCCGCGCCACGGCCTCGGGCCACTTCCCGCCGTCCGCCCCCGCCGCGCTCGGCGCGGCGGGATCGGACGTGCTGCGCACGGTCCGCCGGCCGGTATGCTCGCGCCGATGCGGGTGAGCGGCGCGGACGGGCTCTCGCTCCACTGCCTCTCCTGGAGCGAGGCGGGCGTTCCGTTCGTTCTGCTCCACGGCTTCGGCAATGACGCCCACGTCTGGGACGACTTCGCCCCCGTGGTCGCGCCCTACTACCGGACGCTCGCCCTCGACCTTCGCGGGCACGGCGACTCGGATCGCGACCCCGAGCTGCGCTACGACCACGACGCGGCCGCCGACGACCTCGAGGCGGCCTGCGCCGACCTCGGCATCGAGCGCCTCGTGCTGGTCGGGCACTCCTTCGGCGGCCGCACGGCGATGCGCTTCGCGGGCCGGCATCCGGAGAGGCTCGCGGGCCTCGTGATCGTCGACGCGGGGCCCGACCTCGACGCGCGCGGCGTGCTGCGGATCCGCTTCGACGCGCAGCAGGCCGACCCGACCTTCGCCTCGGTGGCCGAGTACGAGCAGGTGCTCGCGCGCGCGTATCCGCTGGCGCGGCCCGCGGTGATCGCCCGCATGGCGCGCCACGGCCTTCGCCGGCGGGACGACGGCCGGTTCGAACGCAAGACCGATCCGCGCTTCGGCTCGAGCAGCGCGGGACTCTCGCCCGAAGCGCTCGCTTCGCGCATGCGCGCCGAGTCGGACGCCCTGTGGGCCGACCTCGCGCGCGTCACGTGCCCGGCGCTCGTCGTCCGCGGGGCCGCGTCCGACATCCTCTCCGCAGACACAGCGGAGCGTATGGCGGAGCAGGCGCTCGCACGGGGGACGCTCGCGGAGGTGCCGCGGGCCGGGCACTCGGTGATGATCGACAATCCCGAAGGCTTCGCGGACGCCGTCGCCCGCTTTGCGCTGGGCGACGCGTGACGCCGCCGGCGCTCCGAGGTCTCATGCGATCTTCCGCTCGTACGCGCAAGGCACCCGCCGGTGGCGAAGTGCTTCCGCGCGCCTCGCGGCCTTGGCACGCTGTCGCGATCGGCGCGCGGCGCCGGGCGGAGGTGCGCGCGCGGTGCGCCGTCATCGCGCTCGCGCTCCTCACCGCGCTCCATCTCCCGGCCGGCGCCGGCGCCGAGGAGCGGTCGGCGCGCGCGACGATCGAGCAGCTCGACGCCGCGTACGTCGACGTGATGAAGAGCGCCGAGAAGCTCGGCTACGCCGGACGGTTCGCGAAGCTCGAGCCGGTGCTCTCGAAGGTCTTCGACTTCGCCGCGATGGCACGGCTCTCCGTCGGCGGGCGCTGGAAGGACCTCACGCCCGTGCAGCAGGCGAAGCTCGCGCAGACCTTCGGCAAGCTCAGCATCGCGACCTACGCGGGCCGCTTCACGGGCTACTCGGGCGAGCGGTTCGAGGTGGCGGGCGAGGAGCCGTCGGCGCAGGGAACGGTGCTCGTGCGAACGCGCGTCGTGATCCCCGAGAAGGAGCCCGTCCTCCTCGACTACCGGCTGCGGCCGGGGCCCGACGGCTGGCGTGTGATCGACGTCTTCATGAACGGGACCGTGAGCGAGCTCGCGCTTCGCCGCAGCGAGTACTCGGCGGTCCTCGACCGCGACGGCTTCGACGGCCTCATCGCGGCCCTCGATCAGAAGATCGCCGAGTTCGCGACGAAGCCGGCCGGCCCCGCGAGCTCCTGACCGGGTCGCGACGCGCGCCCCGCCCTGCATCGCCGGGTGCGAAACGTTCGCGCACTCGCTACCTCTCGCGCGCCGCTGGGGGGCCGCGCCGTCCCGTGACGGAGGCCTGCCTGGACGCTCTTCACCGCTTCGATCGAGACACCGGCGTCACCGCGCTCGGCGGAGGCGTCTTCGAGGGCCGCATGGACCGCGGCTGGTGGATCGTTCGCGGCCCGAACGGCGGCTACGTCGCGGCCGTTCTGCTGCGCGCGCTCACGCAGGCGCTCGGCGACCCGGCGCGCGCGCCGCGGTCGCTCACGGTCCACTACACCGCGCCTCCCGCCGAGGGCCCGGTGCGCATCGAGACGACCGTCGAGCGCGCGGGCCGCTCGCTGACGACGCTCTCGGCGCGAATGACGCAGGAGGGGCGCCTGCTCGCGCTCGCCCTCGCGGCGTTCTCTCTGCCCCGAACGGGCCCGGAGCTGCGTCACGCGCGAATGCCCGAGGCGCCGTCTCCCGAGCACTGCGCGCCGATGGCGCCGCCGGGCGCTCCGCGCCTTCCGCTCCACGAGCGCTACGAGACGCGCCTCGCCGTCGGCGGGCGCCCGCTCTCGGGCGCTCCCGAAGCGGTGTGCGGCGGCTGGATCCGCATGGCCGAGCCGCGCGTCGCCGACGCGCTCGCGGTCGCGGCGTTCACGGATGCGCTCCCGCCGGCCCCTTACACGTGGGCGAGCCCGGCCGCGCCGCTCGGGCAGGTGCCGACGATCGATCTCACGATCCACTTCCGCTGCACGCTCCCGCTCGCGGGCGCGAAGGCCGGCGACTTCCTCCTCGCGGTCTTTCGCGCGCGAGAGGGGCGCGAGGGCTTCTTCGAGGAGGACGGCGAGATCTGGTCTCGGGACGGCGTGCTGGTCGCGCAGTCGCGCCAGCTCGCGATCCTCTCGTAGGCCGCGCGGCCGCCTACCTCCGGCTCTCGAGGTACGCGCTACGCAGTGATGCGTAGTAGTCGATCGACGATTCGCGCAGCGCCTCCATACCCTCGAAGTGCTCCTCGCGCTCGGTCATGCCCTGCGATCCCGTCACGAGCGCGAAGCCGAGCAGCGGCAGCGCGTAGACCTGAGGCGCCATCGCGAGATCGACGAGGCTCCCGAAGACGTCGCGAACCGTGCTCGGGCCGACCAGCGGAAGAACGAGATACGGGCCGCGCGGGACGCCGGTGAAGGCGAGCGTCTCGCTGAAATCCGCGCGATGCGACTCGAGGCCCATGCTGCTCGCCGCATCGAAGAGTCCGCCCATTCCCATCGTGCTGTTGATCACGAAGCGCGCGACGGTGACGAAAGCGTCCTTTCCCTCGAGCTGCAGGAGGTCGTTCACGAGCGCCGCCGGGGTGTTGAGATTGGCGAAGACGTTGCGCACCGACTGTCGCGCGAAAGGCGGAACGACGAACGCGTACGCCCGCGTCACGGGATCGAGCAGCACGGTGTCGACGCCGCGGTTGAAGCGGAAGACCTCGCGGTTCATGCGCTCGAACGGGTCCGGCTGCGCGGTGTCGAGCTCGGCGGAGAGCGCGTCGAGCGTGGCGTCGCCGGGCGCGACCTCGGCCGCCTGCGCCGTCGCCGGCTCCTCCGGCGCTCCGGTCTCGACGGCGGCCGCGGCGGGATCCTGCTCGGCGGCCGGTGCCGTCCGAGCGGCCGGCTCCTGCTCGGCGACGGGCACGGCCTGCGCGGCGGGCTCCTCCTGCGCGGCCGATGGGGTCTGCGCGCCCGCGCGCAGCGCGAAAAAGAGCGCCGAAGCCGCGGCCGCACGGAAGAACGCGCGGGAACGCGCCCGCCGGGGCTCGCGCGAGGTACGCGCACGCATCGAGTCGATCCTCCGGGGGGCTTCGGCCCGTATCAAAAGTCTAGGCACCGGGGTCAGCCGCGCCACCGATGCGCACGACTGACCGGAAGCCCGCTTTCGGTCAGCGTTTCTTCATTGTCAGCCCGCGTGCTGCGTCCCATGCTCCGCCCGCGCGCGCCGCGTGCGCTGCCACGGGACGGAGTCTTGCAGCCGATCGAGCTCCTCATCGGAACGTTCTGGCTCCGGCCGTACGTCTTCGCGTTTCTCGCCGCCTTCCTGGTGATCGCGCTCGCCGAGATCGGGCCGCGGCGGACGGCGGTCTGGACGCTGGTCGGCTTCGCCGTCGCGTTCGCGTGCGAGTACTCCTCGACCCGCAGCGGCTTTCCCTTCGGCCTCTACCACTATCTCGACGGCGAGACGCGGCACCGAGAGCTGTGGATCTCGAACGTCCCGTTCATGGACTCGCTCTCGTTCGTCTTCCTCTCGTTCGTGAGCTGGGCGACCGCGCGCCGGATCCTCGGCGTATCCGCGCGCGAGGAGGCGACCGGCGAGATCGCGGGCCGGCCCGCGGTCCTCGCGCTCGGCGCCGCGCTGATGGTGGGAATCGATCTGATCTGCGATCCTGTCAGCCTGCGCGGCGATCGCTGGTTCCTCGGCAAGATCTACTACTACGAGTACCCCGGGCTCTTCTTCGGGATTCCGCTCACGAACTTCGTCGGCTGGGCCTTCGTCGCGCTGGCCGTGCTCGTCACGATGGCCGGGCTGGAGCGCCGCGGCTGGCTCGGCGGCCGGCCGTTCGGTCCGCTCCCCCGCGCGGCGCTCTGGGCGCCGGCGTTCTACGCCGGCATCGTGCTCTTCAACGTCGCGATCGCGTTCTACGTCGACCTGCCCGCCGCCGGCCTGCTCGGCCTCGCGATCGTCGCAGCGGTTGCGCTAGCGCTCCGCGGCCGGCAGCTCGTGCGTGAGCCAGGCCTCGAGCAGGCGGGCTGAGATGCGCGCGCAGGGACGCATCCGCGCGACGATTCGCGCGCTCGAGACGAGAAGGCCCGGCCGGCGCAGGAGCGCGCCGAGGCTCGCGGGGACCTCCTCGGCTGCGGTGTCGAGCACGACGCGGGCCGCCGCCGCGGGAATGCCTCTCTCGGCGAGGGCGGCGGCGAGCGCGGCGCTCTCCATGTCGACTGCGAGCGCGCCGAGCGCGTCGCGCAGCCGCGCCTTCTCCTCGGGCGTGTCGGCGACGTGCGGGACGGTGACGAGCGCGCCGCGCGTGCAATCGAGGTTCGCTCGTCGCGCGGCCCCGGCGAGCGAATCGGCGAGCGGCGTCTCGTGCGCCTTTCCCGCAGCGTCGAGCAGCGGATCGGCGACGACGAGCCGTCGCGCCGCGAGATCGTGCGCGAGCGCGCCGGCGAAGCCCGTGCACACCGCCGCCTCGATCGCGATGTCGGGGATCGCGCCGACGGTCCGGCGCGCCGCGTCGATGCCCATCCCGGTGCGCACCCACGCGAGGGTCGGACGATCCGGCGCGGAGAGCTCCTCCGGGCGGCAGCGCACCTCGGTCCAGCCCGGCGCGCGCACGCGCGCGGCCTCGAGGTCGAGCGCGTGAAAGACCACGACGAGCGGAGCGGCGCGGAGGCGACTCATCGGAAGGCCGTCACGCGGGATCGGATCCTCCAGGCGGCGATGGCGCTCTTCGGTCAGCGCGGCTTCGAGCATACCACGGTGACGCAGATCGCGAAGCGCGCGGGCGTGAGCCGCGCGTCGATCTTCTGGCATTTCGGCGACAAGGCGACGCTCTTCGGCGAGGCGTGCCAGCAGTTCTTCGTCCCGTTCCGCGACCAGCTCAAGCAGAGCCTGCTCCACGTCGAGGCCGGCCAGCGGCTGCCGCAGATCTTCTCGGTCTACGACCGCTTCGTCGGGCAGAACCGCGCCGCGATCCAGGCCTTCGTGCGCTTCGTTCTCGAATCGCCGGAGCTTCGCACCGCGCTGCAGCCGATGCTGCTCGAGCTGCACGAGATCTTCCGCCAGGACGTGAAGATCACGCTCGAAGAGCTGCTCCCGGCCGGCTACGACGCCGACGCGCTCGCGACGGGCCTCGTCGCGCTGCTCGACGGCAACCTGATTCTCGGCCTCGTCGATCCCGACCCTGCCGGCGTCGAGCGCCGCGGCGCTGCGCTGCGCGCGCTCGCGGCCCTGCTGCCCGTGGGCAAGACGGAGAAATAGCCACGATGAGATTCCCGCTCCGCCTCCAGTTCGACCTGTTCCGCTACATCGCGAAGCAGCGCCTCGCGGGGCGCAGGCATTACCCGCTCGTGCTGATGCTCGAGCCTCTTCACGCCTGCAATCTCGCGTGCGCGGGATGCGGGCGCATCGTCGAGTACGAGGACACCTACAGCGAGAAGATGACCCTCGACGAGTGCTTCGCGTCGATCGACGAGTGCGGCGCGCCGGTGGTCTCGATCTGCGGCGGCGAGCCGCTGATCTACAAGCCGTACCCCGAGCTCGTCGCGGGCTGCTTCGCCCGCGGCAAGCACGTCCAGCTCTGCACCAACGCGATCCTCCTCGACCGCTTCATGGAGAAGGTTCCGCCGCACCCGAACCTCACGATCCAGGTCCATCTCGACGGGCTGCGCGAGACGCACGACCGCTCGGTGTGCAAGGCCGGCGTCTTCGACGCGGTCATCCCGCAGATGCGCCGCGCAGTCGAGCGCGGATACCGCGTCTCGACCAACACGACCATCTTCCGAGACACGAGCGACGAGGAGCTCGACGCGCTGTTCACGATGCTCGACGAGATGGGCGTCCACGGCTTCCTGATCACGCCGGGCTACGCCTACCAGGTGCTCGACAACGACATCTACATGGCGAAAGCGGAGGTGCACCGCCGTTTCCGGCGCATCAAGGAGATCGCGCAGCGGCACAAGGTCCTGAGCACGCCGCTGTACCTGAAGTTCCTGACGGGGGAGCGCGACCTGCTGTGCACGCCGTGGGCGAACGTGACGCGAAATCCGCGCGGCTGGAAGGGCCCCTGCTACCTCATCACCGACGCGCACTACCCGAGCTATCGCGAGCTGATCGAGAAGACCGACTGGGAGTTCTTCCGCAACCGCCGCGACCGGCGCTGCGAGCACTGCAAGCTCCACTCGGGCTTCGAGCCGAGCGCCGCCGAGCAGGTGACGCGGAGCCTGTCCGACGCCCTCGAGTTCGGGCGCTGGGTGCTGCGCTAGTGCGGCGCTGGCTTGCTGCGATCGAGGAGCCGGCCGACCTGCGGCGCGTGCCGCGCGAGCGCCTCTCGGAGGTGGCGAGCGAGCTGCGCGAATACCTCGTCGAAGTGGGCGCCGAGGTCGGCGGCCACTTCGCGGGCAGCCTCGGGACGGTCGAGCTGTGCGTCGCGCTGCACTTCGTCTTCGACACGCCGCGCGACCGGATCGTGTGGGACGTGGGGCACCAGGCGTACGGACACAAGGCGCTCACCGGGCGGCGCGAAGGGCTCCGCGCGATCAAGAAGGCGAAGGGGCCGAGCGGCTTTCTGCGCCGGGCCGAGAGCCCGTACGACGCGTTCGGCGCCGGTCACGCCGGCACGTCGGTCTCCGCCGCGCTCGGCATGGCGGAGGCGCTGCGGCGCGCAGGGCGAAGCGAGCGCGTGGTCGCGGTGATCGGCGACGGAGCCGCGACCGCCGGCATGGCCTTCGAGGGCCTCAACCACGCGGGCTTCCTCGGGGCCGACGTGAAGGTCGTCTTCAACGACAACGGCATGTCGATCGCGCCGAACGTCGGCGGGCTCTCGCAGGCGGACTCGCCGCGTGGCTACTTCGAAGCGCTCGGCCTGCGCATGCTCGGTCCGGTCGACGGACACGACGTGGGCGCGCTGCTCGCAGGGCTCGAGGCGCTGCGCGACGCGCGCGGGCCGGCGGTGCTCCACGTGCGAACGCGCAAGGGAAGGGGCTACGCGCCCGCCGAGGCCGACCCGTTCGCCTGGCACGCGACGGCGCCGTTCTCGATCGAGACCGGCGCGCGCGCGGCCGGCGCGCCCGGTGCGCCGAGCTGGACGGCGTGCTTCGCCGAGGCGCTCGCCCGCGTGGCCGATCGCGACCCGCGCGTGGTCGCGATCACGGCGGCGATGCTCGACGGCACCGGCCTCGACGTCTTCGCGCGCAGACACCCAGGCCGCGTCTACGACGTCGGGATCGCCGAACAGCACGCGGTGACGTTCGCCGCCGGGCTCGCGGCCGAGGGCCTGCGCCCGGTGTGCGCGATCTACTCGACGTTCCTGCAGCGCGCGTTCGATCAGGTCGTTCACGACGTCGCGCTGCAGGGCCTGCCGGTGATCTTCGCGCTCGACCGCGCGGGCCTGGTCGGGCCCGACGGGCCGACGCACCACGGCGTTCTCGACCTCGCGACGCTTCGGGCGGTGCCGGGGCTCGTCATCGCGGCGCCGCGCGACGAGAACGCGCTGCAGCACCTGCTCGCGACGGCCGTCGACTCCGGCCGTCCGTTCGCGCTGCGCTTCCCGCGCGGCGCGGCGCGCGGCGTCGCGCTCGACCCCGACCCGAAGCCGATCGAGATCGGGCGCGCGGAGATGCTCCGTGAGGGAGGCGACGTGACGCTCCTCGGGATCGGGAAGACCGTCGCAACGGCGCAGTCGGCGGCCGAGCGTCTCGCCGACGCGGGCATCGAGGCCACGGTGATCGACGCGCGCTTCGTGAAGCCGCTCGACGCCGTGGCGATCGCCGCCGCCGCGCGGCGCACCGCGGGAGTCGTCACGATCGAGGACCACGCCGCGCAGGGCGGCTTCGGGAGCGCGGTGCTCGAGTGCCTCGCGCGGCACGCGCCGGGGACGCCCGCGCTCGTGCTGGGCATTCCCGACGAGTTCATGGAGCACGGCGAGGTCGCCGAGCAGTGGCGCCTCGCCGGCATCGACGCGGCGTCGGTCGCCGAGCGCACGCGAAGCTGGCTGGGAGGGTCGAAGTGAGCCATCTGCTGCAAGTCGAGGGGACGGAGAAGCCGGCGACGGGGCCGATCGCGGTTCCGCCCGGAATGCAGGCCGCCGGCGACGCGGTCGCGCGCGCGCACGAGCACTTCTGGAAGTGCCAGGAGTCCGACGGACACTGGGTCTTCCCGCTCGAGGCCGACGCGACGATCACCGCGCAGTACGTGATCTACCGCCGCTGCATGGGGCTGCCGGTCGGCGAGCGCGACCGCCTCGCCGCGCAGCGCCTGCTCTCGACGCAGCGCGACGACGGCGGATGGTCGCGCTGGGAGGGCGCGCCGAGCCATCTCTCGCTCGCGGTCGAGGCCTACTTCGCGCTCAAGCTCGTCGGACACTCGCCGGACGAGCCCGCGCTCGCGAAGGCGCGCCGCTTCATCCTCGAGAGCGGCGGCGTCGCGAAGGCGGGCGTCTTCACGCGGATCTGGCTCTCGTACTTCGGCGAGTTCCCGGCGCGCGGCATCCCGGCGACGCCGGTCGAGATCATCCTGCTTCCCGACCGCTTCCCGCTCAGCATCTACGAGATGTCGTCGTGGGCGCGCGGGACGGTGGTGCCGCTCACGATCCTGCAGGCGCTCGATTTCCGTGTTCCGCTCGAGACGGGCCGCGGCGTTCGCGAGTGCTGGGCGGCGCCTCCCGAGGCGTCGGACCTCTCGTTCGATCCCGGTCGCGAGTGGCTCACCTGGAGGCGCTTCTTCGCGCACCTCGACCGGGCGCTCCACGCGCTCGGCCGCGCGACGTCGTGGCGTCCGCTTCGCGCGCGCGCGCTGCGCGAGGCCGAGCGCTGGGTCCGCGAGCGCCAGGACCGAAACGGCGGCTGGGGCGGGATCATCCCCGCGATGGTGAACTCGACGCTCGCCCTGAAGGCGCTGTGCGGCGAGGACGACGAGGCGGTTCGCCGCGGGCACGAGGCCGTCGAGGCGTTCACGACGCCGATGCCGGGCGGCCTCATGCTCCAGTCGTGCGTCTCGCCGGTGTGGGACACCGTGCTGGTGGCGAAGGCGCTCCTCGACTCGGGCGCGCGCCCGAACGATCCGCGACTCGTTCGCGCGGCGCAGTGGCTGATCGACCGGCAGATCCTCGGCGTTCGCGGCGACTGGTCGAAGAAGCGCCCCGACGCGCTCCCGGGAGGCTGGGCGTTCGAGTACGAGAACGTCCACTACCCGGACGTCGACGACAGCATCGCGATCTGCACGACGCTCGACCGCATGCGGCTTCCCGACGAGGCGACGAAGCGCAAGTCGATCGAGCGCGGGATGCGCTGGGTGCTCAACATGCAGAGCGCCAATGGAGGATGGGGCGCGTTCGACGTCGACAACGTCCGTGAGATCTGGAACGAGATCCCGTTCGCCGACATGAAGGCGATGCTCGACGCGCCGACGGCGGACCTCACCGGCCGCGCGCTCGAGGTCCTGGGCCACTTCGGGTACACGCTCGCTTCCGGGCAGGCCGAGCGTGCGCTGCGCTTCGTGACCGAGCGGCAGGAGGCGGACGGCTCCTGGTGGGGCCGCTGGGGCGTCAACTACATCTACGGCACGTGGTCGGTGCTGACCGGCCTCGAGAAGATGGGCTTCGGCCCGTCCGACACGCGCGTGCGTCGGGGGGCCGACTGGCTCGAGGTGCACCAGAACGCCGACGGCGGATTCGGCGAGTCGCCCGGCACCTACGCGGACCCGGGATCGCGCGGGCAGGGCCCGTCGTCGGTGTCGCAGACGGCGTGGTCGCTGATGGGCCTCGTCGCGGCCGGGCGCGGCCGCGGCGAAGCGGCGCGGCGTGCGGCCGACTACCTCGTCGCGAGGCAGGAGGCGGACGGCACGTGGAGCGAGCGCGAGTGGACGGGGACGGGCTTCCCGGGCCACTTCTACCTGCGCTACCACGGCTATCCGCAGTACTTCGCGCTCTCGGCGCTCGGCCTCTGGCTGCGAGCGCAGGCGGGCGGGCGCTGATGCGGCGCGAGCGCAGCGACGCGGACCTTCGCGCCTGCGAAGCGCTCGCGCGCTCGCACTACGAGAACTTCGCGATCGGCTCGCGGCTGCTGCCGCGCCGGACGCGGCGCTGGCTCGCGGCGATCTACGCCGCGGTTCGCATCGCGGACGATCTCGCCGACGAAGCAGGGACGGGCGGCGGGCCGCTCGCGCCCGCCGAACGAGAGGCGCGCCTCGCATCGCTGGCCGACTGGGAGCGTGGCCTCGAGTCGGCAGCGCAGGGCGGCGACGCGCCGCACTTCGCGCAGCGCGCGGCGGGCGACGCGATCCGCGCGCTCGGCCTACCGCTCGCGCCGCTGCGAGCGCTCCTGCGCGCATTCCGCCGCGACCTCGTGCAGACGCGGTACGAGAGCTTCGACGATCTCCTGTCCTACTGCCGCGACTCCGCCGATCCGGTGGGAGAGCTCGTGCTGCGCCTGTTCGGCCAGTGGGATCCGCGCTTCGTCCCCGCGTCGAACGCGATCTGCACCGGGCTTCAGCTCGCCAACCACTGGCAGGACGTCGCGAGCGACGCGCGCCGCGGCCGGATCTACCTGCCGCTCGAGGACATGACGCGGTTCGGGGTCGATCCGGAGCGCGTCCTCGCCGGAGAGGACTCGGCGGCGCTGCGCGATCTGCTCGCCTTCGAGACGGCGCGCGCGCGGGCGCTGCTCGATCGCGGCGGCGAGCTCGTCGCGCTCGTGCGCGGGAGGCTTCGCGTCGAGGTGGCGCTCTTCCGCCGCGGCGGCCTCGCGGCGTGCGATGCGCTCGCGCGCGCGGGCTTCGCGGTGCAGGCCGGCCCTGCGCGGCTTCGCCGGCGCGACCGCGCCGGCGTGCTGCTCCGCGGACTGCTCGACGCGGCGGCGTCTCGCCGCGCTCCGCACGCGATGGAGGCCTTGCGTGGAGCCTGAGCTCGCAGGCGCGTACGCGCATTGCGCTCGCATCGTTCGGCGCAGCGGCTCGAGCTTCGCCGCCGCGTTCTGGATGCTGCCGCCGCAGCGAAGGCGCGCGCTCCACGCCGTCTACGCGTTCTGCCGGCTCGCCGACGACATCGCCGACGACCCCGCGGTGCGCGAGGACCGGGGCCTGCTGATCGCGCGCTGGCGCGAGGAGCTCGATGCGGCGTACCTCGGGAAGTCGGAGCATCCGGTCGGCATCGCGCTCGGCGACGCCGTCCACCGCTACCGCCTCCCGCAGGAGGTGTTCGTCGACCTGCTGCGCGGAGTCGAGTCGGACCTTCGCGGCGAGCCGATCGAGCGCTTCGAAGACCTTCGCCTCTACTGCTACCGCGTCGCGTCGACGGTGGGCCTTCTCGTCGTGACGCTGCTCGGCTGCCGCAGCCCGCGCGCCTACGCGTACGCCGAGACGCTCGGGATCGCGGTCCAGCTCACGAACGTGCTGCGCGACGTCGGAGTGGACGCCGCGAGCGGCCGTGTGTACCTCCCGCGCGAGGAGCTCGCGCGATTCGGGGTGACGCCCGAGTCGGTGCTCGCGCGCGAGGGCAGCGAGGCGCTGCGCCTCGTCCTCGCGTCGATCGCCGAGCGCGCGCGAATCCACTTCGAGCGCGCCACCGAGCTGATGCCGCACGAGGACCGCCGGCGCCTTCGCGCGGCCGAGGCGATGGGCGCGATCTACCGGCGCCTTCTCGCCGAGCTGCACCGCCGGGGATTTCCGTGCCTCGACGCGCCGCTCCGGCTCTCGAAGCCGCGGCGGCTCGCGATCGCCGCGGGGACGCTGCTCGGTGTCGGGGCGCCGTCGTGAGCCGCGTCGTCGTCGTCGGAGCCGGCGTCGCGGGCCTTGCCGCAGCGACGGCGCTCGCCGAGGCCGGGCGCAGCGTGCTGCTGCTCGAGCGAGGAGCGGAGGCCGGAGGCCGCGCGCGCTCGTTCATCGACCGGGCGACCGGAGACGCCGTCGACAACGGGCAGCACGCGCTCATGGGCTGCTACGACGAGTTTCTCGCGCTCCTCTCGCGCATCGGAACGCGCAAAGACCTGTTCGAGAGCGAGCTTCGCATTCCGCTGTGCGATCCGGCGCTGCCGGACGAGGCGGCGCGAACGGCGGCGATCGACGCGCCCGGCCTTCCCGCGCCGCTCCACTTCGCGGCCGGCCTGCTCCGCTACCGGCACCTCTCGCTGCGCGAGCGCCTCTCGGCGCTCGTCGCCGGGCAGCGGCTCGTACTGCGCCACGGCCGCGCGGCAAGGCCCGACACGACCGTTGCCGCCGCGCTCGCCGCGCTCGGGCAATCGGAGCGCGCGCGCCGCGCGCTGTGGGATCCCATCGTCTGGGCGACGCTCAATGCCGACCCCGCGCACGCGAGCGCGCGCCTTCTCGCCGCCGTCGTCGGGCGCGCGCTCCTCGCCTCGCGCGAAGGGAGCCGGTTCCTCCTGCCCGCCGTTCCGCTGTCCGAGCTCACCGTCGAGCCCGCTCGCAAGCTCCTCGAGACGCGCGGCGGAGAGCTGCGCGTTCGCGCGGCGGCCGACCACGTCGAGATCGAGGACGGGCGGGTCGTGGGGGTTCGCGCGGGCGGCGAGCGCATCGCGGCCGAGACCGTGATCCTCGCGGTCCCGCCGCCCGCGCTGCGGCGTCTCGCCGTGCCGGGCGTCGACGTTCCGCCCGCGCTCGACCGCGCGACGCCGATCGTCTCGGTGACGCTCTGGCTCGATCGCGATCCGGGAGGCCCGCCGTTCGTCGGCCTTCTCGGCTGCGAGACGCAGTGGATCTTCCAGGTCGACCGCATCCACGGCCGGCGCAGCGGCGGCGGGCACCGGCTCGCGTGCGTGCGCAGCGGCGCCGACGCGTGGAGCGACGTCCCGCGCGACGAGATCGCCGAGACGGTGATCGCCGAGGCCCGCCGTGCGCTGCCCGGGATGGCCGGCGCGCGCGTGCTGCGGCACCTCGTCGTCACCGAGCACGCCGCGACGCTCGCTCCCGATCCCGCGATCCAGCCGCTTCGCGCCGGCGCGGCGGCGCCCGTTCGCGGGCTCTATCTCGCCGGAGACTGGACCGACACCGGCCTTCCCGCGACCCTCGAGGGCGCTGCGCTCTCGGGGCACCGCGCGGCGGCCCTCGCACGAGGAGCGTCATCGTGACCGAGATCGCAGAGCGCAAGGCCTCGCACCTCCGGCTGTGCGCCGAGCAGGACGTCGAGCACCGCGGAACGACGCTGCTCGAGGAGGTGCGCCTGCTCCACGACGCGACACCCGAGCTCTCGCTCGACGACGTCGACCTCTCGTGCGAGCTCTTCGGGCGGAGGCTGCAGGCGCCGATCTTCATCTCGGGGTTGTCGGGCGGGACGCCCGAGGCCGGAACGCTCAACCGCGCGCTCGCGACGGTCGCGCAGAAGTGCGGGCTCGGCTTCGGCGTCGGCTCGCAGCGGGCGATGCTGCTGCACCCCGAGACGGCGCAGAGCTACCGGGTTCGCGACGTCGCTCCGGACATCCTGCTCCTCGGCAACGTCGGCGTCGTGCAGGCGCGCGAGGCCGGCCCTGCGCGCGTCGCGGAGCTCGTCTCCGCGATCGGCGCCGACGCGCTCTGCGTTCACCTGAACGTCGCGCAGGAGCTGGTGCAGGACGAGGGAGACCGCGACTTTCGCGGCGCGCTCGCCGCGATCGAAGCGCTCGTCGACTCGCTTCCCGTTCCCGTGATCGTGAAAGAGACCGGCTGCGGTCTCGGGCCGCGAACGCTCGCACGGCTCCGCGCGCTCGGCGTGCGGTGGGTCGACGTCTCCGGCGCGGGCGGAACGAGCTGGACGGCGGTCGAGTCGATGCGCGGCACCGAGCGCCAGCGTGCGCTCGGCGGCGACCTTCGCGAATGGGGGATCCCGACGGCGGCGGCCATCGTCTACGCGCGGCGCGAGAAGCTCGGCACCCTCGCGTCGGGAGGCATCCGCAGCGGCCTCGATGCGGCGCGCGCGCTCGCGCTCGGCGCCGACGCGGTCTCGCTCGCGCTGCCGCTGCTGCGCGCGTGGGCCGACGGCGGGCTCGATGCGGCGCTCGCGGCGGCGTCACGCATCGTCGAAGGGCTGCGCGCGGTCGTGCTGCTCACGGGCTCACGGAGGCCCGAGGACCTCGCGCACGCGCCGCGCGTCGTCGGCCCGGCGCTCCGCGCCTGGCTCGAATGAGCGTTCGCCGCCTCGATCGTGCGGCCGGGCGCGTTGCGCTCGTGACCGGAGGATCGGGCGGCATCGGCGAAGCGCTCGCGGCGGAGCTGGCGCGCCGCGGGATGGCGCTCGCGCTCCTCGCGCGGCGCAAGGACGCGCTCGAGGCGTCGGCCGCTCGTCTTCACGCCGCGGGCGCGCGCGTGTCGACACATGCCTGTGACGTTCGCGACGCCTCATCGCTCGAGGCGGCGATCGGGGCGGCCGCGGCCGAGCACGGCCGGCTCGATCTGGTCGCCGCGTGCGCGGGGATCGGCCGCCACGTCGCCTTCGCGGAGCACGACGCTGCGAGCATCGACGCACTGCTCGCGACCAACGTGACGGGTCACCTCCACACGCTGCGTTTCGCGATCCCGCACCTTCGCCGCGAGGGAGGCTGGATCGTCAGCGTGTCGTCGGTCGCCGGGCGGCTCGGGCAGCCCGGCGAGGCCGTCTACTCGGCGTCGAAGTTCGCGGTGACCGGGCTCTCCGAGGCGCTCACGATCGAGCTCGCGCCGCTCGGAATCCACGTGCTCACGGTCTACCCGGGCTTCGTTCGCACCGGCTTCGTTCCCGAAGAGGACCTCTGGCGCGTTCCCGAGCGCGCGCTCCGGACGGCCGTCGAGCCCGATGCGGTCGCGCGCGCGATCGTTCGCGCGCTCGGTCGCGGGCGCCACGAGGTCACGATCCCGCGCATCGCGGCCGGCGGCTACGTCGTTCGAACGCTCGCGCCGGCGCTGTTCCGGCGCATCCTCGCGCGGGTGCGAGGCGGCTCCGCCTCGCAGGGATGAATTCGCGCGGCCGCCGTCCCGTGCCCCGGTGCTGGCGCCCGCGCGGAAGCTACTTGCGCAGCGCCTCGAGCTGCGAGCGCGTGAAGATCGCGCTCACGGGCGCCTTGCCGGCCGCTTCGCGGATGCGGTCCATTCCGCCCTCCTCGCGATCGACGAGCACCACCACCTGCGCGACCTCGAGGCCCTCCTCGCGGCACGCGGCGATCGCCTGGAGCACGGACTTTCCGCTCGTGACGACGTCGTCGACGACGGCGACGCGGCCGCCGGGCGGAGCGCAGCCCTCGATCCAGCGCCGCATCCCGTGCTCCTTGCGCGCCTTGCGAACGCTGAAGAGCTGCACCACGGGCGGAAACAGCAGCGAGGTGTAGACGATCGCCTGCGCGACGGGGTCGGCGCCGCGCGTGAGGCCGCCCACGGCGGCGGGAAGGACGCCCTGGCGGCGGAACTCGTCGAGGAACGCGCGGCCGATGAGCGGCATCGCCTGCGCGTACGCGGTCGTCACCTGGCAGTCGAAGTACGTCTTGCTGCGCCGTCCCGAGGTGAGGACGAAGTAGTCCTCCTCGCGCTCGGCTTCGAGGTAGGAGCGGCGGACGAGGATCTCGGCGAGGTCGGCGTTCGCACGGGGCTGCGGATCGGGGTCGGGGCGGGTCGAGTCCATGCCGGGAGATTCAGCGGCCGTCGCGCTGCGCGCAACGCTCGAGCGCCTGCGCGATCGCTTCTCTTGCTTCGCTCGAGATCCCCGGCGCTCGCAGCCCGTCGGTCACCTCGCGGCGGATCTCGCGCGCCGCGGGGGCCGCATCCGCTCCGTCCCCCGCGCCGGCGGCGGCCGCCGGCGGGCGCGGCGCTTCGCGCGTGCGCGACGCCGCTCCGTCCGGCGCCTCCTGCCACGCGATCAGCGCCGCGGCGATCCGCGATCCGATCCGCGCGAGCGCGGGGCGCAGCGTGGCGTCGAGATCGGGCGGCGAGGCGGCGCTCGCGGGGCCGGCGAGAACGGCCTCCTGGACCGAGCTCGCGGCGTCGATCTGCGCGCGAAACAGCCCGGTCACACAGTCCTGCGACGGGGCCGGACGGCCGGCCGCGGCCGCGGCCCGCGCGACGTCTGCGGCCGCGGCTTCGAGCACGCGCGCCTCCTGCGCGGCGTCGCGGACGGGCCGGCCGGCCTTTCGCTTCGCCTCGGCGACGAGCGGCATCACCGCGAAGCGCTCGTCGATCGCGGCGACGAGCGCCGGCAGGGGAGCCGCCGTGGCCGCTCTCGCGCCCGGCGGGAGCCACCGCTCGCGCAGCGCGGCGAGGCTGCCGTCGGCCTCCTTCGCGGCGAGCCAGGTATCGAGATCCGCGGCGAGCTCCGGAGCGCTCGCGCGTACGAGCCATGCCTTGCGGTCGCGCGTAAAGGGCCCGGCCGCGACGAGGCCGGGCGCACGCGCCTGCCACGAGGGCGCTTCGAGCGTGTCGGTGACGGCGCCGTCGGCGCGCCCGGAGGCGAGCTCGCCCAGAACGGCCGCGTTGTCCCGAAGCGGCCGGATCGCCGCTGCCGGGAAGCGGGCGCGCGCCGCGCGCTCGAGGTGGCCGCCCGCATTCACGGCGAGCGTGATGCCCGGGCGGCCGAGGTCGTCGAGGGAGGGGGGCGAAGCGCTCTCGCGGACGAGCACGACGGCCCCGCTCTCGGCGATCGGCGTCGTGAAGCGGCCGACGAGGCTGCGGTCGGGGCGAACGGTCACGCCGCTCATTGCGACGTCGAAGTCGCCGGCCGCGAGGCGCCGCTCGAGATCGGGCCAGGCGAAGCGAACCAGCTCGAGGCGAAGGCCGCGGCTCTCGGCGTACGCCCTTGCCAGCGCAAGGTCGAGGCCGTCGAGGGGAGGCGGGCCCGGCACGTCGATGCTGAACGGGGCGTAGTCACCGCTGGTTCCGACGCGCAGAGCTCCCGCAGGCGCCGCCGCCGGCGCCGGCGCGCAGGGAACGAGGACGGCGAGCAGCGCGGCGAGCGCCCGCGCCATCGCTCCACCAAGTCTCGAGCGACCGGGCGGCGTTTCCGAGAGATCGGATCCGTCGCCCGGAGTCGCCCGTCCGGTCGTGGTTGCCGCAGCGCGCCTCATTTCCTACACTGATTCATCCTGCGGGGTGAGGCCTTTCGTCCCTTCCGGCCCAGCTCTCCGCCTCGAGGTCCTGCCATGCTCTCCCTCGACGAAATCGGCGCGGGCACGCGCGTCACGCACAAGAACACCGGGCTTCGTTACTCGGTCGTCGATCTCGGCGACGACGAAGTGCTGCTCGCGCCCGAGTCCAAGGACCTCCAGGATCTCGTCGTTCCGATCACGCTCTTCCGCGAGGAGTTCATCGCGAGCGACCGCTACAGCGCAGGCCGCAGCCGCGGCCCGCGCCGTCCCGGCGCTGCAGCGAGCGGGCCGCCGCGCGTCGCCGCGGGCCCGAAGTCCCGCGGCCGCATCAAGAAGATGGTGCGCGAGCGCGGCTTCGGCTTCATCCGCGGCGAAGACGGCAAGGAAGTCTTCTTCCACCGCTCCGGCCTGGGCGGCGGCGAGTACGACACGCTCAGCGAGGGCGACGTCGTCGAGTACGTGGTGCAGGAAGGCCCGCGCGGCCCGCGCGCCGAAGGCGTTCGCGCAGCGGCTCCGGAGCCCGCGTAGCCGGCGATCACGGGTAGTAGACGTAGATCGCGTCGGCGACGCAGACGGGCTTCGCCTGTCCCTCGACCTCGAACGCGAGGCCGAACGTCGCGCGCGCTCCTCCGCCCGGCAGCTCGCGAACGTCCTTCAGCTCCGCCGACATGCGAAGCCGCGCGCCCGCCGGGACCGGCGCGGGGAGCCGCATCTTGTCGACGCCGTAGTTGACGCCCATCCGCACGCCGTCGACGCGAACCACCTGCGGCATCAGTGCGGGAGCGAGCGCGAGCGTGAGGTAGCCGTGCGCGATCGTCCCCTTGAAGGGCGACTCGCGGCGCGCGCGCTCGACGTCGCAGTGGATCCACTGGTGGTCGCCGGTCGCATCGGCGAAGCGCTGGATCTGCTCCTGCGAGACCGTGATCCAGTCCGACGTCCCGAGGCGCTTGCCGACGAGGGGCTTGAGGGCGTGGATTCCGGGGACGATGGTGGGGTTCGACATCCGATCTCCTGCTGCCTTTCGTTCGCTTCTGTCTCGCGAGGCTACGCCGCCTCGGCGCGCGTGCGAAGTGCGTCGAGGATGCCTTCGAGGCCGCGGCGGACCACCTTCTCGAGCAGCCATCCGGTGCCCGGAACGAGCGCGCGGAAGCGGACGGTCCACCGCACGCGCGTTGCGCCCGAGTCGGGGGCCAGCGTGATCTCGGCGACGTAGTCGCGGATCGGGGCGCCCTCGACGAGCGTGTAGCCGAGCCGCACGCAGGGTTCGAACGCGGTGATCCGTTCGTCGACGACGATGCCGAACGCGCGCACCGTGCGAACGCAGCCGACTCCGTTCGGATCGGGCGATCCGGGGCGGCGCCGGATCACCTCCCGCACCGGCGCCCATTTCTTCATTCCCTCGTGGTCCGCGAGCAGCGCCCAGATCTTCTCCGGCGGCGCGGCGATCACACGGCTCATCTCGAACTGCTGCATGCCCCTCTCCGATCTCGCCCGCCGCCTTCGTCAGCGCGGGAAGGCCTCGACGACTCCGCCGTCGACCGGCAGCGTCGCGCCCGTCGTGGGCGTTCGGCCGGTCGCGAAGAAGAGCACCGCGTTTCCCACGTGTCGTGCCGTGACGCGCGCGTGGAGCAGGTTCCGGTGGCGGTAGAACTCGGGCAGCTCGTCGGGCGAGAGCCCGCGCGAGCGTGCGCGCTCGGGGCCGATCTCGTCCCACAGACCCGATCGCGTCTCGCCTTCGGCGAAGATGGCGTCGGCGTTCACGAGGTTCACGCGAACGCCCATCGGCGCGAGCTCGATCGCCGCCACCTTTCCGAGCTGGTGCGCAGCGGCCTTGCTCGCGCTGTACGCGCCGAAGTCTTTGCCCGGCGCGAAGACGTTCTTCGACGCGTTCACGACGACGTGCCCGCCCGTTCCCTGGAGCGCGAACACGCGAGCGGCCTCGCGGATCGTGAGCAGAACTCCCAGGTAGTTGACGTCGGAGACGCGCCGCGCCTCGGCGGCTCCGAGCTCTGCGACGGGGCGAACGAGCGCGATACCCGCGTTCGGAACGACGACGTCGACGCCGCCGAAGCGGCGGCACGCGGTGTCGAAGGCCTCGCGCGCCGACGCCTCGTCGGTGACGTCCATGCGGAGACCGAAGGCGGCGCCCGCGCCGTGCCGCTTCTCGACGGCCTGCGCCGTCGCTGCCGCGCGAGCGCCGTCGAGGTCCGCGACGACCACCTGCGCGCCGGCCTCCGCGCACACCTCGGCGATTCCGGCGCCGATCGCTCCCGCGCCGCCGGTCACGAGCACCACCTGTCCCTCGAGCGGCCGCGGCTGCGCCTTGCCGAGCTTCGCCTGCTCGAGGCTCCAGTACTCCATGTCGAAGAGGTCGGCCGGCGGCAGCGCCTCGTAGCGCCCGAAGGCCGCCGCGCGCGCCTTGGTGCGGAGCGTGTGCTCGGTGAGGTCGCCCGCGATCGCGGCGTCCTTCGCCGTGCGGCCGAAGCAGAAGGCGCCGGCGCCCGGCAGGAGCACGACGCGCGGCGCGGAGTCGAGCCGCGTTCGTGTGACGCCCTTCGCGCGAACGTTCTCGTCGAAGTAGGCCTCGTACGTGCGGCGGTAGGCGGCCGCGGCCTCGGCGAGCTGCGCGCGAAGAGCGCTCGCGTCGTCCCAGCGCGGCTCGGCGACGAACAGCGGCTCGGCCTTGGTGCGGATCACGTGGTCGGGCGTGAGCGGTCCGCTGGCGGCGAGGCCGAGCGCCTGCTCGCTGTCGCAGAAGGCGCGCACCTCGTCGCCGCCGCGCCAGTCGCAGACGAGGCGGCGCCACGGTGCGTCCTCGTCTCCCGTCGGCTCGGCGAGGCAGCCGCGCAGGATCGGGGCGGCGAGCGCCGCGAGCGCGTCCGGCGGCGCCGGCGCGCGAAAACGCGGCGTCAGGATCGCGCGGCCCGCGATCTTGCGCGCGACGTGACGCTCGCACGCGTCGACGAGCTCGATGTGCCGCTCGTAGCTCTCGCGAGCGCCGTCGCCGAACGTGAACAGGCCGTGCTTGACGAGCACGATCCCGACCACCCGAGGATCCTTCTCGAAGACCTCCGCGACCGCCTTCGCGAGCGGAAAGCCCGGCATGATGTAAGGCAGCACCGCGACGCGCTCGCCGAGCGCATCGCGGGCGCGCGCCGCGCCATCGGGCTGGTTGGTGAGCGCGAGGACGGCGTCGGCGTGGCTGTGGTCGACGTAGCGATGCGGGAGGAAGGCGTGCAGCAGCGCCTCGACGGAAGGGTTCGGCGCGCTCGCGTCGAACAGGTGGGTGCGGAGCTGGTTGACCATCTCTTCGTCGCTCAGCGACGCGAGCTCGCGCAGCCGGCGCAGCCACGCGAGATCCACCGCGGGCAGGTCCCGCGGCTCGACGCGGTCGAGGCTCGATCCCGAGCCCTTCACGAACAGTGCCTCGACGCGGTCGCCGAGCAGCGTCGTGACGGAGTCCTTCACCGACGTGTTGCCGCCCCCGTGGAGGACGAGGTCCGGATCCTGTCCGATGAGCCGTGACGTGTAGACGCGGAGCGCGACGGCCTCGCCGCAGGCGGGCCCCCAGCGCTCGACGGCGGCGCGGGCATGATCGTCGTTCCAGAGGCTGCGCACGGCGCGCCGAGGCTAGCACCGAGGCCTTCGCCGCGGCCCGCGGCGAGGCGGCGTGGGGCGGGTCATCCTCTCGGGCTGCGCCCGTCGCAACCGGCGCCGGTTCGGCGGGCGGGGGGACTTCGATTGGAGCTGCCGTCACCCACATCCCATCGAGCGGAGCCGGCGCCTCGCCCCGCCCTCCGGCTCGCGCTCCGCTACGACCCGCGGCCCGTGTTCGGTCCGGCCGATGCCGCAGCGCTCTACGACTCGCTGCTCGCGCACGCGGCGGCGGCCGAGGCCTGCGGCGTTGGCCTCGTCTGGGTCTCCGAGCGTCCGCTCGCTCCGGGAGCGCGGCTTCCCGCTGCGCTCCCGCTCTGCGCCGCGCTCGCTGCGCGGACCACGCGAATTCGCATCGGCGCCGGGCCGCTCGCGCTTCCCCTCTATCATCCGCTCCGCGTCGCCGAGGACATCGCGACCCTCGACGGGCTCTCGGGCGGCCGCATCGAGCTCGCGCTCGGTCTCGGAGCGGAGGGCGAGGCCTTCGCGGAGTTCGGCGTCGAGCGGCGCAGTCGCGGCGGGCGACTCGAGGAGGGGATCGCTCTGCTGCGCGCGGCGTGGTCGGGGGAGCCGATCTCGTTCTCAGGGCGACACCATGGGGTGTCGGAGATCGCGATCGCGCCGCGCCCGGTCCAGCGGCCGGGCCCTCCGCTCTGGCTGGGCGCCGCGGCCGATGCGGCGATCCGCCGCGCGGCGCGCCTCGGCGCGGGCCTCCTCGCGCAGGACGCCGCCGCGATCGGGACGTACCTCGACGCCCGGCGCTCGCTCGCCGTCGAGGAGCCGGCGCGCATCGCCCTCGAGCTCGAGGCCGGCGCTCTCCTCTCGGGCGCCGGCCGGGGCGCGCTCGCCGCGCTCGTCGAAGCGGCCGGCGGCGCCGAGACCTTCGACCTCGTGGCCCGCGCCGAGGCCGAGGGCGGCTCCGGATGGCTTTCCCCGCGGGAGCTCGATGCGCTCGTCGAAGCGGTGGCGGCGCTCGCCCAGGGGCTCTAGCCTCCTGCGCCATTCGGCCCCGCCCCCTGCGCCCCCGTCGAGAGGATCTACAGCTCGTGTCGCGCACGCTGCTCCGGTCGTGGGGCGCCGCCCTGCTCTGGCTGGTCACGCTCGCCTCCTCGCCGTCGCGGGCCGAGCAGGCCGAGGCCTTTGTCTCTCCGGAGGGCCGCTTCGCCGCGGCCTTTCCCGCGGAGCCCGTTCGCGAGCGCACGGCCCGCGAGACGTGGGCGGGCCGGATGGAGGAGGGGAGCTTCGACGTGACGGCCGCGGGAGTTCGCCTTCGCGTCGAGTACCACGACGTTCCGAAGATGGCCGCCGCGATGCTCCCGCCGAGGCTCGTCCTCGACCTCGCGAAGCAGGGAGTCCTCGACGACATGGGAGCGAGCCGCACGGTCAGCGAGCCGATCTCGCTGCACGGCCATCCCGGCCTCGCGCTGCGCTACGCGCCGGCGGAGCGCCCGCAGGTCACCGAGGAGGCGAGGCTCTTCCTCGTCGGGTCGCGGCTCTACGTCGCGTTCGCGCGCGCGGAGGAGCCCGGCGAGCCCGAGCGTGCGGTCGCCCGGTTCCTCGGGTCCTTCGACGCCTGGGAAGCCGGCGAGACCGTCGCATCGCTGGCTGGGAGCCCGGGCGGCGGCATGTAGACTCGCGCAGAGCCGCTCGATCCCGGGGGCTCGGGGAGGGAGGCTCTCGATGCCCGGCAGGCCGCGCGTCGTCTTTCTCGTCTGCCTCGTTTTCGCCGCCGCCGCCGGCTTCGCGGTCGCGGGTCCGATCCTCTACCGCTCCGTGATCGGCCTCGCGCCGCAGGCGTTTCCTGCGGGCGACTTGCTGCAGGGCGCCGGCCGTGCCGTCCTCCCGAAGCTCGACTTCACCGTCGCGGGCGTGATGCTCGCGCTCGGCGTCGTGCTGGCCACGGCGCTCGTGAGCCTGCTCGCCGTGCGCGCCGCGACGCGCGCGAAGCGTGAAGCGGCCGACCCCGGCCGCCGCGGGTTTCTCGCGGGCGCGGCGTCGGGCATCGGCGCGGCCGCCGCCGCGCTCGTGGCCGGAGGCGCCGCCGGCTTCGCGCGCGCGTTCTACGGCATCGGCAACGGCGGCCGCGGCTGGGCGCCGGTCGGGAGCGAGATCTTCGCCGCGCCCGTCGTGAAGACCGACCCGAATCCGAAGGAGGCGTGGAAGGGAAGCCGCATTCGAGCGTGGCGCCGGCTCGGGCGGACCGGCTGGCAGGTTTCCGACATCGTCCTCGGCACGGGCCAGATCCGCGGTGACACCGGGGAGCAGGTCGCGCGCCTCGCGCTCGAACGCGGCGTCAACTACTTCGACACCGCTCCCGATTACGCGGGCTCGGGCAGCGAGCAGGCGATGGGTCGCGCGCTCGCGAGCGTGCCGCGCGACCGGGTCTTCGTCGCGACGAAGTTCTGCACACCCGAGGGCCACCTTCCGGCCGATGCGCCCGTCTCCGCGTACCAGGAGGCGATCGAAGGAAGCCTGCGGCGGCTCGGCACCGACTACGTCGACCTCGTCCACATCCACTCCTGCGACGAGGTCGAGCGCCTGCTTTCCGAGAGCGCGCACGAGGCGTTCGACCGCTTGAAGCAGCAGGGCAAGGTCCGCTTCCTCGGCTTCTCGAGCCACACGCCGAACCTCGTGCAGGTGGCCGCTCGCGCCATCGAATCCGGACGCTTCGACGTGATGATGCTCGCGTATCACCACGGGATCTGGCCGCAGATGCCCGAGATCATCGCCCGAGCGCGGTCGCAGCAGGACATGGGCGTCGTCGCGATGAAGACCTTGAAGGGCGCGCGGCACCGCGGGCTCGCCGAGACGCGCGACCAGGCCGACGCGTACTCGCAGGCGGCCTTCAAATGGGTGCTCTCGAACCCGGACGTCTCGTGCGCGGTGGTCTCGTTCTCCGTGCCGCAGCACGTCGACGAATACCTCTACGCATCCGGGCAGTGGCTCACACAGAAAGACGTCGCCGTCCTCGAGGACTACGACCGCCGGATCCGCGGGACCTACTGCGCGCCGCACTGCGGGCAGTGCCTTCCGAGCTGCCCCGAAGGCCTTCCGATCCACGACGTGCTCCGCCATCGCATGTACTTCGAGGACTACGGGAACGAGAAGGAGGCGATGCGCCTGTACGCCGCGCTCGAGAAGAACGCCGCGGTGTGCGCGACGTGCAGCGCGCCGTGCCTCGGGAGCTGCCCGCTCGGCGTCGGGATCCAGGAGCGCATGGCCGGCGCGCACCGGCTGCTCGAGATCGGCCGCTCCCGCGCCTAGAACGCCACCTTCTTCACGAGCTCGAGCTGCATCTCGCGGACGGTTCCGTCGGCCTTGTGGAGCACCTGGAGCCCGATGCACGAGAGCGTTTTCGCCGTCGCGCTCACGCGCGCCTTGCCGTGCGCGACGCTCGCGAGCCCGGACGGCACGACGGCGCCCGGACGCGCTGCGTCGGCCGACGTCGCGAACGCGACCTCGGCCCCGGGAGCGACCTCGGCGCTCGTCGCGGTGGCGACGAGCCGGTCGGTCGCGTCGAAGACCTCGACGGCGACCGCGACGGAGAAGCTTCCCGTGTTCGTGCAGCGGACCACGGTGTCGATCGAACCCGGGTCGTAGTAGACCGGCCCCATTCGGTACACGACGACGCCCGGCGCGCCGCCCGGGAAGGGCGGAGGCGGACTGTCGAGCAGGCCGGCCGATGCGACGCTCGCGGCGGCGCTCGCGAGCAGAGTGACGAGCGCGGCGTGACGCAGCTTCACGAGGCGGTCCTCCGGGTGCGGCGGCCCCGCACGGCGAGGAGAGCGGGCAGCAGCGCTTCGACGCCGAGCAGGCCGCAGATGCCTCCCTTCTCGCTCGGTCCCGACGCCGACGCGCAGCTCGTGTCGGCGGGGAAGTCGACCTTGCCGTCGCCATCGTTGTCGACGCCGTCGCTGCATTCCGGATTCTCGCGCGCGAACGGGCCGCTGCCGTCGCACCCGGGGTCGGCCGGGAAGTCGACCTTGCCATCGCCGTCGTTGTCGATGCCGTCGGCGCAGTCCGGGAGCTCCGAGACGTCGTTCGCGGACGAGCAGCCGTTGTCTCCCTGGTAGTCGAACGCGCCGTCGCCGTCGTTGTCGATTCCGTCGCTGCACTCCGCCTGCTCGGAATCGTCCGCCGCGCTCGTGCACCCGGGGTCGGCCGGGAAGTCGACGCTGCCGTCGCCGTCGTTGTCGACTCCGTCCGCGCAGGCCGGCGGCGGCGCCGGGCCGGAGACGTTGAGGCGGAAGGCGCCTGCGGCGCCGTTCGCGCCGTCGACGACGAGGAAATACGTCTGGCCCGCGGTGACCGGGAGCGTCACGCGCGAGCCCTTCTCTCCGGCGGCCGTGTTACACCCGGTCGTGTCGTCGTTGCACGCGAGCTGGGCGCCTCCCCTGCACGCGGCCTCGCGAACGTAGAGGACCGTGTCGAAGGCCGTCGCCGCCGCGTCGCAGGTGTCGATCGTCGCGGTCCCCGAAGCTCCCGGCGTCCACGCGAAGACGGTTTCGGGAGACACGTTCGTCGACGCGCCGCAGCCTCCCGTGAGCGTGCTCGTTCCGGCCGTCGTTCCGGTGAAGGTTCCGCCGCCGGGCGGAATCACCGCCGGGGCCGAGCAGGCGTGCGGCGGGATCGTCACGGAGACCGCCGAGACGTTGTTGGTCTTGGTGAGCTCGGAAATCCGATCGAACGGATCGACCACGGCCCGCAGCGTGTAGTTGCCCGCCGGGACGCCCGTGATGTCGAGGTACTGGCAGCCGAGGGTCGATTCGTAGAGGTCCGCGCACCCCTTCGAGATGCCCTGGTTGTTGCAGTCGAACTGATAGTTCGGGCAAGGACCGGCGTCGTAACCGTCCTTGAGGCAGAACCCCTGCTTGTGGCCGACGACGACGGTCTGGCCGGTCTCGTCGAGCAGCTCGTAGCGCGCGTAGTCGGTGTAGTGGCCGTGGTTGTGCCCCTGCGCCGGGCTGCAGATGAAGCTCGGGTTCCCGCAGACCTCGAGCGGATGGTCCGTGCACGGGCTCGGACAGCCGGGCGGGCCGATCACGAAGTCCGCGGTGCCGACGTTCCGGCTCTTCACGCCGAGGCGGAGCAGATCGACGCCGGTCGCCGCCTCGGCGCAGCCCTCCGCCACGTCGCCCCACGCGACGCTGGCGTCGAAGTCGAAGAACCAGTCGGTGATCTCGGACGAGAGGTCGGGGAGGCCGCCCGGCGGCGTCGTGCACGTGCAGCTCGCGGTACACGCTCCCGTGGCGCATCCGCTCGCGTCGGCCCCGTCGCACTCCTCCGCGCCCTCGCGCACGCCGTTGCCGCAGACCGACGGCGCCTCGACCGTGAGCTCGAACGGCCCCTGCGCTCCGTTCCAGCCGTCGACGACGATGTAGTAGCTCGTCCCCGCCGTGACGCCGAGCGTCGCGCTCGATGCCTCGTTGCCGGAGGTGCCGCTCGCGCACGGCCCGTCGTCGTTGCAGATCTGCTCCTGACCGTTGCTGCACTTCGACTTGCGGACGTAGACGACGCTGTCGAAGAGCGTACCGAGGCCGCACGTCCGGAACGTCGCGACGCCGGACGTGGACGGCGTCCACCGGAAGACGCGCTCGGGCGACGCACCGGTCGTTCCGCACGTTCCCGACAGGTTGCTCGTCCCGCTCGTCGTTCCGTGCACGGTCGCGCCCGCGGCGGGAAGCACCGCCACCGCGTTGCACGCGGTGCAGCCGGGCGCGCGGTCTCCGCCGACGCAGACCCCTCCGTTGCACGCGTCGTTCGTCGTGCACGCGTTGCCGTCGGTGCAGGGAAGCGTGTTGTTCGAGTGAACGCAGCCGAGCTGCGGATCGCAGATGTCGTCGGTGCACGGGTTGCCGTCGTCGCAGCCGGCCGGGCAATCGGCGAGCGCCGGCGCCGCGCCGAAGGCGAGCGCGCCCGCGAGCGCCGCGATCGCGAGGGTTCTTCGGTTCACGGCCTCTCCGTGCGCGGGGCGACGCCGCCGACTCGTCTCCGCGATCCGCCGCGAAGCTCGGTACGTTCGAGTGTATCTTCGCATGCGCAACCGCAAGCGAGCTGCTCGGTCGCGGCGCGGCGATCCGATCGTGCCGAAAGCGGCACGATCCGGGCCCGGACGGGCGCAGGATCAGGCGCGCGCGCCCGCGAGCGCGTCCAGCGTGCGGGCGAGTCCGACGTCGAGCGCCGTCACGCCGCCGGCGTCGTGGGTCGTGAGATCGACCTCGACGACGCTCCAGACGTTGCGCCAGTCCGGATGGTGATTCATCGCTTCGGCCGCGAGCGCCGCGCGCGTCATGAACCCGAACGCCGCGCTGAAGTCCGCGAAACGGAACGTGCGGTGCAGCTTGCCGTCGCGGAGCGTCCAGCCCGGAAGGGTCTCGACGGCGGCGCGCAGCTCTGCGTCCGTGAGCCGCACCGGCCGCGGCACGCTCAGCCCTCCTCGCGCGCGACGTCCTGTCGCGGGATCTCCTCGCGCCGGATCGCCGCGATGAACGCCTGGAGCAGCGCGCTGCGGACGACCGATCGCGTCGCGCCGCCGTAGATCTTGCGGAATGCCTTGAGCGGAATGATGCCCTTCGCCATCGAGCGGTGTCCGCCGCCGACGCCGAGGCCCTCGACGACGGCCCGAACGACGTCGCCGGCCGCGCGCACGTGGCCGACGTTGCGAACCGAGAAGACGAGGTCCGATCCGACGATGCCGGCTGCGACTGCCCACTCCGCTCCCTCGGCCTGGAGCGCGAGGTCGGCCACCTGCGGGATCACGTCCTCTCTCACCCGGCCGAGCACGAGAAGGTGAACGCCCTCTTCGACGGCGGACCGC
The DNA here is from genome assembly GCA_041912475.1 of Myxococcota bacterium. Taxonomy (GTDB): domain Bacteria; phylum Myxococcota_A; class UBA9160; order UBA9160; family UBA9160; genus MYXO. The sequence continues at coordinate 38,973 of JAYRMX010000235.1, forward strand.
GTGAGCGCGCGCCCGAGAGCACGCAGACCCGCCGCCGGCAGCGCCGGCCGCTCGATGCGGCGCAGCAGCGCGGGGCTGTGCTCGGAGTGCAGGTACGCGAAGGCGTCGATGTCGCGCGCGCTCGTCTCGCGGCCGAGGAGCTGGGTGTCGGTCTTGATGCCGTAGAGCAACGCGGTCGCGAGCTTCGGGTGCAGCTCGAGCGCGGCCGCCCGGATGTACTCGGTGAGGATGCTCGACGTCGCGCCGTAGGCCGTTCGGATGTCCTTCACCAGCGCATCGTATCCGCCGCGCTCGGGGTGGTGATCGACGACCAGGTCGATGCTCCGAAGGCGCGGCGAAATGCTCTCGCCGAAGACCGGCGGCTGGACGTCGAGGAGCGCGAGCGCGTCGAACTCTTCGAGGTCCTGCGGGACGATCTTGCGGACCTCGATCCCGAGCGCGCTCACCATCGCGCGGTTCTCCGGCCGCGTCACCTCGCCGAACGAGACGAGCGGCGCCGTCGTGCGGTTGCGACCGAGGAGCACGCGCAACGCGTAGCCGCACGCGATGCCGTCGGGGTCGGGATCGGGCTGCAGCAGAATGGCGATCTTCTGGCGCGCGCCGAGGACGCGGCGGACGCTGGTGACGCGCTGCAGGTTGTTGAGGTGATCGAACTCGTCGTCGACGTCGTCGCGGATCAGCGAGCGGAGCCCCGTGCGCCGAAGGCACGGGTGCTCGGGAAGGTCCTCCGGAGCGAGATCGTCGGAGAGAACGAGGATCGGAGCGCCCGACGGCCCCGACTGGACGATCGCAGCCGCGGCCGCGCGGACGAACGGAGCGTCCTCCGAAACGAGGGCGAAGCCGTCGCCCTCCTTCGCGTTGAGCTTCTGGAACGCGTCCGCCGAGAGCCCGCCCGCGAGGGCGCGGAAGCCGGCGGGCCGCGCCCGGGACTCGTCCTCGCGTGGCACCCAGAACAGCTCCTCGTCCTCGGCTGCGCCGATCCGGGACCAGAGGCGGGCCAGCTCGGCCCCGTCGCAGACGATGATCCGGCGTGCCACGGCACCGAAGTCTAGCCGAGGCGCGGCCTGCGCCTGCAACCCCGCGCCGGGAAAGCGTTTCCGGTCGTGTGAACGGCTTCACAGCGCGGCGGCCCCGCGCGTGCTTCGATCGTATCGTGGCTGGGAGGCCGCCATGCGTCTGTCCCCCCGTCTCGCCTTCGCGCCGCCCACGTCGGAGCCCGCGCGGCGCGGTGCCGCGCCGGCGCGCGCCGCCGCGATCGCCGGAACGCCCGCCGCACCCTACGCGAGCGTGTGTCCGCTGTGGGCGCGGCTCTTCGAGGCAGCGCCCGTGCCGCCGCTCGCGGTCGGAGCGCTCGTCGCCGCCGCCCTCGGGCTCGTCTTCTTCGCGCTCGATCTGCTCGACGGCAATCTCGCGACGCTGCTCTCCGGCGAGGTCGCTCCGTGGCGTCACGTCGAGGTGCGGAGCGCGGTCGTGGTCTCGACGCTCCTCGCGGGCGTGATCGTGATGCACCGCTACGAGGAGCTCGGCTCGCGCCGCGACGTCGAGAAGCTCGCGCCGCAGCTCGCTCGGGTCGCCGAGCCGGCGGGATGGCGTCTCGGCCCGCGCGCCGCCGGCGCGATCGGAGCGGCGCTGATCGTCGCAATCGTCCCGACGCTCTACGTCGTCCCGGCCCGCTTCCTGCTCGCTCGGACCTACACGATGCCGTCGGTTCTGTTCGATCTCGCCGTCGGAGCCGTGCTCGGCTGGACCACGTTCAAGACCCTCTTCGCCACGCTCTCCGAGGACCGCAGGTTCGCGCAGCTCGCCGGGTGCCTCCGGTCGATCGAGCTCCTAGACCTCTCGCCGCTCTACGTCTTCGGCCAGCGCGGCCTGCGGCGCGCGCTTCGCTGGCTGCTCCTCGTCTCGATCGCGTCGCTCGTCTTCTTCGACGCCGGCAAGGCCGCGCCGCCGGCCGTCGTGCTGACGGGAATCTTCTCCTTCGCATCGTTCTCGTTCCTGCTGCCGGTCTGGGGAGTGCATCGTCACATCCGCGTGCAGAAGCAGCGGGAGCTCGCGACGCTTCGCGTGCGAATCGCCGCCGAGCGCAGCCGGCTCCGCGCCGCGGGATGGGCGCCCGCGTACGAGGGCGGGCACTTCGCAGACCTGCTCGCGTACGAGGCGCGGGTGAGCGCGACGAAGACGTGGCCGTTCGACGCCTCGACGCTGGTTCGCCTCGGGCTCTACGCGTGCCTTCCGATCGGGTCGTGGCTCGGCTCTGCGCTCGTGCAGCACGTGATCGAGTCGCTGCTGCGATAGCGCCGCCCTCGGCGGTGCGAGGCCGCCGCGCCGGTCAGTGGTCGGTCAGCGCCATGTAGAGAGCGGCTTCGGCCGCCGCCAGCAGAGCGATCGCGACGGCGACGCCGCCGGCCGCGCCGAGGCGACGGCGGCGCGCGGCGGTGACCGTGCCTCGGGCGCCGAGCGCCGCGAGCAGCGCCACCGCGGCGAGCGCGGCCGGGCTGCGGTCGCGACACGCGAGAACGAGCAGCGCCGCCGCATCGGTCGCGAGCATTCCGACCGCGACGGCGAGAACCGGCCAGAGCAGCGGGTCCTGGACGAACGGGCGCAGCCGGTCTTCGAGCCGCGCTCCGAGGTGCTCGTCGTCGCGCATGCCCCCGGAGGTATCAGAATCCGGCGCCGCGTAAAGGCGCTGGCGCGCGCGCGGGCGCTGGCCGACCCTTCGCCGCCGCAGCCCCGGGGCGGGCGCCGAAGAGGAGGAGAGTCTTGGCCACGCCGCCGCTCACCCGCGACCAGTTCGTCGAGCGCTACGGGCGCTACTTCGGGGCGTCGCGCGTCGACGCGATCCGCAAGCTCAACTACCTGCTGATCGAGGCGCGCGGCGAAGGGCCGTACGTCTATGACACCGAAGGGCGTCGGTACCTCGACCTGTGGAACGTGGGAGGCATCCACAGCCTCGGACACCGCAACCCGGCGGTGGTGTCCGCGATGCAGGAGGCGATGCGCCGGGAAGACTTCGGGTCGCTGTTCTACTTCAGCGAAGCGAAGGCGCGGCTCGCGGAGACGCTCGCGAAGACCGGCCCGCCCGGCCTCGAGATGACGCTGCCGGCGGTGACGGGGAGCGAGGCGATCGACCAGGCGATCAAGATCGCGCGCGGCGCGACGGGCCGAACCGAAATCCTGCACGGCGATCACGGCTATCACGGCGTCACGGGCTTCGCGCTCTCGATGATGGCGCCCGGCGAGATGCGCGACTGGGCCGAGCCGCTCGTTCCCGACTTCCGCGCGATCGAGTACGGCAGCATCGCCGCGCTCGAGAGCGCGATCAGCGACCGCACCGCCGCCGTCGTGCTCGAGCCGGTTCGAACCGACTACGACGGCCGGGCGCCCGAGGCCGGCTACTTCGACGCCGCGAGGCGGCTGTGCGACGCGACCGGCGCCAAGCTGATCGCCGACGAAGTGGTGACGGGGATGGGCCGCCTCGGCCACCTGTGGGGCATCCAGCGCTGGGGCGTGAGCCCCGACATGCTCGTGACGGCGAAGGGCTTCTCGGGCGGCCTGTTCCCGATGGCCGCCGTGCTGATGCGGCCCGGAACGCTCGACTTCTGGGGAGAGAACCCGTACCGGATCATCTCGTCGTACGCGTGGTCGAACGTCGGGGCCGTCGTGTCGCGGACGGCGATCGAGGAGACGCTTCGCCTGCTGCCGCGCGCGAACGCGATGGGCGATCGCCTCGGCGCCGCCGTGAACGGCCTCGCGGAGCGGCATCCCGCGATCGTTCGGTCGGTGCGGCGGACGGGTCTGCTCTGGGCGCTCGACTTCCGGGACGAGATGGCCGGCGCGCTCTTCGTGATCGGCATGTTCCAGCGCGGCGTGATCGTCGTGGCGTCGTCGCAGAACCTCGCCATCCCCAAGCTCTATCCGTCGCTCGTCCTCGAGGACGAGCACGTCGCCGAGTTCGCCGCGAAGGCGGACGAGACGCTCGCGAGCCTGTCCTGATCTCTGCCACGCTCGAGCGGACGCGGGCGCCGCGCCGCGGAGGAGGACGATGCCGACGCTGACGCCGATGGACGAGCTCTTCGTCCACCAGATTCCGGAGCCCTTCCCGAACGTCGTCACGTACCACCCCCACTGGCGCGACAGCCTGTTCTTCGTGATCCACCCGCGCGACCGTCTCGGCGACGTCGTGATTCTCACCATGGCCACGTTCCCGGCGCGCCAGGAGCTCGACTCGCTGCAGCTCGGGCGCGTGGGAGGCGTGCTCCAGTACGCGCGCCACAGCCGCCCGTTCGGCGGCGATCCGCACACCATGAACGCGGGGCCGGTCACGATCGACATCGTCGAGCCGCTTCGCCGCATTCGCCTGCGCGTCGCGGAGGTGCCCGAGGCCCCGGTCGCGATGGACATCACGTTCACCGCGCGCACGGCGGCCTACGCCCTTCGTCGCGGGAGCATGAAGGCGGGCCACGAGATCGTCTGGGACCAGAGCCACATGGTCCAGTCGGGCGACTACAGCGGGTGGTTCCGGCACGCGGGCAAGACCGTGAGCGTCGACGGCTGGTGGGGCCAGCGCGATCACTCGTGGGGGATCCGCGATCACGCGCGCTGCCCGATGTGGCAGTGGTTCGCGATCCAGCTTCCCGACGGCATGTTCGGCGGCTGGCACTGGGAATACGCGAACGGCGCGCGCGTGTTCACCGACGGCTGCTTCGCGCCCGCGGGCGGTGGCGAGCCCGTCCCCGTGATCGACTACCGACACGACCTGCACTGGCTCGACGCCGAAGGCCGGAGGACGAGCTACGGGCGTGACGGCGAGAACGTTGCCGGCCTCGAGGGCCGCATGGAGTTCACGCTCGAGGGCGGACGCCGCGTCGGCGTCGAGGGACGCGGCGCCTGGGCCGCGCGCTACGGGCCGTACGGCGGCGGCCAGAACCTGCTGGCCGTGCGCACGGACGACGGCCGCGAGGGCATCGCGATCCACGAAATCACCGGCGGCTACCACCATCACTTCTTCCCCGTGCCGCGCGCCGATCGGTTTCCTCCCAACGGCTGAGTGCAAGGCCGCGAAGCGGCCGCGCAGCGAGCGCAGCGAGCGAAGGCCGCTGCCGGCGAGCGAAGCGAGCCGTGCGGCTCGGGCAAGGCCGCGAAGCGGCCGCGCAGCGAGCGCAGCGAGCGAAGGCCGCTGCCGGCGAGC
>JAYRMX010000236.1:0-10909 GCA_041912475.1 Myxococcota bacterium
ATCCTCCGCGGCGCCTGCGGCGGGTGGGCCCTCTGCGACCGCCAGTACTCCGGATACGGCCAGTTCGGCGGCGTCTTCACCGTCTCGACGGCGACCTTCTCGAACTTCTCCCCGACGATCGCCCTCACGATCCCGATCGTCTTCGGCACCGAGACCCCCCCTCGGCTCCACGCTGGATCTCTACGCCTACCCGAGCGCGTCGACCGGAGGCGGCGGCCTCGGTACCAACGCCGACGGCCACGCGGACTACGCGCAGACGCTGCGCTGGGGCGGAATCACGGGCGTCTTCGACGCGGCGGGACAGCCGGTCGCGGACTTCGCGGCGTCGTCGACCTCGGGCTTCGACTATTTCGCACCGGTGCCCGAGCCGGGCACCGCGGCGCTGATGATCGCCGGGCTCGGAGTCCTCGCGGCTGCGCGCCGCGGCTCTGGCGCGAAGCGGTAACGACCGAGGCATCCGGAAGTCGGGTCGAATGCGTGTCCGGCAGGATCGCTGGCGTTGCTCCGGCCGTGGTAACGACCGAGGCATCCAGGAGTCGGATCGAACGCTCGCTCCGTCACGTCACCGATCGGTGTTGACAACGCTGTAGACATTGCGAGCCGCCGGGACGCGCCGCGCGCGCGTTTGCGCGCGCCGCTCGCGGCCTCTCCGTGGTACAACCATCGCCGGCCCTCCGGCTCGCGCGTCTCGCGGCGCCGTGCGCGCGGAGGCTCTACACTTCTCGCGAAGACCGACGGGTCGCACCGGACGTGAGACGGCTTCGGAAGCTCGCACTCGTTTCGCTGCTCGGCACCGCACTCCTGGCGCTCGTTGGAGAGCTGGCCGTGCGAACGTTCGGCCGCTGCATGGTCTACGAGCGCGACGACGTGCTCGGCTGGAGGCCGAAGGCGGACTTCTCCGCGCATCTCACGGCGCGCGATCAGACGGGCTCCGACTACGCCGTCGACTACTCGGCCGGCCCGTACGGGTTCCGCGCGTTCGGCGACGCGTCGGGACAGCGCGAGCGCGTGCTCTTCGTCGGCGACTCGTTCACGGGGGATCCGAACACGAGCAACGCGGAGGCGTATTTCGGCGTCGTCGCCGAGCGTCTTCCCGTCGAGGTCTTCGCGATCGGCGGGAGCGGATACGGGACGCTCCAGGAGCTGCTGCTCGTCCGGCAGCTCGCGGACGTGGTGAAGCCCGACGTCTTCGTGCTCCAGTACTGCCCGAACGATCTCTCGGACAACAGCTTCGCGATCGAGAGCCGGATGAGCCACGTTCGCAACCAGAAGAACCTTCGCCCCTACCTCGTCGGCGACGCGATCGTCTTCCGGCTGCCGAAGCACCATCCGTACCTGCTGCTGTACGAGAACTCGCGGCTCTTTCGCAAGCTCGACTTCGAGCTGATGGCGCTGCAGTTCGCGCTCGACCCGCGGTCGACCGCGCCGCGCGACGCGGAGGCGCTCGCCGCGGAGCGAGCGGCGGCGGTCGCGCTCACGACCGATCTCGTCGCGAAGATCGCTGCGGCGATGCCGCGCGGGACGCAGCGGATCACGTTCTCGTGCGACACGTCGAGCCGCGAGGAAACCGCGACGTGGCAGGCGATCGCGCGCGCGGCGGGCTTCGAGGCGGCGGCGTCGGTTTCCGGGAACGTCGAAGCGGCGGAGCGCAGCGGGCAGGCCGTGCGGCTCGCCGACGGCATGCACTGGAACCGGCTCGGAAACCGCATCGCCGGCGAAGAGCTCGCTCGCGTGATCGCCGCGCACGGCTCGTAGCGCGGCCGGCTCGGCCGCGATCGACGGCCGAGCGACGCCGCGCGGGGCGGAGACGACGAGAAGGCGGGCCGCTCGTCGGCGCGCGCTCGCATCAGCCTCGCAGCACGCCCGGGATCGTGTCAGGCAGCCGGCTCCGGCGGCTCCCCTGCGAACGCGAGCGCCCACGCGATCGGCGGCGCGGCACCGGCCTCGCACTCGACATGCGCACGTTCGAAGCCGGCTGCCGCGAGCGAGGCCGTGACTTCCTCCGTCGTGCGAAGCGTGTAGACGGAGGCGGGCAGCGCCGCGACGCTCTCTGCGGCCTTCGGCCGGAAGCCGAGCAGGAGGCGGCCGCCCGGACGCAGCACGCGCCGGATCTCGCGGAGCTCTCGTTCGGCGTGCGGCCAGAAGTAGAGGACGTGGACCGCGAACGCGGCGTCGAAGCGTCCGCTCTCGAACGGCAGGGACGCGGCCTCGGCGAGCTCGACGACCGCGCGGCCGCTCGCGATCTCGCGCTCGAGGCGCCGCGTCGCGAGCCGCACCATCACGCCAGACGGATCGACGCCCGCGACGCGAGCGGCGCCGCGCGCGAGGACCTCGCACAGCGTGCGGCCGTGGCCGCAGCCGACCTCGAGGATCTCCTCACCGGGCGCGGGCGCGAGCCGCTGCACGGCGCTGCGGTTGACGGCCACGGTCTCGATCGACATCACGCGCGCGACGATCTCGCCGAGCCAGCCCGACGGGAGCCGCGACTGTCGTGCGATGAGCTCAGGCTTCACGGCCCGTCCTTCCGAGCGCAGCACGAACGCCGGCGACGTAGGTGATGCACGCGCCGAGGATCGCGGTCGCGAATCCGATCGTGAGCTCGTTCACGCCGGCAATGCAGCTCCGCGGGATCACGACGCCGTAGCCGATGGCCGCGGTGGGGACGACGTATCCGAGGAGCGGAAGCGCGAGGCGAAGGGTCATTCGGCGAGGCGGCATACGGGCTCTCCTTGCACGCGTGTCCAGACCGTCGTGCGGCCGAGAAGGCGGATTCCGAGGTACCCGCGTACCCGGAGCCGGTCGGGGCCGTCCATCGCGACGGCGGCGCTGTAGCGCCGGCCGCTCGTGGGATCGTAGATCTCGCCGCCGCTCCAGCCCTCGGCCGTCGCGCGCAGCCCGCGCAGGATCTCGATGCCGACGAGCGAGCGTTCGCGCTCGTGCGGGTCGGGGTTGCGCGAGTCACGCATGGGACAGCCGTTCTCGTCGAAGGGAGAGCGGAGCCAGGTGACCGTTCCGCACAGGCCTTCGCCGCACGCGCCGATCTCGACCTGCGCGGCGCCGCCTTCGGCCCACCACAGGCCGACGGGATCGCCGGCACGACCCGTCGCGGCGAGCGAAGCGGGCGCCGCGAGGAGCACGACGAGGAAGAGGGCGCGGCAGGACATCAGGCCTCCGCCACTCTCGCCTGCACGGGGGCCGCGCCCGCGCCGAGCGCCTGCGGAGCGAGCGGCCGCATGCCGAGCAGGAAGCGCGCAACGGGGTGGCGCCGCGCGATCGCGTAGAGCGCGACCGTTGCGCCGCTCGCGAGAGCGAGCAGCAGGACGAACTTCACGGCGATCCCGAACGGGAGCGCGACCACGCCGTAGCCGAGAACGACGATCACGGGCTGGTGCAGCAGGTAGACCGGCAGCGCCGACTCGGCGAGCGCGTCGAGGCGCGGGCCTGCGCGCGGCGCGCGGGAACGGACGAATCCGAGCAGCGCGACGACGCAGCACCAGCCCGCGACCGCGGCGCCGACCGCCAGCAGCTTCGGCGCCGCCAAGCGGCCGAGAACGAGCGCGAGCAGCAGCGCGAGGGCGGCGCCGGCGATCGCGAGCGCGCGCCAGCGCTCGGCGTCGATCGCGTCTTCGAACGCCGGGAGGCGCGCCATCACGACGCCGGTCACGAGGAAGGTGAGAAAGAAGCCGAAGTTCGCCCAGTCGGCGACGAGGTTGTACGGCCCGGGCCAGCGCTCGCGCAGCACGAGCTGGATCGCGACGAGCGGAACGAGCGGCGCGTAGGCCCAGAGGCGCGACACACGCGCAACGCCGAATCGCGAGCGCGCGAGCGCAGCGAGGAGCGGGAGCACGACGGCGCTGAACGCGAGCAGGTACGCGATGAACCACAGGTGAGACCACGTGAAGCGATCGAGCTGCGTGTAGAAGGTCGGCAGGAACTCGAAGAAGCTCTCGCCGAACGGCGCCGCCACGGGCAGGCCGTTCGGGATCAGCGGGCGAAAGCCCGCCTGCAGCGCCTCCGACACGCGCAGGCCGCTGTAGCTGAGGTCGAGGCCGCTTCGCAGCTCGAGATACTTGATGCCGGGCGCGAGGAGCGCGCAGCCGGCGACGAGCGGCACGACGAGCCGCCGAACGCGCTCCTGTCCGAAGCGCCGGAGGCCGCGCACGCGGTACGACGCGAACGCCGACCAGCCCGCGAGCAGGAAGAGCAGCGGCATGTGCCAGAGCGAGACGAAGCCGCAGGCGATCATCGCGACCTCGCTCAGATCGGCGTTTCGGACGTGATAGAAGGGCGCCGGGTTGAAGACCATCGCGACGTGGAAGGGAATGAGCAGGTAACAGGCGAAGACGCGCAGGACGTCGAGATCGACGCGGCGGGCGGGAAGCGGGGGCATGGCGGGAGTCCTCCTCGGCGCGCTCGGGAGGATCGTACATGACTGACTCTATCAGTCAACAAAAGGAAATGCGCCGAATCGGGCACGGCCCGCACGGGGTCGCACCGTGCGGGCCCTCTCCCCGCGCCCGCGGGCCGGCGCTCGCGTGAGGCGGGTTGCTCGCGCGAGGCCCCGTGCGCGCGCAAGGGCCGCGCGCCGATCGGGGGCGCGTCAGCCGAGCGGCGGCTCGGCCTTCTCGATCTCGACGGCGACGCCGCGCGGCGCGTGGAGCGGGCCGTTCTGGAAGACGCGAGGCCGCAGATGCCCGTAGTCGCCGACGAGGTGCGTGGGCTTGACCGGCGTCGCGATCACCTCCATCACGCTGCGCCAGCCGGCGAACTGGTACGGCTCCCACGCGTGGTACAGGATCGCCTCGCCCGGCTGCACGCTCGCGGCGACGCGCGCGCGCACCGAGAAGCTTCCCTGCTCGTTGTGAACGCGAACGAGATCGTTGTCGCGAACGCCGCGCGCGGCGGCGTCCTTCTCGGCCATCCACATCGACGGCTCGCCGCGCTGGAGGCGCAGCAGGCCCGGGTGCGCGCGCCAGATCGCGTGGATGCTCCAGCGCGTGTGGCCGCCCGTGAGGCGGATCGGATAGGCGGGATTCTCGCCCGGAAGCGGCTTCCAGCGCGGGAGCACCTCGTCGGCGTCGAAGAACCAGGGATGGTCGAGATAGAACTGCTGGCGCCCCGTGAGCGTCGGCCAGGCGTGCCGCTTCTCGACGTGGATGCGCGACGGCGCGAGCGTTCCGCCGGGCTCGTAGTCGCTGCCGATGCCCTGCGTCGGGCCCCAGCGTCCGGTCGTCCGGAGCGGTACGGCGCCGCGGCGGCGCGCCTCCTTCCAGCTCACCTTCGTCGCGGCCGACTCGCCGAGGATGCGGTCGAGCAGGGCCTCGTCGTCGCCGGGGCCGTAGCGGCCGCCCTCGCTGAAGCGGTCGGCGAGGCTCGCGAGCGGCTCGCCGAGGCCGCGAGCCTTCGCGCGCTCCTGCACCGCGCGCGCGAGCAGAGACACGATCTCCCACTCGGGCTTGGACTCGCCGCGGGGAGGCGCCGCGCGCTCGCCGATCACGGCATAGGGGAGGATCGCGACGGAGTACTTGATGCCGTTCTTCTCGTAGTAGCCGGCGGCGGGCAGCAGCAGGTCGGCCTTCGCACCGGTCGACGAGACGCGCATGTCGATCGCCGCGATGAGCCCGAGCTTCGGCCAGAGCGTCCGCTCGATCACCTGCGGAACCGGCCAGCGCCGCAGCGGGTTCACGCCCGAGGTGACGAGTACGCGCGGCGGATTGTCGGCCGCGGGCCGAACGCGCGCCCAGCCTTTCGCGAGCGCGTCGCCGATCGCCGCGCTCGGCGTTCGCACCGGCGCCGGCCCCTGCGTCATCGCGAGGTCCTGCGCGGCCGCGAGGCCGCCGTGCACCGCGAGGAACAGGTGCGACGGAGTCCAGGTGAGGCGCTCGCGCGTCACCTTCGCGATCGCGTCCTCCATCATGCGCGGAGGCGGCGTGTAGAACCTGAGCAGCGTCTTCTGCCACCACGGCATCTGCCCCGGCGAGATCAGCTCGTCGGCGCCGTCGAACGAGATCCATGCGGCGAAGCGAACGCCCGATCCCGCGTGGCCGTGCTGGCCGCGCAGGGCGGAGACGAGGATCAGCGCGCGCTGCAGGAGGTCGGCGTGATGCGACTTGTTCGACCCCCACGAGGCGTAGATGAGCAGGCGCGGGCTCGCGGCGACGAGGTCGGCGAGCCGCTGCTGCGCATCGGGCGAGACGCCGGTGATGCGCTCGACGTCGCGCGCGCCGTACGCGGCGAGGCGCTCGCGAAGGCGGTCCATCACGGGCCGCACCGTGACGCGCCCGCCGCGAGTCTGCGCCTCGAATCTTCCGGTGAGCGCGGGCTCGAGGCCGCCCAGCGCGATCGAGTCGCTGCGCTGGCCGAAGGTTCCGGGCGCCTCGGTGAGCTTTCCGTTGCGCTCGTCCCAGACGTAGAAGACGTCGTCGCGGCCCTTCTCGTCGAGGTCCGACTGCCGCAGGAAGCGTCCGTCGTCATCGCGGACCAGGAAGGGCAGGTCGGTCTGCTCGCGCACGTAGTCTGGATCGATCGCGCCGCGCTCGAGGAGCGCGCGCGCGAGCCCGAGCGCGAGCGCGGCGTCGCTGCCCGGGCGCGGGCTCACCCAGAGCGAGGTGTGGATCGCGCTCGGCGAGTAGTCGGGGCTCACACAGACGACGTGGGTTCCGCGGTAGCGCGCCTCGGTGAGGAAGTGCGCGTCGGGAATGCGCGTCGAAGTCGGATTGCAGTGCCAGACGAGCAGCGTCTCGGCGCGGCACCAGTCGTCGGCGCTTCCGTCGACGAAGGTCGCGCCCCACGTCTGCACGGCGCCCATCGCGAGATCGCCGGTACCGCCGAAGCCGTCGAGCATCGTCGCGCCGAGCATCCCGAACAGGCGCATCTCGCCGACCGTGCTCGGCCCCCAGTCGGTGTTCGACGTGCCGTTGTCGTAGACGACGGTCTCGGCGCCGCCCGCGACGACGGCGTCGACGATCGCGTCGGCGAGCCGGCCGATCGCGTCGTCCCACGAGATGCGCCGCCAGCGTCCCGAGCCGCGCGGGCCGACGCGCTCCATCGGGTGCAGCAGGCGGTCGGGCGAGACGGCGAGGTCGCTGTAGCACGCGCCCTTCTGGCAGCCGCGCGGGGCGAAGTCGGGGAGGTCGACACCTTCGCGGGCGTAGACGTCGGCCTGCTCCTCACGCCAGACGATGCCGTCCTTCACGTAGAGGTCGAACGCGCACGCGCTGAAGCAGTTGGCGCGAAGGTGCGTTCCGCGCGCGACGCGGTCCCAGCGCCATGCGCTCCGGTAGACGTCGGCGTAGCTCTCGTAGGCGGGCGGCGCTGCGGGCGTTGCCGGCGCAGCGGCCGGGGCCGCTGCCTGCCGGGTGGCGGGCGAGAGGCAGCGCAGCGCGAGCGCCGCGCTGCCGGCGGCACTCGCGACGAGCAGCTCGCGCCGCGTGAAGGCCACGAGAGACCGGCCGCCGCTCTGCTCGCCACGGCTCACCGGAGCAGGCATTCCGCGAGCATCACGGCGAGGACCGCCGGAAGCGCAACGAGCGAGGCGCGGAAGACCCTGCGGTCTGCGGCGGGCGTGCCGATGCGGATCGCCTCGACGATGCGCGCGACGAAGAACAGGCCGGCGAGGAAGGCCGTCACCGCATAGGCCGCGCCGAGCTCTCCGGCGAGCCACGGCAGGAGCATCACGGGCCAGAGCGCGAGCGCGAACGCGAGCATCCAGCGCCGCGCAACGGCCGGACCCGCGACGCGCGGCAGCATCGGGAAGCCGGCAGCGGCGTACTCGTCGGCACGGTAGGACGCGATCGCCCACACGTGCGGCGGCTGCCACAGCAGCACGATCGCGAAGAGCACGAGGCCCCAGGGGCCGATCGCTCCGTCGGCGGCGTCGGCGATGAGCGGCGGCGCGGCTCCGGCGAGCGCGCCGACGACGGTGCTCGCCGCGCTGCGCGGCTTTATCCAGGCGGTGTAGACGAAGAGGTAGTGCGCGAGCGTCGCGAGGCCGATCAGCGCAGCGAGCGTGCCGCCCGCGAGGCCGAGCAACGCGGCGCCCGCCGCCGAGGCGAGAAGTCCGAAGGCGAGCGCCTCGCGCGGCGAGAGGCGCTGCTGCGGAAGCGGCCGGTTCGCCGTGCGCGCCATTCGCGCATCACGGTCTCGCTCCCACCAGGCGTTGAGCGCGCTCGAGCCGGCGCCGAGGAGCGTGACGCCGAGCATCAGGCCGGCAATCACGCCCGGCGCCGGCCACCGCCCGCCGCCGAGAACGAACGCCGGCGGCACCGTGAACAGGACGAGGAGAAGGATCCGCGGGCGCGTGAGCGCAACGAAATCGGCCGCGCGACCGAGCCTCGCGCTGCGTGCGGCGGAGCCGTGGGCGATGTCGGCCGTCGATACGGCCAAGTGCGCTCCTTCTAGTGCCAGGTGAAGCCGTCGAGATGATCGAACGTCAGCACGCGGCGCGCATCGGACGAGAACGCTTCGCGGCCGCTCGTCGTGTACTTCCACTCGCTCGGGTCCGACGTCTCGCCGATCGCGATGCGGACGTCGTGCTCGCCCGGCGTCATCGGGATGCGCTCGACCGCGACGCTCTCGCCGTCACCCCAGATCCCGGCGGGCGCGTACGAGCGCTCGACCACCGGCTGGCCGTCGACTTCGACGCGCAGCCGCACGGCGGCGCGCGCGCGGTCACAGATTCGGTCGCGCCGCATGTGCCGGGGGAGCTTCTCCTTCTCCTCGTCGGTGAGCACGTGGCAGTTCTCGCCCGGGATGCCCGCGTGCTTGAACGTCACGACGAGCTCGGACCCGGGAAGGGCCGGGGTGCGGTAGCCGATCGCGGTCGACGCGCCGAGCCCGGCGGCGACGACGATCGCGAGCACGGCCGCGGCGAGCCAGCCGGACACGCGGCCGGGCGCGGCCTGCGCGGGGCCGGCGCCTCCGGCGATGCGCCGCGCGGCCTCGATCAGGTCGCCCGTTCGCGTGCGATCGAGCGCGAGCACGTGAATGCGCTCGCGCTCGACCTTGTCGGCGCGCAGCGCCGGCGAACGCTCGCCGTCGAGCCGCTGCTGCGTCCACGCGACGCCTTCGCGGTAGTGGCAGGTCTCGGACGGGCACGTGACGACCAGCGCCTCGTGCGCGCCGCGGCGCAGCGGGAGCTCGATCGTGAGGGGGTGGATCCAGCCGGCGCACGGCACCTCGAGCACGCGCCAGCCCGGCAGCTCCGCGCAGCGGCCGCTCGCGGCGTCGATCTCGAGGCCGCCGCCGGCGGAGTGCGCGCAGGCGAAGAGGATGTTCGGCCGCTCTCCGCCGCCGTTCGACTCGCCGAGCCAGCGCTCGATCTGCTCGCGCCCGTCCGTCTCGGTGAAGCTGTCGAGCCCCACGCCGACGGAGTCGCACGAGCCCGCGCAGATGCCGCAGCCCACGCACTTCGCCGGGTTCACTTCGGCCTGCAGCTCGTAGCGCGCGCGGCCCTCCGTGCGCGGCACCATCGCGATCGCCTCGTACGGGCAGTCCTGGTAGCACTGCATGCAGGCGTTGCACCGGATCGGGTCGACGCGCGCAGCCTCGACCGGTGCGCGCCGCATCCACCACGGCACCGCCATCACCACGGCGCCGCCGATCAGCGTGATCGACCACACCGCGCCGATGCTGAGGCGATCGATGATCGCGATCGGGAGCAGATACCAGACGTCCATGTCGAAGCCCTGCCCGAGGGCGGTCATGTGCGCCGGCCCCGCGTTGAGCGCCGGGAAGGCCAGCGAGAGCGCGACCAGCGAGCCGACGACCCAGATCGTCATCGGCGCCTTCGTCAGGAAGTGCGGCCGCGCGAGGCGCGCCAGGTGCAGCCAGAGCGCGATCCCCATCGCGAGCGGAACGAGCATGTGCAGGAAGAACACGACGAAGAACAGGAACGAGTTGACGCCGGAGTCGGTGAGGAATGCGCGGCCGAGCGGATCGGCGAAGATCGGGAGCATGTCGATGAGGTGCGCGGTCCCGGTGGCGACGTGCTGCGCGCGCACGTCCCACACCAGCCAGTAGCCCGTCCAGCCGACGAACCAGAGCAGCGCGACGGCGACGAGGCCCGTCACCCATGCGAGCCACTGCGCGCCGACGAAGCGTCGCTCGCAGAAGAGCCGCAGCGCGTGGACCAGCGCGAAGAACATCACCGCGTCCGACGAGTAGCGGTGGAGCGAGCGGACGAAGCCGCCGCCGAACCGGGAAAGGTCCGTGAGCGATGCGTACGCGCCGTGCACGCTCGGGCTGTACCAGAGCAGCAGCGCGACGCCGGTGGCCATCGCGACGATGAGCGAGGTGATCGCGACGGCGCCGGTCTGGAGGAACGGGTTGAGCGCAGCCGGCAGGACGCGGCCGAGCGCACGGTCGAGGAGCAGGAACCCGCGCTCGCCCGCGCGCAGCGCGGGCTCGCCGCGAACCTGCGGAGCTGGCGTCTCGCGCAGCGGTGGCGTCTGCGCCGGCCGCGCCCTGCGCCCGCCCCCGGGCGCGGCGGCCACGCCGAGCGTCTCGTGGGCCGTTACAGGCTCAGCCGGCATCCCTGGCCTCCTGGACGAGCAGCCGCAGCGCCGAGACGAGCCAGCGCTGCTGCCGTTCACCGATCGTGAGACGGTAGGCGACGCGGCCCGCGGAATCGATGACGAGGAATGCGTTCGCGTGGTCGATGACGCCGGTCTCCGGATCGCGCCGGCGTGAGACGTCCATTGCGTCGAGGACGCGCTCCACCTCGCCGGCGGGGCCCGTCACGAGGCGATACGTCGGTCGCTCGAGGCCGTGCATGTCCGCCAGCTCCGCGAGCACTTCGGGCGTGTCGTGCTCGGGGTCGAGCGTCACGCCGACCACGCGCACGTGCGCGCGCTCGTCGGCGCCCAGCACGTCCAGCGCGCTGCGCGCCTGCTCGAGGATGATCGGGCAG
>JAYRMX010000237.1:0-6216 GCA_041912475.1 Myxococcota bacterium
AGCCCGGCCCGGGCCGGCGCATCCTCGACTGCGCGAGCGGCTTCGGCCAGGACGCGCTCGCGCTGGCGGGGCAGGGCGCCTTCGTCGTCGGGGCCGAGCCGTCCGAACGCATGACCGGCTGGGCTCGCCTCGTGAGCGCGAAGGCCGAGGGGCCCGTCCCCGGCTGGGTGCGCGCGTGGTCGCACCGCCTCCCGTTCGCGACCGGAAGCTTCGACGCCGTGCTGTGCAAGGGAGCGATCGATCACTTCGATCGGCCCGCGCGGGCCATCGAGGAGATGGCGCGCGTCGCCCGCCCGCAGGGCCGGGTGATCCTCGCGATCGCGAACTTCGAATCGCTCGCGTGTCGGGCCGCGCGCGCGATCGACGCGGCGCAGGAGGGACTGCTCGGCCGCCGCCTTCCGCGAGGACGCCGCCACTACGACGTCCCGGCCGACCACTTCACCCGCTACGACCTCGGCCTCATGCGCGAGCAGGCGAGCCGCTTCGTGGAGATCGACCACGTCGAAGGGATCTCGCTGCTGTGGGGCCTCCCGGCGTGGACGCGCGCCGTCGAGGGATTGCCGCCGGGAGCCGCCTCGCGGCTGATTCGCGCCGCCGACCGGATCGCCCGCCGCGCGCCGCAGCTCGCGGACGTCGTCCTCCTCGCGGGCCGGCCGCGCCGCACGTAGCTCACGCGCTCGGCCGGCTCCGCCTCGCGCGCTCCTCGAGCAGCTCGCGGTAGACCGCGAGCGTGGCCTGCGCAACGCGCGGCCACGAGAACGCCTCGACGACCCGGGTGCGCGCTCGCGTGCCGAGCGCGGCACGCGTCTCGGGCGACGCGAGCAGGTCGAGAATCCCCTTCGCGAGCGCCTCGGGGTCGGCCGCGGGGACGAGGACGCCGCCGCCGCCGATGCCCATCACCTCGGGCAGAGCGCCCGCGGCGGTCGCGACGACCGGGGCGCCGCAGGCCATCGCCTCCGCCGCCGGGAGGCCGAACCCCTCGTACAGCGATGGCACGACGACGAGGCTCGCTCGCGCGTACAGCCGCAGCAGCTCGTCCGTATCGACGCGTCCCGTGATCCGAACGCGGCCTTCGACGCCGAGCTTCCGGGCGCACTCGCGCGCCGGATTCTCGGCCGAGGACTCGTCGACGAGCGTCAGCCGGATTCGCTCCGGGAGGCGCGCGAGCGCGCCCAGCAGCACCGGGACGCCCTTGTTCGGGTCCGACGCGCGGGCCACGCACAGCAGCTCGTCGGTCGCGCGCGGGATCCCGGGAAGCGGGCGAAACAGGTCGGTGTCGAGCCCGTTCCACACCATTCGCAGCCGCTCGGGTCGCACGCGAAAGTCGCGGACGATCTCGGCGCCGCTCCGCGCGGACGAGGTGAGGACGCGGTCGAGCCGGCGCGCGACGAAGGCCTGCATCCCGACGGGATACAGCTCCATCGTTCCGAGAGCCTCGCGGAAGCTCGTGTCGCGCGCGAACGACGCCCGGCGATCGACCGAGAGCGGATGGTGGATCGTCGTCACGACGGGAAGGCCGATCGCCCCGAGCAGGAGCGTGGCCCAGCCGAGCGACTGCACGTCGTGGACGAGGTCGAAGCGCTCGCCGGCGCGGATGCGGGCGAGGAGCGCGCGAACGGAGCGAACGCTGAACGCGAACGGCTCGGGAAGGAATCCGAACCACGTCGCGCCGTACTCCCAGAAGTTGAGCGGCTCGAAGATCCGCAGCGGGTTCGGCCGCGGCAGGATCGCGGCCGGGTCCGGATCGAATCGCTTGGCCCAGAAGCCCTCGTTCGGGATTCGCGTGAGGCTCGCCGCGAAGGGCATCGAATCGGGAGGCGGCGGGCCTGCGAGCACGTGCACCGAGTGCCCGAGGCGCGCGAGCTCGCGCGCGAGGAACCAGAGGTAGATGCCCTGGCCGCCGCTGCGCATGTTTCCGCGGTACGCGAGCAGCGCGATGCGAAGCGGGCGGTCGCTCACGCGGGCCGGCAGGCCGCGCGCCGCCCCTTCTCGGCGTAGAGAACGACGCTCTTGGGGCAGACGAAGTCGAGCGCCTTCTCGAGACGGTCGACGATCGGCGACAGCGTCGCGCGGATGAGGAACGTGCGATACGCGCGAACGAGCCGGCTCTCGTCCGCCTTCGGCAGTCCTGCGATCGAGCGAAGCGCCCAGTAGGGCGTGTGGAGCGCGTGCGCGAAGCCGACCCCCGTGGTCGCGAGGCCCGCTTCGGCGAGGCCGCGCGCGAGGACGCGCGGGCTGAAGATGCGGATGTGTCCGCCGGGGCTCTCGAAATAGTCGTCGCCGAGGCGCAGGTACAGGTGCTCGCTGGTCGCCGTCGGGATCGTCACGGCGACGCGGCCGCCGCGCTTCACGACGCGCGCGAGCTCGCGGGCCGCGCCGCGCCAGTCGTGCACGTGCTCCATCACCTCCGAGCAGATCACGCGGTCGAAGGTCTCGTCACGAAACGGCAGCCGGAAGGCGTCGCCGTGGATCATGACGCCGAACGAGCCGACCTCGCGCGCGCGCGCCCGGAGCGGGCCCGATCCGCGGTCGAGCGAGTCGCGGTCGAGATCGAGGCCGACCACGCGGGCGCCGCGCTCGAGGGCGCCGAAGCAGTGCCGACCTTCTCCGCAGCCCGCGTCGAGGACGAGGTCCCCGGGCCGGACGTCAAGCCGCGCGAGGTCGACGGTGAGAAGCACGGAGCGTCTCCTCGAAGACGTTCACGAGGCGCTCCGCGGCCTCGCTCCAGCGGAACAGGCGCGCCACCCGCGCACGCGCCGCACGGCCCATCCCCGCCGCGCGCTCCGGGTCCGAGAGGACGTCGGCGATCGCAGCCGCGAGCGCGCGGGGGTCGCGCGGCGGGACGAGGCGTCCGGCCTGTCCGTCGGTTCCCACCACCTCGGGAAGCGCGCCGACGGCGTTGGCGATCACCGGGAGGCCGCAGGCCATCGCCTCGCTCGCCGGGAAGCCGAAGCCTTCGAAGAACGAAGGGACCACCGCGGCGCGCGCCGTCGAGTACTGCGCGACGAGCTCGGGCACCGTGAGCATCTGGCGGTGCAGGATCACGCGGCCTTCGAGCCGGTGCCGGCGGATGAAGCGCGGAACGAGGCCGTCGTCGGGGATGCGGCCGTCGACGATCTTGAGCGTCACGTGGGGCGGCAGGTGCGTCATCGCCTCGAGGAGGGTCCCGATTCCCTTCTTGCGGTCCTCGGTTCGGCCCACGAACAGCAGATCCGCCTCGATCTTCTGTCCCGCGACCGGCCGGAACGTCTCGAGGTCGGTGCCGTTGTAGACGACGCGAACGTCCTTCTCCGGGATCGCGAAGTAGCGCTCGATCTCGGCGCGCGACGCTTCGCTCACCGTCACGATCCGCGCGAGGCGCGGCGCGACGACCTGCTGCATGAAGAGCGGGAAGTAGAGCGTGCGCTTCACCTTCTTGCGAAACGACGGGTCGATCGCGAAGTCGGCTTCGCGGTCGATGTGCAACGGGTGATGGATCACCGAGACGACCGGAGTTCCGGCGGCCTGGATTCCGAGCAGCCCCCACGACAGGCACTGGTTGTCGAAGACCACGTCGAAGCGGTGCCGTCGCTGCAGCTCGCGCCAGCGCAGCAGGAGGCGCAGGCCGAAGCTCTGCATTTCGGGGAAGACGCCGATCCGCGAGACGCCGAGCTCCCAGAGGTTGAGCGGCCAGAGCAGCCGCAGCGGCCGCTCGCGCCGCGCCCAGTCCGGGTGCGGAACGCCGAAGACGTTCTCGTTCGGAATCACGTGCAGCGGGATTCCGGGGTCGAGCAGCGGCAGGGGCGGGCCCGCGATCACGTGGACGTCGTGCCCGGCGCGCTTCCACTCGTTCGCGAGGTGAGCGGCGTAGATCCCCTGGCCGCCGCAGAACATGTTTCCGCGATAGGTGAGCAGCGCGATCCGCACGGCGCGCGTCCTAGCGGCGGCCGCGGCCGTGCGCGCGGCCCGGGCCGTGGGGCGTGGGCCCGCGCACGCTACGCCTGCTTCTCGGCGCCCGGCTGCGGCGCCGGGCTCGCCGGAGCGGGCTCGACGGCCTCCGGCTCGACGCGGATCGTCGCGATCGTCCAGCCCACCCAGAACGTGAGGCCGAGAACGAAGAAGACGATCGCGGCGACGGGGATCGCGAGCGCCCAGTAGCTGCCCGACAGGATCCCCAGCAGGAACACGAGGCCGGCGACGACGACACCTGCGCACAGCAGTCCGCCCTGAACGCGCGACGAATCCGTCATGCCTCGCTTCACCTCACCACGGCGCGGCCCCGGAAGGCCGGACGGCGAAGGATCGGCGGCGCGGCTCCGGCTGTCAACCGACGGCGGGGAGCGTCAGAGCCTCACGAGCATGCCGTCGTCGGCCGTCTCGAACGCGAGCCGGCCCCGCCGCGCAGACGTGTCGGTGCCGAGGTGCGTGAGGATCATCCGCCCGCAGTCGAACTCGCCCTTGCGCTCGACCAGCTCTTCGTGGCTGAGGTGGAAGTCGTAGCCGCGTACGAGCTGCGTGCACTCGCAGACGAAGAGCTGGGAGTTGCTGGCGAAGCGAGGCAGGCCCTCGAACCAGCCGGTGTCGCCCGTGTAGACCACGCGCTCCGTCCCGCACCGCACGCCGACGCCGTGCGGGCACGCGTCGGGCTGGTGGCGCGTCGCGAAGGCCGAGACCTGGACGGGTCCCACCTCGCGCTCGCCCTGCGTCACGAGCTCGACGAAGAGCAGCGGATGGTTGCGCTCGGCGTCGACGATGGGGTGACCGAGCGCCGCGGACGCTGCACGAACACGGGCCTCGACGCCCGGCGGACCGGCGATGTGCAGGGGCCTTCGCCTGCCGTCTTCGTACAGGCTCGCGAGCAAGAACTGCGGGATGCCGCCGAAGTGATCGGCATGGAAGTGCGAGATGAGGATCGCGTCGATCTCCTCGCGCGCGATGCCGAGCGCCGCCATCCCCGTTCCCGTCGTCATTCCGCAATCGAGCAGCACCGTGCCGCCGGCGAGGCGCACCACGACCGCCGCCTGCCGCCTTCCGCCGGCGCCGAAGGCGTCGCTCGTTCCGACGAAGATCACCTCGCTCACGCGGCCGCGTCCTCGACGTCCGGGTCCGTGCAGGGATGGAACCGGCCTCCGGCGAAGACGCCGCGACGCGCGTGCAGTCCGGCCGGGACGCGTTCTCCGTCCCAGACGACGACGTCCTCGAGGCGAGCTCCGGCGCCGATCTCGGCGCCCGCGCCGATCACGAGGCCCGGCGCGAAGCGCGTCCCTTCGGCGCGCGCGCGCGCGGCGGGATCGAGGAACGAGAGGGCCGGAGGGTGCAGATTCGCGGCGAGATACTCGGCCGGGCTTCCCACCGGCTCCCAGACGCACTGCGCCGGGCCGAGCAGCTCGGCGCGAACGTCGCCCGCACCGGCTTGCAGCAGCGGCGCGATCCAGCCGTCGAGGTGCCCGAACGCCTCGCGGCCGGGCATCGTGTCGAACGCGCGCGCTGCCATCACCGTGGCGTGTGCGTAGAGCCCGGCACGCTGCTCTCCCCCGAGGTCGAACCGCCGCGCGATGCGCCGGATCCGGCCGGTCGCATCCACTCCGATCGTACCGAAGCTCGCGCCCCTCGGATCGTCGCGCAGCAGGAGCGTCCAGGCGCTCCCCTGCCGGCGATGCTCACCGATCAGCGCGCCGAGGTCCACGTCGAGGAGCATGTCGCCGGCGAGGACGAGACACGGGTCGCTCTCGCGCAGGAAGGCCGCGGCACGCCGGATGCCGCCTCCCGTGCCGAGCAGAGACTCCTCGTGCGAGAAGCGGACGCGCAGGCCGGGCGGCGCATGGCGCTCCGCCGCATCGATCAGCGCCGCCGGCTTGTGGTGGACGTTGATCACGACTTCCGACACGCCGTGACGGGCGAGCAGCGCGAGCGGATAGGCGATGAGAGGCAGACCGCGCACGGGGACCGCAGGCTTGGGCCGCAGATCCGAGAGCGGCCGGAGCCGCGTTCCGAGCCCGGCGCCGAGGATCATGGCCCTCACGTGCGCGCCTGCTCCGGGCGGCGGCCGGCGGTCGCTCCGGCGCCGGCAGCCGATGCGACCGCCGGCAGCCCTTCGATCAGCTCGGCGAGGCGCGCGAGGCGCGGATCGAGGCTCGCCGTGCGACGCGCCGCCGCGTGCAGATAGCGCGCGCACACCGGCGCGAATCGAAGCTCGCGCGGATCGCCGCGCAGCGCTGCGTGGTAGAAGCCGAGGGC
>JAYRMX010000238.1:0-7678 GCA_041912475.1 Myxococcota bacterium
AACTACGCGCCGCTTCGGGCGCTCGCCCACGCCGCGCAGTGGAAGCTCTTCTTCGACGGGTCGGCGATCCCGCTCACGAACCTCGCGTATCACCTCACGAACGTCATCGCGCACGTCGCGGCGTCGGTCCTGCTCGCGCTCCTGCTCGCACGGGCCGGCCTCTCGTTCCGCGCCGCTTGTGCCGGGTCGGCCTTCTTTCTGCTCCACCCGGCGAACGTCGAAGCCGTCGCGTGGCTGTGCGAGCTGTGGACCTCGCTCGCGCTCGCGCTCGGCATCGCGGCGCTGCTCGCGCAGCGCCGCCGGCCGGCGCTCGCGCTCGTGCTCTTCGCGCTCGCGCTGCTCACGAAGCCGCAGGTCGTCTGCGTGCTGCCGGTCGCGCTGCTCCGGCAGTGGTCGTGGCGGCGCGGGAGCGCTTCCGGCGCTCCCGGATGGGGCTGGATGGCCGGCTGGATCGCCGTCTTCGCGGCGGTGACGGTCGCCGAGCTCGTGACGTTCTTCGAGTCCGCGTCCGCGGCGCGCACTCCGCTTCATCCGGACCCGTGGGTGCAGGCGCGGACGATCGTCGCGCTCGCCGGACGCTACCTCGCGATGGCCGTGACAGGCGCCGGTGTCGGAGCGTTCCAGCAGCCGCCGGCCGCCGTCTCGTGGCTCGACCCGTGGTGGCTCTTCGGGCTCGCGGGCTCCGCGGCGATCGCCGCGCTCGCGCTGCACGCGCTGCGCGACGGCCGCGAGGAGGCCGCGTGGTGGGCGTGGGGGCCGGCGGCATTCCTTCCCGTCTCGCAGATCCTGCCGTTCCTGTTTCCGTTCGCCGATCGCTATCTCTACTTCATGCTCCCGGGCCTCGTCGGCGCCGTCCTTCTCGCCGGCCGGCGCGTGCAGATCGTGGGAGCGCTGCCGGCGCGCGTCTGGCTCGCTGGCGCCGTCCTCGTTTGTCTTGCGTTCGGCGCGTGGAGCCACCAGCGCGCCGGCATCTGGGTGTCGGAGGATCGCGTCCTCGCAGACGCCGCGCGGCGCTGGCCCGATGGAGTTCCGGCGCACCTTCTCGCCGCGAGGCGCGCTGCGCAGGCCGGCGACGCCGGCACCGCGATCGCGCATCTCGAGATCTGCCGCGCGCGGGGCTGGGACTATTACGATTACCTGCTGCAGCATCCGGCCTTCGCGCCGATTCGCCCGACGGCGCCGTTCCAGGAGCTCGTTCGGGCCTTCGCCGGCGACGCGATCGAGCGCGCGTCGAAGACGCGGCGCAAGACGCAGCTCGATTGGCGCGACATCGCCGAGGCGCACCGCAGACGCGGCGAGATCGCCGAGGCGATTCGCGCGCTCGACCAGGCGGTCGCCCTCGGCGGTCCGATCGACGCCGAGGTGCGGCGATCGGCCGATTCGCTGCGCGCGCAGCTCCGCGCAAAGGGACCGTGAGACGATGGCCACGTCCGGGCCGCCGACCTCCGGCCGCACCGCGCCCGACGGCGTTTCCGCTGCGCCGGCCGCGCGCCCGCGCGGGGCGGGCGCCGCGCTCGCGCTGGCGGTGGTCCTCGGTGCGGCGCTCGTGCTGCGCGCGCCCGGGATCGCGATGCCGTTCGAGCGCGACGAGGGCGAGTACGCCTACGTCGCGCAGCACTGGCTCGCGGGAGAGGCTCCGTACGCGAGCGCGTTCTTCCAGAAGCCGCCGGGGATCGCCGCCGCGTACGCGCTCGCGTTCGCGATCGGCGGCGAGGACGTCGCGGCTCCGCGCTGGGCGGCGGCGGTCGCGGCGCTCGGGACGCTGCTGCTGACGTTCTTCGTGGTGCGCCGGCTCGCCTCGGAGCGCGCCGCGCTCGCCGCGAGCGCGTTCGGAGCGCTGCTGTGCGCCGATCCCGCCTTCGGCGGCAATGCGGCGAACACGGAGCTGTTCATGCTGCTGCCGCTCACCGCGAGCCTGCTCGCGGCGCTGCGCGCGTCGGACGGCCGGAGCGCCGCCGGATGGTCGTTCGCGGCGGGCGCGCTCGGCGGTGCGGCGCTGCTGTTCAAGCAGCCGGCGGCGCCGAACGTCCTTCTCGCGGCGCTGATCGCGTCCGCGGGCGCCGGGAGAGGGGGCACGCTGCGGCGCGCCGCGGCGTTCGGCGCCGGCGCGTGCACGGCGATCGCCCCCACCGTCCTCTACTTCGCGTGGGCGGGCGCGCTGCGCGAAATGTGGGACTGCGTCTTCGGCTACAACCTCGCGTACGCCTCCGCGCTCGCTCTCTCCGAGTATCCGAAGGCGATCGCGATCAGCCTGCCGCGGTCGCTTCGCCCGTTCGGAGCGATCTATGCGCTCGCAGCGGTCGGTGCCGCCGCGGCGGCCTTGCGTGCGGCGCGCGCGGGGGGCGGAGCGGGGGAGCGCTCCGGCGCGTGGCTCCTCCTCGCCTGGTTCGCGGCGTCGCTGATCGGTGTTGCGGCCGGAGGCTACTTCCGCGAGCACTACTACCTGCAGGCGGCGCCGCCACTCGCCGCGCTCGCCGGCGCCGGCGCTGCGGACGTGCTCGCGCCGGCGCTCGCGCGCCGCCGGCGTGGCGGGGCGCTCGCGGCGATCGTCGCGTGCGTCGTCGGGATCGGCGTCGCGGTCTCTCTCGCGTACTACCTCGCGGACTCGCCGGAAGCGCGCTCGCGGGCGGTCTACTTCGAGAATCCCTTCGCCGAGTCGGCGGCCGTCGCGCGCCTCGTCGCGCAGCGCACGCAGCCGGGCGAGAGCGTCTTCGTCTTCGGCTCCGAGCCCCAGATCCTGTTCCTGTCCGGCCGGCGGAGCGCGAGCCGGTACATGTACGTCTATCCGCTGATGCTCCCGACCGGCGACGCGCAGCGCCGCCAGCGCGAGGCGCTCGCCGAGATCGAGCGCGCGCGGCCCGCGGCGATCGTCACCGTCACGGCGGGGACTTCGTTCCTGCGATCGCCGCAGACGCCGTACGACCTGTTTCTCGGCCTCCAGCAACTGCTGCGGCGCGAGTACCGACTCGTCGCACGCGTTCCGGCCGATTCGCGCGAGCGCCTCGACGCGGTGTCGGCCGCCGAGGCCGAGCGCGCGTGGGCGGCGGACCCGGGCCTCGGCCGCCCCGAGGTGTGGGGCACGCTGGCGGTGTGGGAGCGGGTGAGAGCCGGCGCCGAATCGCAAGACCGCAGGCCCTGACGCGGCGCGTCCTGCGGGCGCGGTGCGCTCAACGATGACCGGCGTTCTGCCGATTCGCGCGTCGATGGATCCCGGCGTCCTCCAGGGCTCGGTGACGCTCGCCGCGGCCGTGGCGTTCGCCGGCGGCGTCGCGCCGCGGGCCGGGCGATCGCCGCAGCGGCGGCTTCTGCTCGGCCTCGCGGGGGCTGCCGCGCTCTGGTCGGCCGGGACGCTGATCGGGCTCGTTTCGCCGCGGCCGGCCGCCGCGCACGCCGGTGCGCTCGCCGCGTTTCTCGGCGCGTCGCTCGCCGCGCCGCTGTGGCTCGCGCTCGCGGCGCTCGAGTCGCGGATCGGCGTGGTCGCGCAGCATCTGCGCGGTGTCACGTGCGCGCTGCTCGTTCCGTCGGCGCTCGCCTTCGGTGCGCTGCTCGCGAACGCGCCGGGCTACGCACCCTTCGCCGCGGCCGTCGCGCCGGGCGCGACGGCCGCGCAGCTCGCCGAGGCCGCGGGGCCGGCGTTCTGGGCCTTCGAAGTCTGGAGCCAGCTCTGCGGCCTCGGCGGCGCACTGCTCCTCGCGAGCTCGACGCGGCGGATGCCGCCTCCGCGCCGCCGGTCGGCGCTGCTCCTCGCCGCCGCGGCCGTTCCGCCGCTGGCCGCGAACGCTCTCTTCGTTGGCGACGCCGCCCCGGGTCAGATCTCCCCGGCGCCGCTCGCCGTCACGCTCTCGATCGCGCTCGCGACCGCGGCGGTGTCGCGGCTGCGAGGCTTTGGCGCGGCGCTCCCTCTCGCGCGGCGCGACGTGATCGAGCACCTCGCCGACGGCCTGCTCATCGCCGACGCCGAAGGATTCGTTCTCGACCTCAACCCGGCTGCGGCGCGCCTGCTCGGGCGCTCCGATCTGCGCGGAGAGCGGCTGCGCGACGTTCTCTGCGCGGCCGGCCCGGATGCGGACGCCGCGCAGGTCGAGAGCGCGCTCGCCGACGGCGGCGCCGCGCGCGAGCCGCTCGTTCTCCGCGACGAGGGCGGGCGCTGGATCGAGGCGCGCAGCGCGATCGTTCGCGGACGGCGCGGCGAGCCGGCCGGACGCTACGTCGTCCTGCACGACCGCACCGAGCAGCGCCGCTACGAACGCTTCGTGCACCAGAGCCAGAAGCTCGACACGGTCGGCGGCATGGTCGCGGGAATCGTTCACGAGGTGAACAACCCGCTCGCGTACGTCCGTTCGAACCTGCACGCGCTGCTCGGCGTCGCCGCGCTCGTCGAGAAGCGAAAGGACGCGTTCGAAGCCGACGACCGAGAGGCTCTCACCGAGATGCGCGACATCGTCGACGAGACGCTCGACGGCGTCGAGCGGATCGCGCGCATCGTCGGCGGCCTGCGCAGGTTCTCGCGGGCGGACGCCGACGAGGAGCTTCCCGTCGACCTCAACGCCGTGGCCCGGCAGGCGATCCGGCTCGCGGAGCTCGGCGCGCGGAGCGACGTCGTCCTCGTCTCCCGGCTCGCCGAGACGCTGCCCGCCGTGAAGGGCTCGGCAGACCGGCTCGGCCAGGTCGTCCTCAACCTCCTGCTCAACGCGCGCCAGGCGATCGAAGGCCGGCCATTCGGGCGGATCCTCGTCGAGACGCTCGCGCAGCACGGCGGCGTCGAGCTCCACGTGAGCGACAACGGGCCCGGCATCCCCGAGGAGATCCAGGACCGCATCTTCGACCCGTTCTTCACGACGAAGGGCCCCGCCGAGGGAACGGGCCTCGGCCTCTCGATCGCGTTCGACATCGTTCGCGACCACGGCGGCTCGCTCGAGATCGCGTCGCGGCCCGGAGAGGGGGCGCGCTTCATCGTTCGGCTTCCGTCGGCCTGAGCCCGCGAGACCTCGCGCCGCTCCGCGGTGCGGGTACACTCCCCGGCCTCCGCTTCATTCACGTCGCTGCAGGGGGAGGCCGGTGGCCCATCAGTTCGTGTTCACGCTGCGGGACCTCCGCCGCGTGGTTCCGCCCGATCGCGTGATCCTCGACGGCATCACGCTGGCGTTCTTCCCGGGCGCGAAGATCGGCGTGATCGGAGCGAACGGCGCGGGCAAGAGCACCCTGCTCCGGATCATGGCCGGGGTCGACAAGGACTACCTCGGCGAGGCGCACCCGGCCGAGGGCATCCGCATCGGGTACCTCCCGCAGGAGCCGCAGCTCGACGACACGAAGGACGTTCTCGGAAACGTCGAGGAGGGCGTCGCCGAGACGCGCTCGCTGCTGCGCCGCTTCGAAGAGGTGAGCGCGAAGTTCTCCGAGCCGCTCGGCGACGACGAGATGAACGCGCTGCTCGAGGAGCAGGGGCGGCTGCAGGACCAGATCGACGCGGCCGGTGCGTGGGAGCTCGACCGCACGCTCGAGATCGCGATGGACGCGCTGCGCCTTCCGCCGGGCGACGCCGACGTCTCGAAGCTCTCGGGCGGCGAGCGGCGCCGCGTCGCGCTGTGTCGCCTGCTGCTCTCGAAGCCCGACGTGCTGCTCCTCGACGAGCCGACCAACCACCTCGACGCCGAGAGCGTCGCGTGGCTCGAGCATTTCCTGCAGGAGTACCCGGGGACGGTCGTCGCGATCACGCACGACCGCTACTTCCTCGACAACGTCGCGGGCTGGATCCTCGAGCTCGACCGCGGGCGCGGGATTCCGTGGCAGGGCAACTACTCGTCGTGGCTCGAGCAGAAGCAGCTCCGGCTCTCGCAGGAGGAGAAGCAGGCCTCGGCGCGGCAGCGAACACTCGCGCGCGAGCTCGAATGGGTGCGTCTCTCGCCGCGTGCGCGGCAGGCGAAGAGCAAGGCGCGCGTGCGGGCGTACGAAGAGCTCGTCGCGCAGGAGCAGCAGCGGCTTCCCGAGACGGTCGAGATCACGATCCCGCCCGGCCCGCGTCTCGGCGACGTCGTCATCCAGGCCGAGAAGATCCGCAAGGCGTACGGCGACCGGCTGCTGATCGACGAGCTCAGCTTCTCGCTTCCGCCCGGCGGGATCGTCGGCGTGATCGGCGCCAACGGCGCCGGCAAGACGACGCTGTTCCGCATGATCGTCGGCGAGGAGAAGCCCGACGCCGGGACGCTGCGAGTCGGCGAGACCGTCGCGCTCGCGTACGTCGACCAGTCGCGCGCGCTCGACCCGAAGAAGTCGGTCTGGGAGGAGGTGAGCGGCGGCGAGCAGGTGATGAAGGTCGGCCGCCGCGAGCTGCAATCCCGGGCCTACCTCGCGTCGTTCGGCTTCAAGGGCCCGGAGCAGCAGAAGCTCGTCGGGTCGCTCTCGGGCGGCGAGCGCAACCGGCTGCATCTCGCGAAGCTGCTGCGGAGCGGCGGCAACGTGCTGCTGCTCGACGAGCCGACGAACGACCTCGACGTCGACACGCTGCGCGCGCTCGAGGACGCGATCGTCGGCTTCTCGGGCTGCGTCGTCGTGATCTCGCACGACCGCTGGTTCCTCGACCGCATCGCGACGCACATGCTCGCCTTCGAGGGCGACAGCCGCGTCGAGTGGTTCGAGGGGAACTACCAGGAGTACGAGGCCGATCGGCACCGGCGCCTCGGCGCGGATGCCGACCAGCCGCACCGGCTGCGGTTCCGGAGGATTTCGGGGTAGGGTGGGCCGCATTTTCGCCGCGAGCCGGTAGACTCCGCGCCGCCGCACCCGAAGCCGCAGTGCTGCGCCGGAGCCTCCCGTGGCCGACATCGACCTCGTCCGACTCAACTTCGATCCGCACACGCTGCTGCTGATGAACGTCGTCCTGGGGTTCGTGATGTTCGGCGTCTCGCTGGAGATCGGGCCCGACGACTTCCGCCAGGCGCTGCGAACGCCGCGCGGGCTCGCGATCGGCCTCGTCGCGCATCATCTCGTCTTCCCGGCGTTCACCTACCTGCTCGTGCTGCTGCTCCAGCCGCGGCCGAGCATCGCGCTCGGCATGATCCTCGTCTCGTCGTGCCCCGCCGGGAACATCTCGAACTTCCTCACGCACCTCGCGCGCGGCAATACCGCGCTCTCGGTCTCGGTGAGCACGCTCTCGACGCTGACGGCGATCTTCATGACGCCGATCAACATCGCGTTCTGGGGCGGACTCTACGCGCCGGCCGCGGCGATCCTGCGCGCCGTGAACGTCGACCCGGTCGAGATGTTCCTGCACGTGGTGCTGCTCCTCGGGCTTCCGCTCGCGGCCGGAATGTTCGTGACGCGGCAGTGGCCCCGCTTCACGCAGCGCGCGCGAGGGCCGATGAAGCTGCTCTCGATCGTCGTCTTCCTGCTCTTCGTGGCGGGCGCGCTCGCGGCGAACTGGGAGTACTTCGTGCGTTACGTCGGGCTCGTCGTCGGCGTCGTCCTCGTCCACAATGCGTCGGCGCTCGCGACGGGCTACGGCCTCGCCGGCGCCGCGGCGCTCCCGGAGCGCGACCGCCGCGCGGTCTCGATCGAGTGCGGCATCCAGAACTCCGGCCTCGGCCTGATCCTGATCTTCAATTTCTTCGACGGGCTGGGCGGCATGGCGGTCGTGACCGCCTGGTGGGGCATCTGGCACATCGTCGCCGGGCTGACGGTC
>JAYRMX010000239.1:0-11753 GCA_041912475.1 Myxococcota bacterium
GAAGCGAGCCGATGCGGCTCGGGCAAGGCCGCTTTGCGGCCGCGCAGTGAGGCCGTCTGCGGCCGAACGAAGGCCGCTGCCGGCGAGCGAAGCGAGCCGATGCGGCTCGGGCAAGGCCGCTTTGCGGCCGCGCAGTGAGGCCGTCTGCGGCCGAACGAAGGCCGCTGCCGGCGAGCGAAGCGAGCCGCTGATGCGGATCAGGCGCGGCGTGCGCGACGGACCCGCGCGCGCAGCCACAGCAGCGGCGGGAGAACGAAGACGAGCTCGAAGCCGATGCCGCACGTGACGATGTCTTCGCGCAGCGAGTGCGGCCCGGTGCACTGCGGGTCGGCGGGGAAGTCCGCGAGGCCATCGCCATCGTCGTCGATGCCGTTGCTGCAGCGCGAATCTTCGACCGGCCACTCGGGCGACTTGCAGCCGGGATCCTCGGGATAGTCGAAGAAGCCGTCGCGGTCGTCGTCGATTCCGTTGCTGCACGCAGGGCCGGCGACGACGAGCAGCTCGGACGGAAGACTCTCGGCGCCGCGCGCATCGGTGACGACGAGACGCACGCGATACGGGCCGGTGCGATCCGTGAGGAGAACGGGCCGCATCGTGTTCGCCCCTTCGAGCGACCACGCGCTTCCGGCGGGCGCGGAGACGAGCTCCCAGCGCGCGGTGAGCGCGTCGCCATCGGCATCGCAGCTCGCGGAGGCGTCGAGCGCGAAGCGGTCGCCCGGGCTCGCGGGAAGATCGGGGCCCGGATCGGCCGCGGGGGCGGAGTTGCCGCCGCTCTCGCGCAGAACGAAGCGGCGCTCGCGCCCGAGGCGAACGACGGGCCCCTGCGGCGTCGCTCGCAGCGCGCACGCGCCGTCGGCGGCCGACACGGAGAACGCCAGGCCGCGCACGAGCACCTCCGGATCCGCGTTCTCGGCGACGACTTCCGCGCGGCCCTCGCCGAGGGCGATGCCGAGCCTTCCGCGGGATGCGCTCTCGAGCCACGCGACGCCGTCGTACGCGAGTCGCGTCGCGTCCTCGGCCCATGCGAGCCGAAGCCGCCCGTCGCCGTGCGCGTCGAAGAGCGCGAGAGCGCCGTCCGTCTCCGCGTCGCGAAGGCCGCTGCTCGCCGCCGGCAGCACGAGCGCTGCGCCGGACACCGATCGGTGAACGAAGGCGACGCGCCGGTCTCCGGATGCGTCTTCGAGCCGGAGCCCGGCGACGCCGGGAAGGCCGAGCTCGCCGATCGCCGCGGGTGCATCGCCGGCGCGCGTCGGAACGACGAGCGATGCTCCGCGAACGCTCTCGCCCGAGACCGACGCCCGGAGCACGGTGTGCGTCTGCAGGATCTTTCCGGGCGCCTCGTGATACGACGAATCGGTCGAGAACGCGGGCGCGGCCGCGTCGAACGAGACGCCGGCGTCGAGCCGCGCGGCGGGCCGCGACCAGCGGCCTCCGGCCGCCGTCCGCTCGAAGCCTCCTCCGCTCGTCCCGCCGCCGTTTCCGTGCAGCAGCCAGGTGAAGCTCCTTCCCTCTCCCGGGCGCGTCGTCACGCGGTCGGCGATCGCGAGGTAGCGGTGATCGGGGAACAGGAAGCGGCGACGGATCAGCGGAAGCGCCTCCGTCGGCGGGCCGGGGAGAACGAGGCCGTAGCGAACCGAGACGGTCGCGGCGTCGAGGAAGCCGGTGTCGAGCGCGTCGGAGAGCGTCGCCTGCCCGTCGGTCGGCGGACGCGCGCGAAGGTCGGTGCGCCAGAAGAAGAGCGACGCGGCGAGGAAGTCGAGCGGCCCGCGGCCGCCGACGAGGATCATGCTGTGATGCTGCGGCTGGTTCACGAGGCCGCGCTGGCCGAAGCTCATGTAGCCGGGGTCGAGCGCGAGGTGCTCACCGAACGCATGCACGAGGAAAGCGCCCGGCTCGGCGTGCTCGTGAGACTGCGGCACGACGCCGATCCCGTTCCGGTCGCGACCGAAGAGCGACGCGGTGTCGTGTTCGGCGAGCGCGACGGCAACGATCGCGTCCTTCGCCCAGGAGCTGCGGAAGATCGCGTCGCCCCCTTCGACGTAGAAGCGCGTCGGCGAGCCCTGCGGCGGCGCCGGAACGAGCGCATCGTCCGCCGTCACGATCGCGTCGGCGCCGAGGTCGATGGCGCCGTCGGCGTCGTACGGGGTCACCGCGTTCTCCCAGCGCCAGCGGTACGCCGCCGCGTCGGGAAGCCCGGGCGGGACGGCGCCGAAGTAGTACGTGCGACCCACGTACGCGTCGTCGACGGGGGCCATCGACCCGTCGGGCAGCGTCATGTCGAGCATCCAGCGCTGCGTGTGCGCGAAGAGCGGGTGCCGCCAGAAGCTCGGAACGAGCACGCCGCCCGCGGGCCAGGCCGCGCCGCCCGTGAGGCGGTCCCACGCGCGCGCGAACGGGATGAGATTCTGCGAGGCGTAGCGCCAGTAGAACGGCCCCTCGGCGTACGCGCCGTCCCCGGTGACCAGGACGTGGCGCAGCACGGAGTCGAGCTGGTCGAGCCCCCACGCGAGCCACAGCGCCGGGTCGCGAACGCCGCGCGGATCGCTCTCGGGCACGTACTCGGCGATCGCGATCGCCGCCATGACGAGCGACGCCGCGGTCTTCGCGCGGTGGTTGTTCTGGTGATCGAGCGCGCGGTTCGACGCCGTCTCGGGATGGACGAAGTTGTCGTAGACCTCGGACGCGAGGTTGGCGATCCGCTCCTCGATCACGGGCCGTGCGGCGCCGAGGTCGTAGCCCGCACCGAGCAGCGCGTCGTACGCCGACGCCCACTGCAGCAGCTCCTCCGAGGTGCTGATGTCGCGGTCCCAGCCGCCGAGCGGCGGATCGAGGGCGAGGCGGCTGCGGTCGAACATCGAGAGCAGCAGATCGCGAACGCGGTCGCCCGCCGCCTGCCGAGCCTGCGGCGACGGAAAGGGAACGACCTCGCCGCCGGCGAGCGTGCGGTCGATCGCATGGAGGAAGGCGAGATTCCGAGCGGAGCGCGCCTTCATCATCTCGGAGTCGATCGCGTGGTCGTCCATCGAGAGGCCGTCGGCGAGCGCGCTTCGCTGCAGCATCGCCTCGACCACGCTTCGCCACGGCTCGCGCGCGACGCGCGCCTGGATCGCAGGGACGTCGGCCGCGCGAAGCAGGAGCCGCGGCCGCGTGAGGTCGACGCCGGCGGGCAGCCATGCGGCCCGGGACGTCGCGGGCAGCAGGACGACGGCGAGGAGCAGCAGCAGCACGCGGAACGGCATCGAAACGAGAGAATAGCCGAGCGGCGGCGCAGGCGGCGCGTCTTCCCGTCGCCCTGCGCACGGGTTGCCTTTCGCACGGCGAGCGGCAGACTCGCGCGCGTGCGGCGCCCCCCTCGCTCCGGTCGGCAGCGCTGGCGAGCGGCGCTCGCCGCCGCAGCGCTCGCTCTCGCGCTGCCGGCGTGCCGCGGGCGAGTCGAAGATCTCTCCGTCTGTCTTCCGAGCGCGCATCCCGAGCTCTCGCTCCTCGCGGTCGGCGACACGGGCGACCGCCCGGAGTGGCTCGCCGCGCTCGATCAGCATCGTGTCGTCGGGAGCGTGATGGCGCAGGAGCAGCGGCGGCACCCGGCGGCGGCGCTGCTGCTCCTCGGCGACAACTTCTACAGCGAGGGACTCCTCGCGAACGAAGCGGTGAAGCGAATCCGCGAGAACGTGGTGACGCCCTTCTGCAGCTTCGTCGCGCCGGACGGCCCGCGCTGGGCCGAGGTCGCGGATGCGTGCGAGGTGCCGGTCGCCGACCGCACACCGATCCCCATCATCGCCGTGCTCGGCAATCACGACCACAACACGGCCGACAGCCCGAACCTGCAGCGGACACTCGTACACCAGTTCGTGTCGAACTGGGACATGCCGCCCGAGATCGCGACGGTTCGCGAGATGGGGCACGGCGTGAGCCTCATCGTCATCGATTCCGAAGCGCTCGATCGCGGCGACGATCCGGCGCCGCTCTCGAACGCGCTGCTCGCGTCGAAGGGGCCGTGGCGGATCGTCGTCGGTCACCATCCGGTCGGCCTCGCCGACGTGGGGTTCCGCAAGGCGCTCGAGACCGCCGTCCTCGCGACCGGCGTCCGCCCGCAGCTTCTGCTCGCCGGACACGAGCACAATCTCCAGATCGCGATCGCGGACTCCCCGTTCCCGGCGCTCACGGCGATCGCCGGAAGCGGAAGCCGCGTGCGCGGCGAGCGCTACGGCGTTCTGGGATCGCAGTTCGTCGCCGCCGAAGCGGGATTCGCGCGAATCGATCTGGACGGCGACGGTCCGGCGCAGCGACTCGTGGTCTCGCTGATCGAGACTCCGGGGAGCGGCATCGACTTCCGGTCGCCGACGCGCGTCGTCGGCTGCTGGGCGGTCACGGTCACAGGCCAGGCGAGCGGCGGCGAGCGGCGGCCGTGACGCGCTCGTTCGCACGGCCCCCCTTCGCCCCTCGGCCACGCACGAGCGGCATCCGTTGAGCGCGAGCGGATCGCAGCAGACGGCCGGCGGCGCCGCTCCGCACCGCCTGCTCTCGCCCGTGCTGATGGGACTCATGGTGTGGGCGGGCTTCCTCGTCACCGTGAACGGCGTGGCGTCGCCGTTCCTCGCGAAGAGCTTCAGCCTCGACGACGCCGGCATCTCCTTCGCGTTCGGATTCATGTCGCTCGACGCGGTGCCGACGCTGCTCCTCACGCGGCGCGCGGACCACCGCGGACGCCGAGGCGTCCTGCTCGCCGCGTGCACCGCGCTCCCGTTCGTCACGCTGCTCGCGGCGCTGGCGCCGAATCTCCCGCTCTACGTGCTCGTGCAGATCGTTCGCGGCTTTCTCACGGGAACGACGAGCTCGATCGTGATCGTGATGCTCGCCGAGGTGCTGCCGGCCGAGCAGCGCGCCCGCGGGCAGGCGCGCGCCGGGATCGCCGGCGCGCTCGGCGGCGGCCTCGCGCTCATCGTCGTCTCGTCTCTCGAGCACGTCCCCGGGACGTGGCGCTGGGCCTGGGCGCTCGCGGCGCTGCCCGCGCTCGCGCTTCCGATCGTCTGGCGCGTACTGCCCGAGACCGACGCATTCGCGCACGCCGCAGCGCGCGGCGAGACGGCGTCGCGCCGCATGCTCGACCTGTTCGGTCCGCCGCGCCGGCGCGTCGCGCTGGCACGCATCGGAACCATCTTTCTCGGCGGCATTCCGGGCGCTGCGGCGGGGAGCTGGGTCTTCTACCACGTCGTCCACACGCTCGGCATGCCCGCGGGCGTCGGAAGCGCGATCCTGTTCGTGGGCGGAACGGTCGGCCTCGTCGGCTTTCCGATGGCGGCTCGCATCGCCGACGACATCGGGCGCAAGACGACGCTGGTTCTCGCGGCGACGATCGCGCCGATCGCCTCGCTCGCGTTCTATTCGGGCGGCGGGGCGGCGCCGAGCGTCCTTCGCCTCGGCCTCTCGTTCGCCGCGCTCTCCGTCGCCGGAAATGCGGCCATCACGGCCGGCCGCGCGCTCGGCGCGGAGCTCTTCCCGACGCGCCTTCGCAGCACGTACTACGGATGGGCGTACCTCGCGGAATCGTCGTCGGTGATCGCGGGGCAGTTCCTCGTCGCGGCGCTCACGGTCGCCGTGGGCGGCCTCGCGACCGCGATCCTCTGGCTCCAGCTCCTCGCGCTGCCTTCGCTCGCGATCTTCTGGAGCTTCGTCCCCGAGACGCTCGGCCGCGACCTCGACGCTCCTCCGCAGCCGCCCGCTCAGTAGCGGTAGTGGTCCGGCTTGTACGGACCGTCGACCGGGACGCCGATGTAGTCGGCCTGCGCCTTCGAGAGCTTCGTCAGCTTGACGCCGAGCTTCTCGAGGTGCAGCCGCGCCACCTCCTCGTCGAGGTGCTTGGGCAGCATGTAGACGCGCTTCTCGTACTTCTCGGCGTTCTGGTTCAGGTCGAGCTGCGCGAGCACCTGGTTCGTGAACGACGCCGACATGACGAAGCTCGGGTGGCCGGTCGCGCAGCCGAGGTTGAGCAGGCGCCCTTCGGCGAGCACGAGCACGCTGTGGCCGTCGGGGAAGATCCACTCGTCGTACTGCGGCTTGATCTCGGCGCGCCGGATTCCCGGAACCGCCTTGAGGCCGGCCATGTCGATCTCGTTGTCGAAGTGGCCGATGTTGCCGACGATCGCCTTGTCCTTCATCCGGTGCATGTCTTCGGCGGCGATCACGTGGCGGTTGCCCGTCGCGGTGACGAAGATGTCCGCCTCGTCGATCACCTCGTCGAGAGTCGTCACCTCGTAGCCTTCCATCGCGGCCTGCAGCGCGCAGATCGGGTCGATCTCGGTCACGACCACGCGCGCGCCCTGCCCGCGCAGCGCCTGCGCGCAGCCCTTGCCGACCTCGCCGAAGCCGCACACGACGGCGAGCTTTCCGCCGATCATGACGTCGCTCGCGCGCATGAGGCCATCGGGCAGCGAGTGGCGGCAGCCGTAGATGTTGTCGAACTTGCTCTTGGTGACCGAGTCGTTGACGTTGATCGCGGGGAACAGCAGCGAGCCGTCCTTCGCCATCTGGTAGAGCCGGTGGACGCCGGTCGTCGTCTCCTCGGAGACGCCGCGGATCGCCCGCGCGATCGCGCTCCAGCGGCCGGGATTCGCGGAGAGCTCCGCACGGATCGCGTCGAGGATGATCCCCCACTCCTCGGGGTCTTCCTTCGGATCGAAGTCGGGAACGCGGCCGGCCTGCTCGAACTCGAGCGCCTTGTGGACGAAGAGCGTCGCGTCGCCCCCGTCGTCGACGATCAGCGTCGGGCCCTTGCCGTCGGGCCAGACGAGCGCCTCCTTGGTGCACCACCAGTACTCTTCGAGCGTCTCGCCCTTCCAGGCGTAGACGGCGATGCCGCTCGGCTTGGCGGCCGTCCCGTCCGGGCCGACGGCGACGGCGGCCGCGGCGTGGTCCTGCGTCGAGAAGATGTTGCACGAGACCCACCGCACGTCGGCGCCGAGGTCGGTGAGCGTCTCGATCAGCACCGCGGTCTGGATCGTCATGTGCAGGCTGCCCATGACGCGGGCGCCCGCGAGCGGCTTCTTGCCCGCGTAGCGCGCGCGAAGCGCCATGAGGCCCGGCATCTCGTGCTCGGCGAGCCGGATCTCGCGCCGGCCCCACTCGGCGAGCGAGAGGTCGCGGACCTTGAACGGCAGGCGGGCGGGGGCGGCGGTCATGTCGTCTCCTTCGATCGGGCGCGGCCCGGGACTGCGGCCCGGGGCCGGGCACGGTACCGCAGAGCGCTGCCGGAAGCAGGAGCGATGGTCCCGGCGCCCGGGCGCACGGATGCGACCCGGCAGCGGAAACGCAACCAGCCTCGTCCGCTCAGAAGCGGTCGGCCGGCCAGTACGAGAAGCGGTCCGGCGGGAGGACGCGGCGCAGGAGCGCGGAGGCGTCTTCGCCGGAGCGAAGCTGCGTGCCGGCGGCCGCGGCGAGCGCCGGTGCGTCGAGGACGCGCAGCATCGCGTTGAGATCGGGGACGCTGCTCTCGACGACGCCGCGCGCGCGCAGCGCGTCCGCGAGCGCGGCGTCGAGCAGAGGCGGCGCTGCGCCGATCGCACGCAGCGCGGGCGACGGACGGGCCGGGAGCGCGAGCGGGTCGGGCGTTCGCGGCGTGAGAAGGTCGCGCACGAGCGCCGCGAGCTCGGCGGCGGCGTCGGGGTCGCGACCGAGCTCGGTGAGGACGAGGAACCCGGAGAACACGGTCGCCCGCGCGTACGCGACCGGGACGCCGTCGCGAACGGCGACGACGAACTCCTCACCCGGGTTTCCGCCGTTTCGCAGGACCGCCTGCCAGAGAGCGTCGTCTCGAACCGCCGTCCCTCGACGTGATTCGGCGTAGGTCTCGTGGATGCGGCGGAGCTTCGCGAGGTCGCGCTTCTCGTCGAAGGGCCGCCGCTCGATCTTCTCGTCGCGGCTGCGATCCGCGGCGCCGTCCGCGACGCGAAGCAGCGCCCGCGAACCCGGCCACGACTCCCAGCCGAGGCGGCCGTAGAAGCCGAAGCGGGACGCGAAGAGCAGCGAGAGCGGCATGCCGCGCTCGCGCATCGCCCGCGCGGCGCGCTCGAGCAGCTCGCTCGCGACTCCGCCCGCGCGCTCCTCGGGGCGCGTGTACACGCTCCCGATCCCGCCCGTTGCGACGGCGCGCCCCGCGACGAGGAGCCGGCGCGGGAAGATCTGCACGCACGAGAGGAGGCGGCCGTCGCGCTCGGCGACCCAGACGTTCTCGTCACGAAAGGTGGGGTCGTCGTCGAGGTAGCGCCGGAAGAAGTCGCGGCCGCGCCAGCCGTCGGGCAGCTCCCAGCCGTCGAGGAGGTCGAGGAGCGCCTCGTGCTCGGAAGCGCGCAGCGTCCGTACGTTCACCACGGGCGCGGAGTATACTCGCCGCATGTCCGAGGCCCGCGTCCTCTATCGCGAGGGGTTCCGGCACTTCGTCGAGCAGCGCTACGACGACGCCGTTCGCGCCTACCGCGAGGCGCTCGCCCTCGACCCGAAGCTCGCGATCGCGTGGAACGGCCTCTCGATGGCGCTCAAGTCGAAGGGAGATCTCGACGGCGCGATCGAGGCGGGCCGAGAGCTCGTCGCGCTCGAACCCGACGAGCCGCTCGGCCACACCAGCCTGTCGATCTTCTATCAGGCGAAGGGCATGATCGCCGAGGCCGAGCGCGAGAAGGCGCTCGCGATGCAGCTCGGAATGAAGCGCAAGAGCGCGATCACCCCATGACGTGGCAACGCTCGGGAAGGATCTTGTAGATCACGCGCACTTCGCCGGACGCGCGGTGCGGGTAGCGGTCGACGCCCATGTAGCGCTTCGCGAGGCGGTCGATGTGCTCCTCGGCGCCCTGCAGGGTGATCTCGACGACGCGGCCGCGCACCTCGAGGTAGCGGTACGGGTTGTCGGGGTCCTGGATCGAGAGCGCGACGCGCGGATCGCGCTCCATGTTCCGGTCCTTCTGCCGCCCGCGCGCAGAGTTGACGAGAACGTGCGTGCCGTCGGTGTCGCACCAGACGGGCGAGACCTGCGGGCTGCCGTTCGGCATCAGCGTCGAGAGATGCGCGAAGCTCTTCTTGCCGAGCAGGTCGCGGTGAGAATCGGGGATCGTCACGGCCACGTCGCTCTCCTTTCGCCGCGCGGGTACGCCCGAGTGCGCCGTCACCGGCACGAGCGAGCCCGCCGCGGTCCGAGGTTCGCGTGCATGATACGCTCGAACGGCAGCGCGGCCCGCAGGAGCATCCCATGCCCGACGCCCCGAAGTCGTTCCACCTCTCGCCCGAGATCCACGAGTACGTCGTTCGACACGGAGCTCCGCCGGACGAGATCGCGTCGGCTCTGATCGAAGAGACGAAGCAGCTCGGCGGAATCTCGATGATGCAGATCGCTCCGGAGCAGGGCGCCTTCATGACGCTGCTCGCGCGGCTGATCGGCGCGCGGCGCGCGATCGAAGTCGGAACGTTCACCGGCTACTCGGCGCTGTGCATCGCGCGCGGGCTCCCCGACGACGGGCGCCTCGTGTGCTGCGACGTGAGCGACGAGTGGACCCGCATCGGCCGGCCGTACTGGGAGAAGGCCGGTGTCGCGCACAAGATCGAGCTGCGCCTCGCGCCCGCGATCGAGACGCTTCGCGCGCTCCCGCGCGATCCGGTCTTCGACCTCGCCTTCATCGATGCCGACAAGCCCGGGTACCCGACCTACTACGAAGAGATCCTCACGCGCCTTCGCCCGGGCGGGCTCATCCTCGCCGACAACGTCCTGTTCATGGGGACCGTCGTCGATGCCGCGGTCACGAACGAGACCGTCGATGCGATCCGCGCCTTCAACGACCTCGTCGCCGCCGACCCGCGCGTCGATTGCGTGATGCTCGCCATCGCCGACGGCCTCACGCTGCTGCGCAAGCGGTAGCGGCCCGGCCCCGGCGCGCCGCCGGCGCGTCCTGTCTCGAGAGGGGGCGGCGCCGGCGCACCCCGCCGAAGGGCATCGCCGCTGCGGACCGCCCTCGCGCGGCCGGACGGCGGGTGAAGGCCCGCCTTCGCGGCGGCGTCTCAGCGAAGGAGACCCCGCTCCGGGCGCCCGCCCGTCTGCCCGCCTCCGGCGAACTCCGGAGAGAGCGGATGGGGTAGGCTCGTCCCGGGAACCTGCCCCGTGTCGGGGGCCACTCAGAGAGCGGGGCCGGGATGGAGCGCGAGGAGCAGGCCCTCGACGAGGCGGACCGGCAGATCGCGACTCTGCTGGCCCGCGTCGCCGGGGGGGACCGGGCCGCATACGAGACGCTCCACCGCAGGCTCTACCCCCGAGTCTATGGCTTCGTGCTGCGACGGCTTCGCGACCCGTCGCTCGCCGAGGAAACCGTGGTGGACGTCTTCGTCGAGCTCTGGAAGAACGCAGGGCGATTCCGCGGCGAATCGCGCCCCGCGACCTGGGTCTTCGGCATCGCGCATTTCAAGTGTCTCGCCGCATCCCGTGCCGCCCGGCGCAGCAAGCGTTCGGCGGTCGTCGCCACCGAGAGCGAAATCCTCGAGGGGATGCCGGACGCGCTCGACGCCGAGGACGCCATCGCGGCTCGCGAGCGCGTCCAGCAGGTGAAGACCGCCCTGCGCGCGCTGCCGGAAGGACAGCGCGAGGTGGTCGAGCTGGCCTTCGTCGAAGGGCTCGGATACGGCGAGATCGCCGCCCGGCTCGGCGTGGCGGAGGGGACCGTGAAGACCCGGGTGTCCCGGGCGAGATCGATGCTCCGGCGTCTGCTCGGAGGGGACGATGCGCCGCAGGACAGGGAGGACGAGTGATGCTGGAACCCACGAGCCAGGGCGGCTGCCCCTCCGAGATCCTGGCCCTCATTCCGTGGTACCCGGACGGCCCGCTCTCTGCGGCCGAGCGGAGCGCCGTCGAGGTGCACGCCGCCTCGTGCCGCGCGTGCCGCGACGAGATCCACGCGCTGCTCGGAGGCCTCGAGGCGCCGGAGGGCCTCGCCGCGCCCGAGGCGACCCGGGCGCTCGCGCGAGCGCTGGAGCGGATCGGCAGCAAGGCGCCCGCCCGCTCGCCGAGGGCGGCTGCGGCGCCGCCGCGACCCGCGACCGCCGCTCGTCGAAGGGCGCTCCCGCAGCGGCTCGCCCTCGCCGCGAGCCTCGCGCTCGCGATCGCAGCGGGAGTGATCGCGACGCTCGCGCTGCCGCGCCTCGCCGGCGACGCGCGCTACGTCACGGCCGCAGCTCCCGAGGCGGTGCGGAGCGCCGGCCCGCTGCTCGAGATGATCCCGCGCGAGGACGTGAGCGCCGCCGAGCTGCGGGCTGCGCTGCGCAAGATCGAAGGCGAGCTGGTCGGCGGGCCCGCGGGTACGCTCGGCCGCTACCGGGTGCGGCTGCCGGCGGGAGCGGACGCCGCCGCCGCCGCCGCGATGCTCCGCGCCGAGGAGGGCGGGATTGCGAGCTATGCCGAGACCCTGCACCCGTAGGCGCGGAAGGCGGCGGATCGCTCCGGCGGTCGCTGCCGCGCTCGCCCTCTCGCCCGCCTTCGCACCCCG
The DNA here is from genome assembly GCA_041912475.1 of Myxococcota bacterium. Lineage (GTDB taxonomy): Bacteria > Myxococcota_A > UBA9160 > UBA9160 > UBA9160 > MYXO. Next base: position 11,514 of record JAYRMX010000239.1, read on the forward strand.
CGCCGCGGCCGCGGACGCGAGCTGCGAGGCCTTCTCGCTGTCGGCGGCCCCGGGGGGCGGCGGTGGGGGGGGCGCGGCCGCGCGCGGTTGGCCCCGCGGGGACTCTGCGGGGACGCCGCCCGCCGCCGAGAAGCTCGCGCGCGACGAGAAGGTCGACGGCGCGATCGTCCGCATCCCCGAAGGCCGACAGCCGTCGGTGATGAGCCGCGCGCCGGGGGAGGCGCTGCTGGTGCTCCCGAA
>JAYRMX010000240.1:0-1999 GCA_041912475.1 Myxococcota bacterium
CTCGGCGCGCGCGTTGATCATCCGGCTGCCGATCTTCGGGTCCTTCGCCCAGAACGGGACGAGGCCCCAGCGACGCAGCTCGAGCCGCCGGCCTTGCGGCGTCGCGACGACGACGGGCGCGATCTGCGTCGGCGCGATGTTGTAGCGGGGCGCGAACTCGGGCGCGTCCGAAAGCGCGAACGTTTCCGCGAGCCGCGCGGGCGTCGTGCCGAGGGTGTAGCGGCCGCACACGCAGCGAGTGTCGCACGTTCGCGGCGTGGCCGGGCGCTCTCGTGCGCGGACGCCCGGCGCGGGGCGCACGACGTCCGCCGTCGCGATCCTCCCCGCCGGCGGCTCCTTGCCGCCGCGACCCCCGCTCCCGTATCGTGCCGATCGCAGCACTGCGGCATCGCGACGGCGCTTCGCGGCAGCGCAAGGAGGCAGCATGGCCGGGATCTCGCGTCGCGAGTTCGTGAAGCTCGCCGGCGGCGCGGCGGCGGCCGCATCGCTGCCCGCGAGCAGCGGCTGCGAGCGCGGCGGCGAGCCGGGACCCGGGCCTGCGGCGGCCCCCCGCGAGGCGCGCACCCGCCCGGCGGCCGACGCCGCGGCGTTCGAAGACCGCTGGCGCGCGAAGTGGACGTGGGACACGGCCGCGAAGAGCAGCCACTTCAACAACTGCGCCTACCAGACGCACTGCCTGTTCGAGGTCTACTCGAAGGACGGCGTCGTCGTCCGCGAGGAGCAGGCCGCCGCGTACCCCGCGCTCCACGACGGCGTTCCCGACCCGAACCTGCGCGGCTGCCAGAAGGGCTGCGCCTACAGCGCGCTCGAGGAGGGCGGCTCGCGCGTCACGCAGCCGCTTCGCCGCAAGGGGCCCCGCGGTTCGGGGGCGTGGGAGGCCGTTTCGTGGGACGAGGCGCTCGGCGAGATCGCCGACCGGCTCGTGAGCGCGATCGCCGAGAGCGGCCCGGACTCGGTCGTGATGGACGTGGGAACCAACGGCATCGGGACGACCGCGCACGCCGCGTCGCAGCGCCTCGCCGAGGCGCTCGACTGCGTGCTGCTCGATCCCAACCCGGAGATCGGCGATCAGCAGCAGGGCGCAGCGGTGACATACGGCGGTGTCGGATCCGCACGCTCGGCCGAGAGCTTCTTCGACTCCGACCTCATCCTGATCTGGAGCGGAAACCCCGCCTACACGCAGGTGCCGAACTTCCACTTCCTCACCGAGGCCCGCTACCACGGAGCGACGCTCGTCACGATCGCGCCCGACTACAACGCGTCCGCGATCCACACCGACCTCTTCGTCCCGGTGCGGCCCGGCACCGACGCCGCGCTCGCCCTCGCGCTCGTGAAGCTGATGCTCGACGAAGGGCCGCGCGATCCGGGTCTGCTGCGCGAGCAGACCGACCTTCCGATCCTGGTCCGCCTCGACACGAAGAAGTTCCTGCGCGAGTCGGACCTCGTCGCGGGCGGATCCGACGAGACGCTCTACCGCTGGGACCGCGCGCGTGGCGCGATCGAAGCGGCGCCGACCGAGAGCCTCGCGCTCGGGGCGAGCGACCCCGCGCTCGAGGGAACCTTCGAGGTGCAGACGCTCTCGGGACGCGTGAAGGTCGAGCCGGTCTACGAGCGGCTCAAGGCCGCTGCGGCGCCGTGGACGCCCGAGGCCGCGAGCCGCGTGTGCGGAACGCCGCCGGGCATGATCCGCCGCCTCGCGCGCATGCTCACCACCGCGCGCGCCGCGACGAACGTCGAGACGCTGTGCCTCGGCAAGATCTACCACGGCGACGCGATCATGCGCGCGCAGATCCTCGTCTTCGTGCTCGCCGGCCACCTCGGGCGGCGCGGCGCGGGCTACGTCTCGATCTCGAACCTCGCCGCGGACGGGCACGGACCGATCCTCGGCGACGGCCGCGGCCTGCTCTCTCCGAGTGCGAAGTTCAAGCGGCGCTGGGCCGCCGCGATCGTCCGCGACCACCTGCTGCGACGCCCGCCGCCGCGCGAGGTGATTCGCGCC
>JAYRMX010000241.1:0-6592 GCA_041912475.1 Myxococcota bacterium
CGCGGGCGCGAGCAGCTCGAGCGTCCGCGCGCAGCCGTCGGTCATCGCGAGGGGGCAGCTGTAGACCTGGCTCGAGCGATCGAAGAGATAGACGAGCGCGAACTGGTGCACGCGCGAGAACGCGCCGTGCCGGCGCTCGTAGCCCGTCGCGACGAGCCCCTCGCGCGCCGCGACGCGGGCGCACTCCTGCCACGCCGGGTTGACGCGCACCTCGTCGATGCGGCGGCCCCAGGCGTCGAAGGGAACGTGCACGGGCTCGTCGAGCCGGTGCCGCATCGCGAGCTCGTAGAGCGGGCCGGCGGCGAGCGCGCCCATGCGGTCGAGCGACGGCTCGATCTCGCGCAGCACGCCCTGCGGCAGCACGCGACCGAGCAGCGAGCGCAGGGTCCGGTCGTCGCGCCACTGGTTCTCGAGGCGAGGGGGATCCTGGTACATGCCCGAGACGGTGGGGGACGGGGGCGGGGGGGCGCAAGGCCCGGCAGCCCGCCCGCGGGTCAGCCCCCGGAGACCGGGTCTTCGGCGCCCGCGCCGGGCGGCGTCGCGTCGTCGAGGTGGTCGAGGTAGCCCTCCGGGAGGGCGACTCGCTGCGTCCCGGAGCGCTTTCCGCGCGGAACGCGCAGCGCCGACGCGGGGAAGCGAGCACCGGGCTCGAAGCGCGCGACGCAGTCGCGAAGGTCGGCGAGCGTCTCGATCCGGGTGAGGTCCTCGCGCAGCCGCGAGCTCCCGGGAAAGCCCTTCGTGTACCACGTCGTGTGGCGTCGGAACATGCTCATAGCCGTCCGCTCGGAGAACCACTGCGCGAGAAGGGAGGCGTGCTCGAGCATGATCGCGCCGACCTCGCCGAGCCGCGGCGGCGCCTGCGGCTCGCGCCCCGCGAAGACGTCGGCGAGGTCGCGGAAGAGCCACGGCCTGCCGAGGCAGCCTCGCCCGACGACGACGCCGTCGCACGCCGTCGTTCGCATCATTCGCAGCGCGTCGTGCGCCTCCCACACGTCGCCGTTTCCGAGGACGGGGATGCGGGTCACGCGCTGCTTCAGCTCGGCGATCGCCTCCCAGCGCGCCTCGCCGTCGTAGAGCTGCGCGGCCGTTCGCGCGTGGAGCGCGACCGCGGCGCAGCCTTCCTCCTGCGCGATTCGCCCCGCTTCGAGATGCGTCGGGAGCGCGTCGCTCACGCCGATGCGGAACTTGATCGTCACCGGAACGCTTCCGGCCTTCCCGACCGCGGCGCGAACGATGGCGCGCAGCAGGTTGGGCTTGAGCGGGATCGCTGCGCCGCCGCCGCGCCGCGTCACCTTCGGGACCGGACAGCCGAAGTTCATGTCGAGGTGATCGACGCGCCCTTCGCCGACGAGTAGCGCGACCGCCTCGCTCACCGTGTGCGGATCGACGCCGTAGAGCTGAAGGCTGCGCGGGCTCTCGGAGGGGTCGAAGCCCGCGAGGCGCAGCGTCTTCGCGTTGCCTTCGACGAGCGCGCGCGCCGTGATCATCTCGCTCACGTAGAGCCCGGCGCCGAAGCGCCGGCACAGCGCGCGAAACGGCGCGTTCGTGACGCCGGCCATGGGAGCGAGGACGACGGGAGGCCAGACCGAAATCGGGCCGATCCGCACCGGGCGAAGCTCGCTCTCCCGCGCGTTCGGGACGCCCTCGTTGACGGGGCTTCGGACGTAGCCGCTCACCGGCTCTCGCGCCGCTGCTCCGCGCGGCCCTGCGCCACGACCCGCAGCGCGGGCCGCTCCGCGGAAGGAGGGTCCTGCGCCGGCGCCCGTGCGTCCTTCGCCTCCGCGCCCGGAACGACCTCGAGCTGCGGCGCCTCGCGCATGCGGCGCCGCCGCGATCCGGTCACCCAGCGCGCGATCACGAACGCGGCGAGCAGCGCAACGCCGATCGGCCCGGCGAACATCACGATGAACTGCGCGAGGCCTACCACGATTCCTCCGGCACGATGAGTCTATCCGACGCGGATCAGATCGCTTCCGCCAGCGCCCTGGCGAACGCCTTCGAGTCGTCGCCGCACTCGTCGAAGCAGCGCGCGACGAGCAGCGCGCGCGCGATCTGCGCCATCGCGAGGTCGGTCAGCACTTCGTCGGATGCGAGCGCGGCCGGAACGAACGCTGCGAGCGCGGGATGTCCGGACGCCGGATCGGGCGCCCACCCGCCGAGGGCGGGAAGCGATTCCGCGTGGAAGCGCGCGCTTCGCGCCTGCGCGTTGAGGCGCGCGAGCAGCGCCGGAAGGCCTTCGCTCGCGAGCGGGTGCCGGAGCGCGAGCACCGGGAGCACGAGCAGGCACAGGACGCCGCTTCCGAGCCCCGGATGCGGCATCGGTCCGAGCATCTGCACGAGCGCCGTCTCGCCCGCGAACGGCAGCTCGACGTCGAGACCGCGGCCATCCGCTTTCGCGGCGAGGCCTGCTTCGCGGAGCGTGGCCGCGATGTCTTCGAAGATTCGCGCATCGAGCTCGGGAGCCGCGCTGCGCGCGAGCACGTGCCGAACGAGCGCGGAGCGCTCGGCCTGCGAAACCTCGCGCGGGCCCGCGGCCGGATGCGAGCTGGTCGCGGGCGCCGCTCCGACCTCGGCGAGCACCGCCGCCATCGCGCAGGCCTCCGCGGCCTGGAGCGCGACCAGCGGAGCGAGGATGCGCTGCGTCCAGCCGGCGTTCTTCTCGTGCGCGAGCAGAGACGCCGCGAGAACGAGGCCCCCCGTCCCGGTCGTCACGAGCGCGGAGAGGCTCGCGTGCCGGTTCAGCAGATCGACGCGCTCGCGCAGCGCCGGCGTATCGGGCGCTGCGCCGCAGACGTCGCTCTCGACGAGGATCCGCGAGACGCGAAGGCCCTCGAGGGTCCGCTCGGGCGTCACGCCGACGCGCAGCGCGCGCGGCCCCGGCCACCACTCGAAGCCGGCGGCCCGGCGAACGACGAAGTCCGGCTCGACGATCCCTTCCGCGGCGAGCGAGGCCACCGCGCGGCCGCCCGGCCCGCCGGGCGGCTCGCCGGAGTCGCCGGCGCCGAGCTGGTCCCAGAAGTCCATCGCCCTCCCGAGGGGGCGGAGGGTACCACCGCGCCGCCGGGCCGGGGCCTGCGAAGCGGCCCGCTCGCGGCTTTGATTGACTCGCGAATCAGTTAGACTCGCCGCCTCTGTCCCCTCTCTCTCAAGGAGCATCTCGTGACGGACATTCGATACGACGGCCGCGTGGCCATCATCACGGGCGCCGGCGGCGGCCTCGGCAAGACCTACGCCCTCCTGCTCGGCAAGCGCGGCGCGAAGGTCGTCGTCAACGACCTCGGCGGGAAGCCCGACGGCACCGGCGCGAGCCACAGCATGGCCGACACGACGGTCTCCGAGATCAAGGCCGCCGGCGGCGACGCCGTCGCGAACTACGACTCCGTGTCGACCGTCGACGGCGGCAAGAAGATCACGCAGTGCGCGCTCGACCACTTCGGCCGCGTCGACATCGTCATCAACAACGCCGGCGTCCTTCGCGACAAGACGTTTCTCAAGCTCACGCCGGAGGAGCTCGAGATCGTCCTCGACGTGCACTTGAAGGGCGCGTTCTACGTCACGCAGCCGGCGTTCGCCGCGATGAAGGAGAACAACTACGGCCGCATCGTGATGACGGCGTCGGCCGCGGGCATCTTCGGCAACTTCGGCCAGACGAACTACGGCGCGGCGAAGATGGGCCTCGTCGGCCTCGCGCACGTGCTCGCGATCGAGGGCGCGAAGAACAACATCAAGTGCAACGTGATCGCGCCGATCGCGAAGACGCGCATGACCGAGCAGCTCCTCGGCCCGCTGGCCGATCAGGTGCTTCCCGAGCACGTGACGCCGCTCGTCGCGTACCTCGTCTCCGAGAAGTGCGAGCTCACGCACGAGGTCTTCTCGGTGGGCGGCGGCCGCTTCGCGCGCATCTTCGTCGGCCTCGCGCCGGGCTGGTACGCGGGCAAGGGCAAGTTCGCCTCGCCCGAGGACATCCGCGACCACATCGACCAGATTCGCAACCCCGAGGGCTACATCATCCCGGCCAACATCGGCGACGAGATGATGCAGCTCATGAAGGTCCTGAAGGGCTAGGGAGACCGCGATGGCCATCGACCCGAAGAAGGCCCTCGGCGCCCAGATCGCGGGCGGCGAGGGGAGCTGGAACAAGGACCAGGTGATCCTCTACCACCTCGGGATCGGCGCGGGCGTTCCGCCGACCGACCCGCGCGAGCTCTCGTACACGTACGAGAAGAACCTCAAGGTGATGCCGAGCTTCGGCGTGATTCCGGTGTTCGGTTCGCTCGGCGGAATCGCGACCGTCCCCGGCCTCGCCGGCGAGTTCAACTTCATGCTGCTGCTGCACGGCGAGCAGGACATCGAGGTCCGCAAGCCCATCCCGACCGAGGCGAAGGTGACGACGAGCGGGCGCGTGGCCGGCCTCTACGACAAGGGCAAGGCCGCGCTGTGCATCCTCGAGACGGAGACGAAGGACGCGTCGGGAGACGTTCTCTTCGTGAACCGCTTCTCGCTGTTCCGGCGCGGCGCCGGCGGCTTGGGCGGCGACGCGGGGCCGAAGGCGGGGAACGAGGCGCCGAGCCGCACGCCGGATCACGTCGTCGAGTCGCCGACGCTTCCGCAGCAGGCGCTCCTCTACCGGCTCTCGGGCGACAAGAACCCGCTCCACGCCGACCCCGACTTCGCGAAGATGGGCGGCTTCGACAAGCCGATCCTGCACGGCCTGTGCTCGTACGGGATCGTGTGCAAGGCGGCCGTCGACGGCGTCCTCGGCGGCGACACGGCGAAAGTCGCTCGCTACCAGGCGCGCGTCGCCGGCGTCGTCTTCCCGGGCGAGACGATCGTCACCTCCCTCTGGAAAGAGGGCGGGCAGATCCTCCTCTCGGCGAAGACGAAGGAGCGCGGAACGCCGGTCATCACGAACGCGGCGATCACGCTGCGGGGGTAGGTTCGCGGCAGGTCCGCCTCTGCACCACGACGGCCGCCTTCGGGCTCACGCCGGGAGTGGCACGTCCGATTTGGTGGGACACGCGGAGCGTCGTTCTTTGCCGGGTCTGCTTCCCGGCTTCGAGGTGGAAGGCGCGCGGCGTCGAGGGCCAGAGGAAACACGTTGGCCGCCCCCGGAGGAGCCGCGAAGGGGATGCCGTCGCGCGCCGCGGCGTGAGCACCGGACACGCCCTCGAGGCGGCGTAGCGTCACACACCGTGCGAAGGCGATGGCGGCCGGCTGCTGCGGCGGAGGCGCGGTCTCCGAGACGGGGCAGGCCTGCTTCGGAGCAAGGGTGCCGTCGTGAAACGCGTTGGCCGCCGCGCTGCCGCGCGGGCAAGGGCGGGCACTCTGCGCTCGGCGTCCGTCCGTTCGCGTCACGGCTGCGCGGGAAGGCCAGCGCCTCCGAGGCGGGGGAGGGGGCGGACCCTCCGTTTGCGCCGGGAAGGGGGGCCGGAAACGCCCCGGCATCCCGGGCGGACCGCTCGCGTGCAGGCGCGAGAGAGCGAGAGGACATGTGCGAGGCCTTCGGGACCGGCGGGATGACAAATCGAAGACTATGCGAATGAAAGACGAATGTCAAGGGGGCGCGTCCTGCTGAATGGCCCGGGTCATCCGGCTGTGAAGCGAAGCTTCCGAGAGAGATTCCGCGAGCCGGAGCGCTCGCATGCGCCGGCGAGCAGGCCATCCTCGGCCGCGTGAGAGAGATGGCAGCACGCCCACCACGCGGTGCCACTTGCGCTCCCCGGCGGCGTACACCCCGCTCCGCCACGATGCCGTGAACGGGCGTCCTCGAACGTCTGCCGTGCGCTGGCAAAGGCTCCGCCAGCCGCGGCCTGGCGGCCGGTACGTTCCTGGCACCGGCCAGCAGGCATGGCCGCCGCCCCCTCGCTCCAGGCTCGTTGCGCAGACACTCCTGCATCTATCCGCGCTCCGTCCTACGCGAGACGCCGGCCGGAGGAGACCGTCCTGCACGCTGCCGTCCGCGAAGAGCTCGAGACGCTGCTCGCGCGGGCGAGAGAGCGCGATCACCCCGTGTCCCGCTTCGTGGAGCGTGAGCTCCGCGCCTGCCTTGCGTGTGGCATCCGCGAGCACGGCTTCGTCCGCGTTCGCTGCGACGCCTGCGGCTGCTGTCATTTCTCACGATCATGACCCAGGCAGCGGGCGGTTTTCTCACGAACATGACCCAGGGGTCGTGAGGGTTTTCTCACGATCATGACCCACCCCCGGAGGCGGGGGTGGGGTGGCTCCGAGGCCGAGACCGGCCATCGTGCGGCCCTCGAAAGGGGGGGCAGACGATGGCATACCGGGAGCTCGGCATGTGGGAAGTGTTGGACGTCCTCCGGCGGGTGCACCGCGGGGAGACGAAGTCCGGGATCGAGCGAGCGACGGGGCGAACCCGCAAGACGATCCATCGGTATGTGAAGACGGCGGCGAGGCTCGGCTGGACGCCGGGGGGCGCGGAGCCGGACGAGGATCTGGCGGCAAAGGTCGCGCGGCGGCTGCGTCCTGGGCCCGCGGTGCCGGCGGAGGGCGGAGCCACCGAGACGCTGCTGGCGGCGCACCGCGAGCAGCTGCGGAAGTGGCTGGTGCCCGAGGACGGCACGCCCGGTCTTCA
>JAYRMX010000242.1:0-40749 GCA_041912475.1 Myxococcota bacterium
CCCCGAGAAAAAGCTGAGCGACACGGCGGGCCGGGCCGCGCCCGGCCCGCCTCGAACCGCAGAAGGCCCTAGAAGACGCTCTGGCCCGACGTTCCGTCGCAGGGGCCGACCTGGTTCGGCAGGTTCGCCATCGACGTCGTCGGATCCCACACGCCCGTGCAGCCGAACGTCCCGGCGACCGCCTGCGCGGCGCCGCCGTGCAGTCCGTACCCGGCGGACGACGGAATGCGGCGTGCCCCGAAGCGTTCATCTCGGGTCAAGCCCCGGGGCGGCCCGGCCGAAACGTGGAGCCGGGCCCCGGGGCGCAGCGCGGCCGGGATCCGCTGGAGGCTCGATGGGTCGCCGTCCGTTCCTCGTCGCCTGCCTCGTCTTCTCCGGCCTCGCAGCGCTCGTCTACCAGGTGATCTGGACGCGGCTTCTCGGCCTCGCCCTCGGCACCACCACCGAGTCGATCGCGACCGTTCTGGGCGTGTTCTTCGGCGGAATGGCGCTCGGCAATCTCGTCGCCGCGCGGCGACTGTCGCGCATCGACCGGCCGCTGCGCGTCTACGCGCTGCTCGAGCTCGCGATCGGCCTGTTCGCGCTGGGCTCGCTGCCCCTGCTGCGAGGGCTCGACCATCTCTATGCGTCGCTCGCAGCGCAGCACGGCCCCATGCTGACGGCGGCGCTGCGCCTTCTCGCCGCCGCGATCGTGCTGCTGCCGCCGACGATGGCGATGGGCGCGACGCTGCCGGTGGTTGCGCGCGGGCTCGTCGCCGAGGACGGCGCCCTCGGGCGCTGGAGCGCGATCCTCTATGCCGCGAACACGTTCGGCGCGGTTCTCGGCGCGTATCTCTCGGGCTTCTGGCTGCTCCCCGAGCTCGGGCTCGGCCGCTCGATCTTCGCCGCCGCCTCCGTGAACGTCGGCGTTGCGCTGTTCGTGCTCGCCGCAGCGGGCGGCCAGCGCGTCGCGCACGCGGCCGCGCCTGCGTCCGACGCTCTCCCGCCCGCGCGAGAGCCGGCGTCCGCCGTCTCTCGCACGCCGTTCCTGTTCTTCTTCGGCGTCTCGGGGTTCGTTGCGATCGGCTACGAGATCGTCTGGTCGAAGGTCTTCGGCATCGTGATGGAGGGGACGCTCTACGGCTTCTCCGCCGTTCTCTCCGCGTATCTGCTCGGCATCGCGGCCGGGAGCCTCGCCGTCGCACGACGCGTCGACCGCATCCGCAACCTGCCGCGCGCCTTCGGCCTGCTGCACCTCGCGATCGCGGCGTCGGTCGCGATCGGGATGGCCGGCATTCCCTATCTGCCCTTCGCGCTGCGGCGCCTCGCGAACGCGGGCGGAGGCGGCGACGCGGTCCACCTGCTCTTCGCGCTCGTTGCACCCATCGTGCTGCTGCCGACCGCGCTGTTCGGTGCGGCGTTTCCCGTGCTGATCCGAATCTACACGCAGCGCGCCGAGCGTGCGGGCGAAGGCGTCGGCATCGCGACGGCCGTCAACACGGCGGGCAGCATCCTCGCGAGCCTCGCCGTCGGATTCTGGATGATCCCCGCGGTCGGGATGGACGCGACGCTGTATCTGCTCCTCCTGCTCGACCTCGCGATCGCGACGCTCGTTCTGCTCCGGTTCCAGCCGGGACCGATTCGCGAGCGCACCGCCTCGGCCGGGCTCGCCGCGGCGGTGCTGCTCGGCGTTGCGTTCTTCTTCGGCGGCGTCGGCGCCGAGAAGGCGATCGAAGGAAGAACGCTCCAGCCCTCCTCTCTCGCCGACTACACGGCGAGCCTCGATCGCGTCGCCGGCTCGCGCGCGTTCCTTTCGGAGGGCAGGACCTCGATCGTCACGGTGCACGACACATCGCTCGCGCGGACGCTGCAGAACAACGGGCTTCCCGAAGCGGGCGTCCTGCTCGGCCCGCCGTACCTCGCGCGCGAGACCGTGCTGCTGGGCGTTCTGCCGTACCTGCTCGCCGCCGACCCGAAGCGGGCGCTCGTGATCGGCCTCGGAGGAGCGAACACGGTCGACGCGCTCGCGCGCACGCGGCTCGCGTCGATCGAAGCCGTCGAGCTCGAGCCCGGCGTCGTCGATGCCGCGCGTGTCCTCTACGCGGGCCGCGAGAGCCCGCTTTCCGACGCGCGCGTGCGGGTCCGGATCGGAGACGGGCGCCACGAGCTGCTCATCGGCCGCGAGGCGGGCGGCCCTCGCTACGACGTGATCGCCTCGCAGCCGAGCCACCCGTGGGTGGCCGGCGCGGCGAACCTGTTCACCGAGGAGTACTTCGCGCTCGCCCGCGAGAGCCTCACCGAGGGCGGCGTCTTCGCGCTCTGGGTGAATGGCTTCCGAACCGACCCGGAGTCGTTTCTCGCCCACGTCGCCAGCTTCGAACGCGTCTTCCCGGGCGCGCTGCTCGTCGATGCGGGCTGGGCGCGGCCCCGCGATTCGCTGCTCCTGCTCGGCGCACGCGCTCCGATCCGGATCGACACGGCCCGTCTCACCGCCCGGCTCGAAGAGCCGCGTCTTCGCGAGCTGCTCGCCCTGTTCGCGATCGACAGGCCCGAACGCCTGCTGGCGCTGTCCGAGGGGCCGGCCGCAGCGTTCGCGGCGCTCTCGCCCGCGGCGTCGAACACCGACGACAACGCGTTCGTCGAGACGCGGATCCCGCGGCGGCTCGAATGGTCGATTCTCGACTTCGGCGCGATCGAGGACCGCCTCGACGCGGATGCGCCCGTGCTCGCTCCCATCGACGGCGCCGCCGACGTGGCGGCGATCGCGCGCGGCCTCGTCGACAACGCGGACGGACGCCCCGGCGCCCCTCCCGAACGCGAATGGCCTCATGCGAAGCGGCTGCGCCGCCTGCTGCGCGCACACGGACGATCGCTCGACGAGACGACGCGCGAGACGCTGCTCGCCGACGCCGAAACCCGGAGCACGGCGCACGAGGCCGATGCGGTCGCTCGTCTTCGCGCGCTCGCGGAAGGCGCGCGCACCCGGCCCGAGCCGCTGCGCGCGATCGGCCTCCACCTCGCGCTGCGCAAGCAGGATTTCGCCGGAGCCGCGTCGGCCTTCGCTGCCGCGTTCGAGCGCTCGGGCGATCCGCAGGACGCGTTCGACGCCGGACGCGCGCTCCACCACGTCGACGCCGCAGGCTCGTTCGCGTGGTTCGACCGCATTCCTGCGGCCGATCGCGCACGCTTTGCGCGCCTCGCGGTCTATGACACCGAGCGTGCGCTCGCGGCCGGAACGCGCGGGGCTGCGATGCGTCCGCTCTACGAAGCGCTGCTCCGATACCGCGACACGCCGGAGGGGCGTCTGTTGCCGGAGGTTCCCGAGCTCCTCGCACGCGCCGCCGACGCCGCGGGCGATGCGGGCGCCGCCCGCATGTGGAGCGACGTCGCGTTCCAGCAGCGCCTCACGTACGGCACCGCCGCTCTCGGCCGCGCGCGCGCCGCACTCGAGGCGGGACGCCTCGACGAAGTCGCCGGACCGCTCGCCGACGCGCAGCGCGCGCTTCCGGCCGACACGCGCGTGCTCGAGCTGCGCGCCCGCCTCGCGCGCGCGCAGGGAGACGCGGAGGCGCTCGACCGGGCGCTCGCGGCGCTTCGCGATCTCGCGCCTTCGCTCGAGATGGCGGTCGCCGCGGAGAACCGCTTCCGCACGCAGCTCGGCCTCCCGCTCCTCCCGCCCCGCGCTCCGGCAGACCTGTTCGCGCGCAGGCCGTGATTCGGCGCCTTCCGCGCCGGCGTCCGTCTGCGCACGCCGCGTGCGTCCGGCCCCCGGGGCGAGCCGCCGGCCGCGCTGGTTGACAATCCTCCGGGCCGCTGGCTACGGTGCCGCACTCGCGGCGAGACGCTCCCATCGTCTAGTGGCCTAGGACGGGGCCCTCTCAAGGCCCAAACACGGGTTCGACTCCCGTTGGGAGCGCCATCCCTCGCAGTCCGCGTGCTCTCCGAGCAGAACCCGGCGCTGGAGATCATGACCGAGTTCGCCTTCGCGTTCCTCGACTGCGAGTTCGGCGGTCTCGATCCCGATCTCCACGACATCACCGAGATCGGCGTGATCCTCACCGACTATCGCCTCGCCGAGATCGGCACGGCCGAGTGGAAGGTGCGCGCACGCGAGAGCCGCGTGACGTCGCAGTCGGCGCGCATGTCGGGCTACGACCCGGTGGCCTGGAAGGACGCGAAGGGCATCCGGGAGGTGCTCGCGGAGTTCTCGGCGATGCTCCCGAAGGACCGCAAGGTCGTTCCGGCCGGACAGAACGTTCGCATGGACGTGATGTTCCTCGAACGGGCCTATCGCAACTGCGCCCTGCCCAACCCGTTCGACTATCACGTCATCGACCTCGCGACGCTCTTCTACGCGTGGTCGCTCGTGAAGGGCGAGCCCGTCTCCGCGCTCTCGCTACGGCAGGCGGCGACGTCGGCAGGGCTGTCGGAGGGCGCGGTCGCTCACCGCGCGCTCGCCGACGCGCGCCTCACCCTCGAGACGTTTCGCCACTTCGTGGGGAGACTCGCTCCCCGTCCGCTGCGGTGACGCCCCGCGCGCGAACGACCGCGGGCCAGACGTGGTGGAGCCGCTCGCGCCACTTCTCGACCGCGCGCAGGTCGTAGCGGGCGAAGATCGGGAGCAGCCAGCGGGCGGCGGCGCCGTTCGGCCGGAAGCAGATCGCCGAGGCGAAGTCGATCAGGATCGGAGCGCCGTCGCGCCCGACCAGCACGTTGCTGCGATGGCGCAGGTCGAGGTGCGCGACACCGCGCGCGTGCATGGCGCGGACGGCGCGCTCGAGCGACGCGGCGAAAGCCGGATCGACGCGTCCGATGAGCTCGCGCGTCATTCGCTCACCGGGTCGGTACTCGATGGCGAATGCAAAGCCGTCGAGCCGACCGAGCAGGCGCGGCACCGAGGGATGCCCGCGCAGGGCGCGGTACGCGCGGATCTCGCGCCAGATCAGGAAGCGACCGAGCGTGTGGCGCAGCCACGCCGGGCGCGGCCGGAAATCTTTCACGACCACCGGCCCCGCCGGACCGCCGACGAGCAGGACATCGGGAGCGCGCCAGCCGCCGTCCTGCAGCCGCGCGAGCAGGTGCTCGGCGAGCGCGGCCCGCGAAGGAACCTCCGACGGCGGCGTCTGCGCAGTGGGGTCCATCAGAACGGCAGGAGCGGCCGCAGCGCGAGCGCGACGACGCCGATCACGACCGCGAGCAGGGTTCCGCTCTCGTCGTTCCCGGCGAAGCGCTCCGCGCTCCAGGCGAAACCAACCGCCCCCGTCTCACCGTCCGGCCGCCACGCCGAGACCGCCGGCAGCAGGGCGGGACCGGCCGCGCGGTAGCGGGTGTACGGCGCGCCGTAGAAACGCTCGAGGCGCGCGCTCTCGATGCGCTCCTTGTACGGGAAGTAGTAGAGGAAGAACAGCGCGATTCCGACCGGGAGCACGATGCGGCCGGCGACACCGCCCGCGGCGAGCGCGAAGCCGAGGCCGATCAGGAGTGTTCCGGCGTACAGCGGGTTCCGGACGTGCGCATAGGGCCCCGTGAGCGTGAGGACGTCGTTCTTCACGAGGTGCCCGGCTCCCCACACGCGCAGGGACTCCCCTGCGGCGATGAGGACGAGGCCCATGCAGAAGCCGAGCGGCGTCGGCCGCGCCATCCAGAACAGCAGCGCCGCCAGCGCATAGACGGGCAGCAGGCGAGGCGAGAGCGTCTTGCGCCGAAAGGGGTGCCGCATGGGCCCGCCAGCATAGGCCAGCGCCGCGTGGCGGCAAAAACCTCAGTGATCCCCGTTCGGCAGCCGCCCGGCGCGACGCTGCACCATCTCCCACAGCTTCTGGCGAAGCCGCTCCTTGAACTCCGGATCGGCGAGATCCTCGGCCGAATCGGCCTCGAGGAATTCGCGGAGCTCCTCGATCGTGTACGCCGCACCCTCTGCCACTTCGATGTCCTCTGCCACTTCAGCGGAACCCGGCTCCGTCTCTGCTGCGATGCCTGCGGCCGATTCTCCCGTTGTCCGGAGAATGCGCTTCTCGACCACACCACCCCCCGGCCCGATTCACGGGCCAACCGTCACGAAACCACCCTGGCTCGCCTCGATGAACAGCCGCTTCATCCGGTAGAGGCACGACCGGATCGCGTCGCTCGACCGCGCCGTCCGGCGCGAAATCTCCTGGATCGAGAGGTTCTCGACGTGCCGCAGCACGAAGACCTCCGCCTGCCACCCGGAGGCGGCGCCGAGGCGCTCGCTGATCGCGTCCGCGTAGCGGCGCAGACTGAGGTGCTCCTCCGGCGTGCAGCTCGAGAGGCTCGGCACGGGTCGCAGCAACTCGGGCTCGGCGTTCTCGATCCAGCCGTCACGGGTGCGAAGCCGCCGGAGATGGTTGTTCACCGTGTTCTTCGCGATCCCGTAGACCCACGAGAGCAGGCTCGACTGGCCGCGGAACGCGTCCATCGACCGGAACACCGCAGTGAACGTCTCCTGCACGATCTCCTCGGCGTCCGCGTGATTGCGAACCCGTAAGAACGTGAAGTTGTAGACACGCTGGAAGTAGCGCTGGTAGAGCTCGTTGAAGTGCGGCTCGCTGCCTGCGCGGACGCCGGCGACGAGCTCGGCGTCGGTGAGCGACTGCACGGCGGCCCCGGCGGCCGATCGGGCGACAGCATTCTGGGCATGGCTCCGGGCCAACGCGGGGCTCCTCGCGCGGTTGCCCTTCCCGAGGGGAGAGCGCCTGCTCTCACCCCATTAGGTGGCCGCCAAGCCCGCGATGTGGCAAGGATTGCCCGCTCTCTGCGCAAACTGCGCAAATCACGGCAAGAACGCCCCAGCCGAACCGGAAGTCTCTACGATCCGACCACGCTTTCGAGGCCGGGGACGCCGTCGGAGAGCGCGCGCCGCATCCGGTAGAGGTTGGCCTTGATCGCGTCCTCGGACTTGCCGAGCGCCTGCGCGATGGCGCGGACCGACTGCCGGCGCAGGTGCTTCAGGTGGAAGATCCGTTTCTGGAGCGGCGTGAGGTCGTTCTCGATCACGGCCTCGCAGCGATCGAGCATGCGCCGCGCGTCGACCGCCTCGTCCGCCGAGGCCTGCTCGGCAGGCAGCTCTGCGTACGCCGCGTCGTCCATCGGAGCGAGCCGCGCCCGCGGGCCGCGGAAGCGGCGGTTCACCTTGTTGCGGGTGATCCCGAAGATCCAGACGAGAAGGGTCGACGTCCCCTGGAACGACGGGAGGGCGCCGATCACGGTCATGAACACTTCCTGCGTCACGTCCTCCGCCTCGCCGGCGTCGCCGAGGCGACGCAGAGCGAAGGCATGGACGCGCCGGAAGTAGGTTTCGTAGAGCAGCTCGAAGGCCTGGCGGTCGCCTTTCAAGATCTGCTCGACGAGCTCCTGGTCCGTCGACCAGGGCGTCTCGGGGGTGGGCACGGGGGGGCTCCTGCGATGGCTTCGCAGAGGACCGCTCGACCAAATCGGGGGGCTGTCGTGTCGGGGCTGCCGACTGCCTTCGCCTGCACGCCGCATCGCGTTCTCACGCGACCCTGTGCGCAGCGCCGAGCGAAGCGTCCTGCGTTCTGCCGTTCCCGGCCTGGCTTTCGCGTTCCTCCGTCGAAGCTGGGCTCTTCAAGAGTGTGGGTCTCGACGACCCGATGGCAAGGAATAGCAAGGCGCGTGCCAGTCTGCGGCTCCTGTGCAGCTTCGGCCCCAGCCGTCCGATTCGGCGGGAGTTTCCGACGCTGCGCCGCCTGCGCCTGCCGTGGCTTCCGCGGGCCGCGAGAAGGAAGGCACGTTCCCTTCTTGTGGAAGGCCGTTCACTCGGGCTGCTTCTCCCTTGCGACGAACTCTCGCACGGCCGCGAGCGCGCCGGCGCTGGCCTCGTCGTCTTCGAACCGGATTGCGAAGCCGACCACGGGCTCCGACTGCGCGCGAATCACCGTTCCGCGAAGGCGGAGCAGCGCTTCGTGCCCCGGCAGCTCGAGAACGATCTGCGCCTGCGACCCGATCGTCGGCGATTCCGCGGAGAGCAGGAAGACGCCCGACTCGGAGAGATCGAGCGTCGGCAGGAAGACCTGTCGCAGCGGGTCCTCGTACGCGGCCTCGATCCGCGCGCGTACGCGCGGTGCGCGCACCCTACCCGTTTCGGTGTCGGATTCGCTCACAGCTTGCCGGGAACGATCCACCACTTTCCGCCGCTTCGCTCCCAGACGTCCTCTCGCTCGATCGAGACGCTCCAGAAGCGGAACGGGAGGCTGCTCTTGCCCTCGAGCCGGAACCGAACACGGGCCCGGTCCGGGGTCTCCATGCTGAACTCGAGCAGCTCCGCGGCGAGCGGGCGGTTCTTCTCGAAGTGCGCCTGCACGAGATCTTCGGCGAGGCGCGCGTAGTAGTCGGAGTAACCCTCCTGCGTCTGGAAGTACGCGCGCAGCGTCGCGTCGTTGTACGTCGCGAGCGTGTTGAACCGCCGCTGCGCGAGCCGCTGATAGACCGCGTCGGCCCGATCCTGGAAGCTCAGCACCGCTTCGTCCGCCGGCGCCACGGGGCGCGGAGCGGGCGCAGGGGCCACGGGCGCGGGAGCGCGGGCCTCGTCACGCACGGGCTCACCGCCGCCGAACGGCCAGAGCCAGTGCGGCGCCGAGAACGAGCTGCACCCGGCGAGCGCGAGCGCGAGCGCCGCGGCTGCGGCGCGCCTGGCCACGGGCGGCCTCATCGCGCGCCGGGCCGCCGCCGGGCCGGCGGCTTCGCCTCGATCGCCGCCTGCGCCGCCGCGAGCCGCGCGACCGGCACCCGGTAGGGCGAGCAGGAGACGTAGTCGAGGCCGCTTCGCGCACAGAACTTGACGCTCTTGGGGTCGCCGCCGTGCTCGCCGCAGATCCCGACCTTGAGGTCCTTGCGCGTCTTCCTCCCGAGCTCGACGCCCATTCGGATCAGCGCGCCGATTCCCGTCTCGTCGATCGAGACGAACGGGTCGTCCTCGAGGATCCCCGTGTCGATGTAGACGTCGAGGAAGCGGCTCGCGTCGTCGCGCGAGAGCCCATAGGTCATCTGCGTGAGGTCGTTCGTTCCGAACGAGAAGAAGTCGGCGTGCGCGGCGATGGCGTCGGCCGTGAGCGCCGCGCGCGGCAGCTCGATCATCGTGCCGATCGTCGGCCGAACGCGTCCGGCCCGCCCGCCCGAGAGCACACCGTCGATCTCCTCCTCCGCCGCGCGCCGCAGGCGTTCGAGCTCCTTCACGTGCGCGACGAGCGGGATCATGATCTCCGGCCGCACCTTCACGCCCGATTCGGCGACCTCGCGCGCCGCCTCTGCGATCGCGCGCACCTGCATGCGGTAGATCTCGGGGAACGTGATGCCGAGGCGGCAGCCGCGATGCCCGAGCATCGGATTGAACTCGCGCAGCGAATCGATCTTCGCGCGGACACGCGCCATGTCGCTGCCGAGCGCCACGGCGACCTCGCGGATTCCTTCCTCCTCGTGAGGCAGGAACTCGTGGAGCGGCGGATCGAGGAGCCGGATCGTGACCGGCAGCCCTTCCATCGCCCGGAAGATCCCGACGAAGTCGCTTCGCTGCATCGGCAGCAGCTTGTCGAGCGCGCGCCGGCGCTGCACGGTGTCGCTCGCGAGGATCATCTCGCGAACGGCGAGGATCCGGCTCGGCTCGAAGAACATGTGCTCCGTCCGGCAGAGCCCGATTCCCTCGGCGCCGAACTGGCGCGCGATCTTCGCGTCGTTCGGCGTGTCGGCGTTGGTCCGGACGCGCAGCACGCGGCGTGCGTCGGCCCACTGCATGAGCTCGGCGAACTCGCCGCCGAGCTCGGGCGTCACCGTCGGGACGCGGCCGCTCATCACCTCGCCGGTCGAGCCGTCGAGCGAAATCGGCTCGCCGACCTTCACGGTCCGTCCCTCGAAGTGGATCTCGCCCTTGTCGGGGTCGATCCGGAGCGCTCCGCAGCCCGCGACGCAGCACTTGCCCATGCCGCGCGCGACCACGGCCGCGTGCGACGTGAGGCCGCCGCGCGCGGTGAGGATGCCCTCGGCCGCGTGCATGCCGTGAATGTCTTCGGGAGAGGTCTCGGCGCGGACGAGGATCACCTTCTCGCCCGCCTTCGCACGCGCCTCGGCCTCGTCGGCGAAGAGCACGACGTTTCCCGTCGCGGCCCCCGGCGACGCCGGCAGGCCGCGGGCCAGCACGTCCCGGCGCGCCTTCGGATCGAAGGTCGGATGCAGGAGCTGGTCGAGCGCGCGAGGCTCGACGCGCAGGATCGCTTCGTCCTTCGTGATCAGGCGCTCGTGCGCCATGTCGACGGCGATCTTCACGGCCGCACGAACGGTGCGCTTTCCGGTTCGCGTCTGGAGCATCCAGAGCTTCCCGTGCTCGATCGTGAACTCGATGTCCTGCATGTCGCGGTAGTGCCGCTCGAGCTTCTGGTAGATGCGGACCAGGTCGCGGTACGCCGCGGGCATCTCTTCTTCGAGGGTCGGCAGGTGCGCCTGGTCCGCGCGTCGGTTCGCCTTGTTGATCGGCTGCGGAGTCCGGATGCCGGCGACCACGTCTTCGCCCTGCGCGTTCTTGAGGTACTCGCCGTAGAAGACGTGCTCGCCCGTCGAGGGGTTGCGCGTGAATGCGACGCCCGTCGCGCAGTCGTCGCCGCGGTTCCCGAAGACCATCGCCTGCACGTTGACCGCCGTTCCCCACGAGCTCGGAATGCCGTTCAGCTTGCGGTAGGTGATGGCCCGGTCGTTCTCCCAGGAGCGGAAGACGGCGGCGACGGCGCCCCAGAGCTGCTCGTGCGGGTCCTGCGGGAACGGCTTCCCCGTGTGCTCCTCGACCACCTCGAGGTACTCGCGAACGAGCCCGCGCAGATCGTCGGCCGTGAGGTCCGTGTCGAGGTCGACGCCGCGTTCTTCCTTGAGCGCTTCGAGGCGGTTCTTGAAGCTCTCCATCTCGACCCCGAGCACCACGTCGCCGTACATCGAGATGAAGCGCCGGTAGCTGTCGTACGCGAAGCGCGGATCGAACCGCGCGGCGAGCCCCTCGACGCTGCGGTCGGAGAGGCCGAGGTTGAGGACGGTGTCCATCATGCCGGGCATCGACGCGCGGGCGCCCGAGCGCACGGAGACGAGCAGCGGGTTGTCGGGATCGCCGAAGCGCCGCTTCATGCTCTTCTCGACGCGCTCCATCGCGCGGAGCACCTCGGCCTCGACGCGCGACGAGAGCTCGCCGCCGGCCGCGTTGAACTCGCTGCACACCTCGGTCGAGATCGTGAACCCGGCCGGGACCGGAACGCCGAGCCGCGTCATCTCGGCGAGGTTCGCGCCCTTGCCTCCGAGCAGCGCCTTCATCTCCGCGCGCCCGTCGGCCTTGCCGTCGCCGAACGAGAAGACTCGCTTCTTCGTTCGCGCCGTGCCGGACGCGGCGCGCGCCGCCGACTTCTTCTTCGTGGTCTTGCGCGTCAAATTGCGGCCTCCAGGCGCTCCCGCAGGTAGGGGAGCACCGACTCCAACGCGATGCGCTCCTGTGTCATCGGGTCCCGGTCGCGAACGGTGACCTTGCCGTCCGCCTCCGTTTCGAAGTCGACGGTGACGCAGAACGGCGTCCCGACCTCGTCCTGGCGGCGGTAGCGGCGGCCGATGTTTCCCGACTCGTCGTAGAACGTCGCGAAGTGCCGCCGCAGGTCGCGCTCGAGCCGGTGGGCCGGCTCGGCCAGCTTCTTCGAGAGCGGCAGCACGGCGGCCTTGATCGGCGCGACCGAAGGAACGAGGCGCAGCACCGTCCGCGTCTCGCCGTCGGCGAGCTTCTCCTCGGCGTAGCCGTTCGCGAGCAGCGCGAGGCAGGTGCGGTCCACGCCGACCGACGTCTCGATCACCATGGGGACGAAGCGCTCCTTCGTCTCCTCGTCGGTGTAGGCGAGATCCTTGCCCGAGAACTCGCCGTGGCGGCGCAGGTCCCAGTCGCCGCGGTCGTGGACGCCCTCGATCTCCTGCCAGCCGAACGGGAACAGGAACTCGATGTCGGCGGCGGCCTTGGCGTAGTGCGCCAGCTCGTCGGGCGCGTGCGGCCGAACGCGCAGGCGCGCGTCGCCGAAGCCGAGCTCGCGATGGAACGCGAGGCGCTGGTCGAGCCAGTGCTCGAACCAGCGTTCGCGCTCCGACGGATGGACGAAGAACTCGAGCTCGGCCTGCTCGAACTCGCGCGAGCGGAAGGTGAAGTTGCGCGGGTTGATCTCGTTGCGGAAGGCCTTGCCGATCTGTGCGATGCCGAACGGGATCTTCTGCCGCGACGTCTCGCGAACGCGCTTCATGTCGTTGAAGATCGCCTGACAGGTCTCGGCGCGCAGATACGCCACGGCCGCGGCGTCCTCCGACGCGCCGATGAAGGTCTTGAGCATGAGGTTGAAGTTTCGCGCCGGCGTGAAGTCGTGTTCGGAGGATCCTTCGCGTGCGTGGCACGGACCGGCGTCGTCGAGCTGGTCGGCGCGGAAGCGCTTCTTGCACGCACGACAGTCGACCATCGGGTCACTGAAGTGCTCGACGTGGCCCGACGCCTCCCAGGTGCGCGGGTGGCAGATGATCGAGGTGTCGACGCCCTCGACGTCGTCGCGCTCGCGAACGACCCGCTGCCACCAGAGCGCCTTCACGTTGTTCTTGAGCTCGACGCCGAGCGGCCCGTAGTCCCAGAAGCCGCTCACCCCGCCGTAGATCTCGCTCGACGGGAAGACGATCCCCCGGCGCGCGCACAGCGACACGAGGTCGTCCATGCGCCAGGGATACGCGGACTCGGCGGCGGGTCGGGCGGTCATGGCTCCTCGGGCGGGCGAGCGAGTGGCGGCGCGCGAGTATTCCGCTTGCCGGCGCCCGGTGTCAACCCGCGGGGAGATCCGCCGAGGGGATGATTTCGTTGAGGAATCGCTCGCTTTGCAGCTCGAGCCCGACGTGGAAGCGAGCGAAGCGCGCGAGGAGGCGGCGGGCCTCGGCGAGGGCCGGTGCCGAGAGGGCGACGCGTCCGAGCTGGTCCGGCGCGAAGCGCAGGCCGACGCCGAGCGCGCGCAGCGTTCCGAGGTGGACGCCGACGGCGCCGTCGCCGGCGCGCACGCACGCGGCGCACAGCGGCCCGCCTTCGGCGACGTGGAACGGCACCTCGTCGCTCCCGCCGATCCCCCGGCCGCAGCGCACGCACGCCTCGAGCTCGGGCCGCAGGCCGACCGCGTCGAGCGCGCGCAGCTCGAGCAGGACGCGGATCCTCGCGTCGGGGCTCCTCGCCTCGAGCGCGCGCAGCGCGGCGAGCGCGAACGAGAACAGCCGCCGCGCGTCCGCTCGCGCCCCGCCCTCCGGCGCGAGCCGATCGAGCAGCTCGAGCAGGTAGCAGCCGAGCGCGAAGCGCGCCGCGTCTTCGCGTAGAGCGGGAAAGGCCTCGACGAGCGTCGCCTGCTCGAGGCGCGCCATTCCGGCAGCGCCCGCGCGGCGCACGGCCGAGACCCGCAGGTGGTTGAACAGGTCGAGCGTCCCGGCGAAGCGCTTGCGGCTGCGGCGGGCGTGGCGGGCGATCGCGGTGAGGCGCGCGGTCTCGGGCGTGAGCAGATGGAGGATGAGGTCGGCCTCGCCGAACTCCACCACGCGCAGCACGAGCGCCTCGGTGTGGAGCGTTCGCACGCCCGAAGGCTACTGCACGGACGACGAGACGGCGGCGGGCGAAGGGCGATCGGCGCCGGGACGCGGGAAGACCGCGTCGAGCGCGATCTCGGGGCCGGCGGGAGAGACGAACATCGCCGGCGGCGGGGCGACGGGGCGCGGGCGCGTGAAGCTCCCGGGCGTCGCGGTGCGGACTCGCTCGGCGAGCTCGACGACGCTGTCGCGGCGAACGATCGGCGCCTCGGCGGGGCGCACCAGCAGGGCCGCGACGCGCGAGACGTCGAGCCGGCCCGCGATCCCGCGCACGGCGCCGGCCGCGAGCGCCGCGAGCACGAGCGCCGCGACGCCGAAGGCGGCCGTACGCAGCGGCGAGGCGCCGGTGCGGCCCCGCAGCGCGGCCTCCCCGGCGAGCATACGCACCATCGTGTCGACTGGGTCGAGGCCGATCGCGACGGCGACCGTGCGCACGAAGCCCCGGACGAACGCGTCGTGCTGCCGGTCGAACGCGCCGGCTTCGAGCCGCGCGAGCGAGCGGAGCGGAATGCGCGTCGCCGCTTCGAGCTCTTCGAGGCTGAGACCGCGCAGGCGCCGCTGCGCCGCGAGGTAGCCGCCGATCGAGAAGGCGACGGGCGCGCACGGCGAAGCTGCGCCGTCGTCGCCGGCGCGGAACGCGTCGAATTCCGCCGTGCCTCCCGGTGCGGTCACTGCAACAGCTTCCGGTACTCCTGCGAGCGCCGGCTCCAGTCGCCGGCGCCCGGGCGCTCGATCACGTTCGCGAGGTGCGCGAGCGCACGATCGCGATCGCCCATCGAAACGTAGATCTCGGCCATGCGATAGTTCGTCTCCGCCTCCGCCGACGGCCCCGGCCTCGCGGCGAGCACCTTCGAAAAGGCGTCGATCGCCTCGCCGCGCCGGCCCGTCTGCGACGCGAGGATGCCGAGATCGAGGAGCGCCGGCCAGTAGTCGGGCCGCATCGAGAGCGCTCGCGTGAGCGTCGCGCGGGCCTCGTCGGTCCGGCCGAGCTGGAGCTGGGCCCATCCCGCGTTCGTGAGCGCGCGCCAGGGCGCCGCGAACGTCGGCTCGTCGGCCAGGACGGCACTCTCCCGGACCGCGTCCTCGTAGCGCTCCATCTGGATGTAGAGCGCCGAGAGGCTGAGGCGTGCGCCCTGGAAGTCGGGGTTGAGAGCGAGCGATCGGCGCAGGTGCGTCTCGGCGTCGCCGAACCGGCCCGTGAGGCGGTAGGCCTCCGCGATCGCGTGGTGGACCCGGGGCTGCTTCTCGTCGATGGCGAGGGCCGCCTGCAGCTCGCGTAGCGCCATCGCCGTGTTTCCGCCGTTGAGGTAGTCGACGCCGAGGTCGTAGTGGCTGCTGACCTTCCCCATCCGATCCTGATCGGGCTGCGGGTCGTGCGCGCAGCCGGGCGGACCCGCGAGCGAGGCGGCGAGCAGAATCGCGAAGGTGCGTGCGGTGGCGCGCTGCATGGTCCCCCCTGCGGTGCGGCTCTCAGAAGGAGCCGAGGAGCCGGAGCCAGAACGGCCGGCGGTCGGCCGTCCCGTCCGGCCGTGCTCGTTTCACGAGGCGAACCCGCCCGAGCGTCGAGACCTCGGGCCGGCTGGCGGGCGGCTCGGCAGGAGCGGCGCCGAGCCGGCGCCTGAACTTCGTGAGCGGAAGGCGCTCGGGCGGCGGCGCAGCGGCGCTCGCGACCGACTCGGGCGCGCGGTGCGCGGCGGCTGGAGCGGCCGACTCGGGCCCGGCGGCTCGCGCGAATGCCTCGGCGCTTCGCGGCGCCTCGCGGGCGGTCGGGCTCCATCCCGTGACCTCCCACCAGAAATCGAGGGCGCGCCGGCGCGACGCAGCGTCGGGGCTCGAGAGCGCGTCGTCGTCGAAGAGAAACCCCATGCTCTCGGCGAATGAGAGCGCGGCGTCCGCCGCGCGCCGCAGCCCGCCGGCGTCGATCGCGCCGTCCCACGACCAGCACGCGAGCGAGCCGTCTCCGAGAGACCGCACGAGGACGCTCAGCGCGAAGGCGCCCGCCCCCTCTTCGCAGACCGCGATCGCCGCTCGCGCAGGCCCGGACGGCAGCTCGTCGGCTGCGAGCTCGGGCGTATTGACCGCGAGCCACAGGCTCCGGAGCCGATCCTCGGCCGCACGCGGCGGCCGGCTGCGCGTGAAGAACATGCTCTTCCATCGGCCGAGTTGCGCATGCGCTTGAGCTTCGCGCCGGCGCATCCGCCGCCGAAAGGCGCCGAACGCCAAGGGCTTCGTCCGGCGCGCCGGCGCCGGGCTCGCACCGCTCGTGAGGGGCTTTCGCCTGCCGGGGGGAGGGATAGAATCGGCCCCGCAGCGCCCTCCGGGAGAGAAAGCTTGTCCAGAAAAAAGGTCGAGGAGATCGCGAACGTCGCGATCCGTTTCGCTGGCGATTCCGGCGACGGCATGCAGCTCACGGGAACCAAGTTCACCGAAGCAACGGCGCTGGCCGGCAACGACCTCTCGACGTTCCCGGACTACCCGGCCGAGATCCGCGCTCCGGCCGGCTCGATCGCGGGCGTCTCCGGCTTCCAGATCCACTTCGCCTCGCGTGACATCCGCACGCCCGCCGACGCGCCGGACGTGCTGGTTGCGATGAATCCGGCCGCCCTCAAGGCGAACATCGCGGACCTGCGGCCGCAGGGCCTGCTCGTCATCAACAGCGACGCCTTCACCGAGCGAAACCTCAAGCTCGCGGAGTACGACGAGGACCCCCTGCCCCGCCTGCGCGAGCAGTTCGCGCTGGTCGAGATCCCGATGACGCGGCTCAACCGCGAGGCCGTGAAGGACCTCACCTTCAGCCAGCGCGACGCCGACCGCTCGCGGAACTTCTTCGCGCTCGGCCTCATGTTCTGGCTCTACGGCCGGCCCCTCGACGGGACCCTCCAGTGGATCAAGAACAACTTCAAGGGTGAGACCCAAGAGGCCAACCGGCGAGTGCTTTTGGCCGGCTATCACTTCGGCGAGACGACCGAGCTGTTCCCGGTTTCGTACGTCGTGCCGGGCGCCAAGATCGAGCCCGGCCGCTACCGGAACATCACGGGGAACCAGGCGCTCGCGTGGGGCATCGTCGCGGCCGGCGTACAGGCCGGTCGGCCCGTCTTCCTCGGCGCCTACCCGATCACGCCGGCGAGCGACGTCCTCCACGAGCTGACGCGGTTCCGGCACTTCGGCGTGAAGACCTTCCAGGCCGAGGACGAGATCGCCGCAGCGGGCGCGGCGATCGGCGCCGCCTACGCCGGGCAGCTCGCGCTGTGCACGACGAGCGGCCCGGGAATGGTGCTCAAGCAGGAGGCGCTGGGCCTCGCGATCATGACCGAGCTGCCGCTCGTGATCATCGACGTGCAGCGCGCCGGACCGTCGACGGGAATGCCGACCAAGGTCGAGCAGGGAGACCTGCTGCTCGCGATGTTCGGCCGCAACTCCGACAGCCCGCTGCCGGTGCTCGCAGCGAGCTCGCCCGGCGACTGCTTCCACGCCGTGCTCGATGCCTTCCGCATCGCGGTGAAGTACATGACCCCGGTCGTGCTGCTCTCCGACGCCTATCTCGCGAACAGCTCGGAGCCCTGGAGGATTCCCGACGTCGGTTCGCTGCCGCGCACGCCGGTCGTGCTGCGCACCGATCCGAACGGCTTCGAGCCGTACGCGCGAAATCCCGAGACCCTGGCGCGCGACTGGGCCGTTCCCGGGACGCCCGGGCTCGAACACCGGATCGGCGGCCTCGAGAAAGAGGACGTCACCGGGGGCATCTCGTACAGCCCGGCGAATCACGCCCGCATGCAGGAGCTGCGCGTCGAGAAGATCGCGCGCGTCGCACACGACGTGCCGCCGGCCGAGCCGACCGGGCCCGACCGCGGCGACGTCCTCGTCGTCGGCTGGGGCAGCACGCAGGGCGCGATCCTGTCGGCGGTCGAAGAGGCGCAGGAGCGCGGGCAGGCGGTTTCGGCCCTGCACCTGCGGTGGCTCAATCCGCTGCCCGCGAACCTCGGCGACGTGCTCCGTCGCTTCCGGCGCGTGCTCGTCCCCGAGCTGAACGGCGGCCAGCTCGCGATGCTGCTGCGCGCGGCGTACCTCGTCGACGCGCAGAGCCTCTCGAAGGTCGCCGGGCAGCCCTTCAAGGTCCGCGAGATCCGGGAGCGCATCGACGCCCTGCTGCGCGGGGAGGCCTGAGATGACGGCACAGGAAGCGACGGCTGCGCTCTCGAAGAAGGACTTCGCGTCGGGTCAGGACGTCCGGTGGTGCCCGGGCTGCGGCGACTACTCGATCCTCTCGAACGTTCAGAAGGTGATGCCCGAGCTGGGCATCCCGCGCGAGAAGGTCGTGTTCGTCTCCGGAATCGGCTGCTCGAGCCGCTTCCCGTACTACATGAACACGTACGGGTTCCACACGATCCACGGCCGCGCGCCCTCGTTCGCGACCGGCATCAAGATCTCGCGGCCCGACCTCTCGGTGTGGGTGGTGACCGGCGACGGCGACGGGCTCTCGATCGGCGGCAACCACCTTCTCCACACGATTCGCCGCAACCTCGACTTGCAGATCCTGCTGTTCAACAACCGGGTCTACGGCCTCACGAAGGGGCAGTATTCGCCGACCTCGCGGCTCGGCATGAAGAGCAAGTCGTCGCCGCAGGGAACGATCGACCATCCCGTCGACCCGATCCGCTTCGCGCTCGGCGCGGGCGCGACCTTCGTCGCGCGAACGGTCGACGTCGACGCGAAGCACATGCAGGAGACGCTCCACCGCGCGCACGCGCACAAGGGCACCGCGTTCGTCGAGATCCTCCAGAACTGCCCCGTGTTCAACGACGGAGAGTGGGCGGAGGTCGAGGACAAGAAGACGCGCGATGCGGCGACGCTGGTGCTCGAGCAGGGAAAGCCGCTCGTCTTCGGCGACGGCGAGAACCGGCAGGGGATCCGCTCCGAGCACGGCCGGCCGCGCCTGATTGCACTGCCGCCGGGCGTCGACCCGGTCGAGGCGGGCGTCACGGTCCACGACGAGCGCAGCGACTCGGTCGCGTACTCGTACGTGCTCGCCGCGCTGGCGCGCCCGAAGTTCCCGATGCCGATCGGCGTGTTCCGCGCCGTGGGCCGGCCGACCTACGAGGACCTGCTGCAGGACCAGATCGACGAGGCGCTGCAGCAACGCGGCCGCGGCGATCTGCAGGCGCTGCTCCACTCGGGCGACACCTGGACGGTCGGCGGATAGCTTGCCCGGCCCGGCGGCATCGCGCACACTGCGTGCGATGCCGCCGCCCGCCGCGCGCGTGTGCCCCGACCGCTTCGCCGGCCGCACCGCGGTCGTGACGGGCGCCGCGAGCGGAATCGGCCGCGCGACCGCGCTGCGGCTCGCGCGCGAAGGCGCGGCGGTCGCGTGCGTCGACCGCAACGCGAACGGCGCCGCGGAGACGGCGGCGGCGATCCGCGCCGACGGAGCCCGCGCGTTCGACGTGGCCTGCGACATCGCGCGCAGCGCCGAGGTGAACGCCGCGGCCCGGCGCATCGAGACGGAGCTCGGCCCCGCCTCCGCCCTCGCCAACGTCGCGGGGATCGGTGACGTCGCGGGCCTCGACGGCATCGAGAATCTTCCGGACGATCGCTGGCAGCAGGTGCTCGACGTGAACGTGAACGGCGCCTTCTACTGGTGCCGCGCGCTCCTGCCGGGAATGGCCGCGCGCGGCGCCGGCGCCGTGGTGAACGTCTCGTCGCTCGCGGGGCGGTCGAAGAGCGCGAACGCCAACCTCGCGTACACGACGAGCAAGGCGGCGCTGCTCGGCATGACACGGCACCTCGCCTCCGACTACGGCAGGCGCGGCGTTCGAGTGAACGCGATCTGCCCCGGCGGCGTCGACACGCCGATGCTCCGCGCCGCGGCGGCCCTCGCTGCGGCGTCGCCCGAGGCCACGGCCGCGCGCGCGAAGGGGCTCGCCGCCTACCAGTTCTTCATGCCGATTCAGCGCATGTCGAGCCCCGACGAGCAGGCCGCCGCCCTGCTCTGGCTGCTCTCGGACGACGCGTCGTACGTGAACGGCGTCTCGCTCGACGTGAACGGCGGCCTGTACATGGCCTGACCCGCGCTCGCACGGGCGGCGCTGCGCCCGCGCGAGCACGCCGGCCGATTCGTCCCGGGAGGAATCTTGGCGCGCATCCCTTACGTCGACCCGAAGACCGCTCCGCCCGCCGTGAAGGAGGTCTTCGACCTGCTTCCCGTACACCTCAACGTGTTCAAGCTGATGGCGCACGCCGAGACGTGCTTTCGCGCGTGGATCCGGCTCGGAAGCCAGGTGCTCGGCAAGCAGAAGCTCTCGGGCCTGCTGCGCGAGCTCGCGATCCTGCGGGTCGCGAAGGTCTCGGGGGCTCCGTACGAGTGGGTGCAGCACGTTCCGATCGCGCGGCGAACCGGCGCGAGCGAGGCGCAGATCGCGGCGCTCGACCGGGGAGACATCGCGGCGCCGTGCTTCGACGAAACCGAGCGTCTCGTGCTTCGCTACACCGACGAGGTCGTTCGCGACGTCGGCGCGTCGCGCGCGACGCACGACGCCCTCGCGCGGGTGCTGTCGCCGCAGGAGCTCGTCGAGCTGGTCCTCGCGATCGGCTTCTACATGACCGTCGCGCGCCTCATGCAGAGCTTCGAAATCGACCTCGAGCCCGCGCAGGGCGACCGCGTGGTCGACGCCGCGAGCCGTTAGGCCGGAGCGGGGCGCGGCGTGGAGGCCGGCGGCTGGCTCGCCCCGGGGGCCGCGAGCCTCGCGAAGATCGGGATCGCGCTCGGCGCCTCGGTCTTGCTCGCCGCCGGCTGGCTGCTGCGCCGCGCCGGGCGTGCGGACGCTCTGCGGGGGCCGCGCGACGCTGCGCTCCTCGCGCTGGGGATCGCCGGCGGCCTCGGCTGGTGGAGCTTCGGGAGCCTTCCGGCGTGGATCCACGCCCACGACGCGTACCACTACTTCGTCGGCGCGCGGTACTTCCCCGAGCTCGGCTACACGCGCCTGTACGTCTGCACCGTGGTCGCCGACGTCGAGGCCGGGCTCGGAGCGGACCTCGAGTCGCGACGCGTCCGCAACCTCGAGACGAACCTCGTCGAGCGAGGCTCGCGGACGGCCGCCGATCCCGAGCGCTGCAAGTCCCGCTTCTCGGACGCGCGCTGGCGGGAGTTCACGCGCGACGTGGCATGGTTTCGAGACCGCCTCCCTGCCCTCGAATGGCGGCGACTGCAGATGGACCACGGCTTCAACGGATCGCCCGTCTGGCTGCTCGCGGCCGCCCCGCTCGCGAGCCTGCCCGGCGGCGCCGCGAGCTGGATGCTCGCGCTCACGCTCGTCGACCCGCTGCTCCTCGCTCTGCTCTGGGCCGCCGTGGCGCGCGCCTTCGGCTGGCGAGCCGCCTGCGTCGCGGCGGTCTTCTGGGGAACGAACGGCTTCGCCGACGCCGTCTGGACGAGCGGAAGCCTCTTGCGCCAGGACTGGCTCGTCGCGCTCGTCCTCGCGATCGCGTGCCTTCGGCGCGGGCTCCCGGCCGGCGCGGGGGCGCTCGCGACGCTGTCGACACTCCTTCGTGTCTTTCCCGGCTTCGCCGTTGCGGCGCTGGTGCTGAGGAGCGGCATCGACGCGCTGCGCCGCCGGAGCCTTCGCCTCTCTCCCGCGCACGCGCGCTTCGCCGCCGGCTGCCTCGTCGCGCTCGCCGGGCTCGTCCCGCTCGCGACGCTCGCGAGCGGGACGGAGGCGTGGAGCCGCTTCGCCGCGAACAGCCGCAAGCATCTCGCGACGCCGCTCCTCAACCAGATGGGACTCTCGACGATCGTCTCGTACGACGCAGCGTCTCGCGCGAGCGTGCTCGAGGACCTGCGCGCGGCCGACCCCTACCTCGCGTGGAAGCAGGCGCGGCGCAGGACCCTCGAGCAGCGCGGGTGGCTCTACGCGGCCGTCGCGGCTGCGTACGTCGCGCTGCTCGTACGCGCGGTCCGCCGCGAGGACGACTGGGTGGTGCTCGCGCTCGGAACCGGGGCCATTCCGATCGCGACGCAGCTCACCGGCTACTACCACGCGGCGCTCGTCGGTCTCGCCCTGCTCTGGCTCCGCCGCGAGGCCGCCGGAATCGCCATGTGTCTCTTCGCCGCCGCGACGCAGGCCGTCCTGCTCGTCCTCCCCCTCTCGGACGAGGCCTTCGTCTGGATGAGCGTCGCCGAGATCGCAACCGTCTTCTACGTGACCGCGCTCTTCGGAAGCGCCGATGGGGAGCCGAGCCGCTAACGTCTTCGCCGCGACGGGGGAGAGAGATGGACGCCGCAACGCGACCGATGGCGCCGCTCGCGCTCACGCAAGCCGCGCGCGCGCTCGGATTGCTCGCGGCGATCGGAGCGTCGATCGCGATGGCTGCGTGGTCGCTCGCCGCCGGCCCCGCGCTCGCGGACTACGTGGCGCGCAACCAGATCGACCCGGCCGCGCGCGCCGCGCTCGCGAGGCTCCTCGTCACGGGCGCCCTCGCCGGAGCGGGCGCCGGCGCGGCGCTCGCCGCGGCGAGCCGCGAGCACGGCCTCGCCCACGCGCAGCGCCTCTCGCGCCGCTTCTCGCCGCTCGCGCTCGCGGGCCTCGTTCCGCTCCTGCTTCGTGTCGAGGTGTGGGACGGCCGCGACCTCGAGTTCCTCGTCCTCGCCGCGATGTTCGGCCTCTCGGCGCTCGGCCTGCTGCGCCTCGCCCTCGCGACACCTCCGGCATTCCCCGCCCTCGCCGCCCGGGTTGCCCCGCTCGCCGTCGCGCTCCGTCGCGCGGGCAGCACGCGCGCGCCGCTCGCCGTCGTCCTGCTCGCCGCCGCCGCCTACGCGGCGTACTTCGGCCTCTACACCGTTCTCAACCATCAGGCCCTCCGCACGTCGAGCTTCGATCTCGGCGTCGAGAACAACCTGATGTGGAACCTCATCCACGGCGCTCCGCTCTTCCGAACGACGCCGCACGGCGGCGGCCCGCTCGGCTCGCACCTCGGCTTCCACCACACGTACTTCTCGTTCGTGATCGCACCGCTCTACGCGCTCGCGCCGCGGCCCGAGACGCTGCTCGTCCTGCAGGCGATCCTCGCCGGCTTCGCCGCGCTGCCCCTCTATCTGCTCGGCCGCCGCCACGTCGGGTCGTGGAGCGCGTGCGCCGTCGCCCTCGCCTACCTGCTCTACGCCCCGGTGCACGGCGCCAACCTCTACGAGTTCCATTACCTGCCGCTCGCGCCGATGTTCCTGTGGTTCACGCTCTACTTCGCCGAGTCGGGGCGAAGCGCTGCGGCGCTCGTCTTCGCCCTGCTCACGATCTCCATCCGCGAGGACGTCGCCGGCTGCGTCGGTCTGCTCGGCGCGTACCTCGTGCTCACGGGAATTCGGCCGCGCCTCGGCGCGCTGATCGGCGCGCTCGGCCTCGCGCACTTTCTCGTGATCAAGATGCTCGTGATGCCGGCGGCGCTCGCCGGCCAGTCGTCGTACGTGAACCAGTACCAGGACCTGCTGCCGCCGGGAATGACGGGCTTCGGCGGCGTCCTGCTCACGGTCTTCGGAAATCCCGGCTTCACGCTCCACACGCTCCTCGAGCCCGAGAAGCTCGTCTACCTGCTGATGATCATGACGCCGCTCGTCTTCCTGCCGTGGCGGCGCCCGACCGGCCTCCTGCTCTCGCTGCCCGGCTTCTTCTTCACCCTGCTCGCAACGCGCTATCCGCCGATGACGCAGATCTCGTTCCAGTACACCGCGTTCTGGACGATGTTCCTGTTCATCGCCGTCGTCCATCACCTCGGGTGGATCGCCAACCCGCGCGCGAGCGACGATGGCGCCGGGCCCGTGCGCCGCCGCGCGTGGCTGCTCGCGCTCGTCGCGGCGACGCTCGTGACGAGCCACCAGCACGGCGCGATCTTCCAGCAGGCGACCGCGCGCGCCGGTTTCGAACGCTTCGTCTTCGGCATCTCGGACGCGGACCGCGCCCGCCACGACGCGCTCTACGCCCTCGTCGCGCAGGTTCCGCCGGCTGCCCGCATCGCGAGCTCCGAGCAGATCGTCCCGCACGTCTCGAGCCGCGCCTTCTCGTACTCGCTGCGCGCGGGCATCTTCGACGCCGAGTGGATCCTGTTCCCGATCCCGTCGCGCCCCGACGAGAAGGCGATGATCGAGCGGGCGCTGCGCTCGGACGCATTCGGCGTCGTCGCCGAGTCCGGGGGCTTCGCTCTCGCGCGCCGCGGCTTCAGCCCGGCATCGAACGCCGGCGTGCTCCAGCGCCTGTAGCGGCGCGGGGCGAGGCGCCGCTCAGAAGTCGAGCCGGCGCAGCACGACGCGCGGAAGCCGCCGCAGCACCGCCGCGACGAGGCCCCAGATGCGCGGGACGTACGCGACCGGCGAGCGCCGGTCCACGGCGCGCACGATCGCACGCGCGACGCGCTCCGGATCCGCCGCGAACGGAGGCTCGGGCAGTCCGGCCGTCATCCCCGTCCGCACGAAGCCCGGCAACGCGAGAATCGTGCGAAGGCCCTGCGCACGGAAGCGATGTTCGAGGCCTTCGACGTAGTACGAGAGCCCGGCCTTCGACGCGCCGTAGAGAACGACGCGGCGGCGCGGCCGGACGGCCGCCACCGACGAGAGCACGCAGAGCGTCCCGCCGCCGCCTTCGAGGAGCGCGGGGCGGATCGCCTCGCAGAAGTGGACCGTGTTCGTGAAGTTCGTGCGGAGCACGCGGTCGCGCAGAGCGGGGTCGTCCTCGAGCTCCTCCTGCGTGCCGAAGGCGCCTGCGGCGACGATGGCCGCGTCGATCCCGCCGAGAAGCGACCGCCCCGCCTCGATCGCGCCCGCAAACGTCTCCGGCGCATCGAGGTCGCAGACTGCCGACCCGACGCGCACCCCGGGCGCAGCGGCGCGCAGGTCCGCAACGCTGCGCGCGAGGTCGCTCGCCGACCGCCCGAGCACGAAGACGTCGTCGCCGCGCGCCGCGAGCTCGCGCGCGATGGCGCGGCCGATGCCGCGCGTCCCGCCGAGCAGCAAGACCTTCACGCCGCATCTCCGAAGAGGCGCACCGAGAGCGCGCTGCGGATCTTCGCCGCCGGGTCCCACTTTCTGCGCACCGCGAGAAACGAATCGACGCGCTCGTCCATCGCGCGGTACTCCTGCGCCGTCGTGAGCGCGTCCTTCGCGAGATAGATCCTCCCGCCCGCCTGCGCCGTGATGCGGTTCATGCGGCGAACCGCACGCTCGGTCGCAGGCCAGCGCAGCGGAAGGTCGAGCGCGACGCTGATCCCCGGCCGCGGAAACGAGAGCATGCCTCGCCCCTGCGGCCCGCAGTCCTTCACCACCGCGAGCGGACACCACGCGCCCTCGGCGCGGAGCGCGCCGAGCAGCTCCGCCACGGTCTCCCGAGCCGCTTCGAAGGGAATCACGCACTGGTACTGCGTGAATCCCGAGCGGCCGTACAGGAGGTTCCATTCGCGAAGCGCGTCGAGCGGATGGAAGAACGGGCTCGGGTGGACGACGCCGCTCCGGCGTTTCGCGCCGTGTGCCAGCCAGTAGGCGGCGTCGAACGCCCGCACCACGGGGCGGGAGACGCAGGCGCGCGGGCACGCGAACGGAACCGTCGCCGTGAGGCGCGACTCGCGCGGCGGAGATCCGACTTCGTGCGGCTTCGCCCAGCGGCCCGCCGTGAGCACGCCGCGGCCGAGCGCTCCTCCCGTCGCGGAGGCGTCCATCCAGCACACGGTGTACGGCCACTCGCGGCCCGCGTGCGCGAGCGCGTCGATCATCTCGCCGAGATCGCCGACGCGCCACGACTCGCTCCAGATCCACGGCGACGCAGTGCGCTCGAGCCGCAGCGCCACCTCGAGAACGTGCCCCGTGAGCCCCATGCCCCCGAGCGTCGCGCGAAACAGCTCGGACTCGCTCGTCTCCGAGATCTCGAGCACGTCGCCCGATGCCGTTCGAATGCGCAGCGCCTCGACGTGCGCGCCGAAGCAGCCCGCCGCGTGGTGGTTCTTCCCGTGCACGTCGGACGCAACCATCCCGCCGAGAGTCACGAAGCGAGTCCCCGGGAGCACGGGCGGCGACCAGCCCTGACGCCACAGCACGTCGCACAGGCGCTCGAGAGAGACGCCGGCCTCGGCGCGCAGCCGCGCCGTCTGCGGGCAGAAGTCGAGGATGCGATCCGCGAGCCGCGTGACGAGCACCGGTCCGCCCGGCGCCGGCGGCAACGCCGCATCCCCGTACGAGCGCCCGAGCCCCCGTGAGAGCACCGCGCCGCGCGAGGCCTCCTCGAGGTACTCGGAGAGCCGCACTTCGGCCGGCACGACGGGATGGCGGCCCCATCCCGTGAGCGACGTCACGGCCGTCCGCGCCACCGGGCCCGAGGGACACACTCGCGTGACTCCTTCCCGCTGCCGCGTCGCCCCGCCGATCGGCCCGGCCGCGCCGCCCGCGCGAGGCACTCTCACTCGATCCGCCGCGCGCTGCCCGCGCGAGGCTAATGCGGTGGCACGGCGGTCGCAAAGCGGCGCAACCCGGCGGTCGGTTCGGTCCTCGCTGCGTCACCGCCTCCTCGCGGGCGCCGAGAACGCACCCGGCCGCCGCCGCAGAGCCCGCCGGGCGCTCGCGGGTCGAGCGAGCCGAGAGGTGCCGGCTCTCGCCGGAGAACGCTCCCGCGGCCGCCGTCCGCCTTGCGCGCCCGGCCGGGCGGCAGGATGATCACCGGCTATGCCGAGTCGCCTCCTCCGGCGCGGTGCGATCAGCGGCGGCCTGCTGCTCGTGGCCGGCGGCTTCTTCTGGCTCGTCTATCAGGGCCTCACGTGGGACCTGCGCGCGCAGGATCGGGGAGCGCGAGAGGAGTACCGCGCCCTTCCGGTGGTGCGAGGCGACCTGCGCGAGACGGTGGTCGCAACGGGCGCGCTCGAGCCGTACGCGCGGATCACCGTGCAGTCGGAGATCCCCGGCATCGTCTCGGCCGTTCACTGCGACGACGGCGCGCGCGTCACGGCGGGCCAGCCGCTCGTCGAGCTCGATCACGACCGCCTCGACCAGCTCGTCGCCGAGCTGCGCGCCGCTCTCGACCTCAAGCGCGCGCTCGCGCGCCAGGACGTCGTCGCGAAGGCGCAGGCCGATCTCGACCAGGTGCAGCGCGATCACGACCGCACGATGCAGCTCTTCGCGCAGGGCGTGGCTTCGGAAAGCACCGTCGACGATCTGAAGCACCGCCTCGCGCTGGCGAGGATCGCCGTCCGCGACGCGCGCGCCGAAGCCGACGCGCGCAAGGCCGGCGTCGAGCAGGCCGAGGCCGCGCTGCGCCGCGCCGAGCGCGACCTCGAGAAGTCGGTGATCCGCGCCCCCGTCGACGGCGTCGTCCTCGACCGCCGCGTCGACGTCGGCACCGCCGTCGCCGACATCCAGAACGGCGGCACGGTGATCGCCGTCATCGCCGACGACCGCCGCATCCACCTGCGCGCCGAGGTCGACGAGAACGACGTCGCACACGTGCGAGAGGGGCAGCCGGCCGAGGTGCGGATCGACGCATTCCCGGGCGAGACCTTCCCCGGCCGCGTCCGGCGCGTTGCGTCGTCGGGAACCGTGCAGGGCAGCGTCGCGAACTTCCAGGTCGAGATCGAGCTCGACCCCGATCCGCGGGTCCGTGTCGGGATGTCGGCCGACGCGAGGATCGCCCTCAAGGAGCATCACGACGCCCTGCTCGTTCCCAACACCGCGATCCTGCGCACCCCGGACGGCCCGCGCGTGCGCGTGTCCGAGGACGGCAGCGACAGCGCCTTCCGGCTGGTCGCGATCCGCGAGATCTACAGCGACGGGTTCCAGACCGTGGTGGGTGACGGCCTGAGCGAGGGCCAGAAGGTGCTCGTGCGGTCCGACACCATTCCGTGACGCTGCGGCATGCCGACCGGCGCTTCCCTCCTCGAGCTCCAGGGCGTCACGAAGTCGCATCGCCTCGGTGACACGACGGTCGAGGTCTTGCACCCGATCGATCTTCGCGTCGACGACGGCGAGTTCGTCGCGATCATGGGCCCGTCGGGATCGGGCAAGACCACCTGCCTCGAGATCCTCGGCGCGATCTCCCGGCCGACGACGGGGCGGTACCGCTTCGAGGGTGAGGCCGTCGAGGCGCTCTCCGACGACGCGCTCGCCGATCTGCGCGCGCGCCGCATGGGCTTCGTGTTCCAGACCTTCAACCTGATGCCGCGCATGTCGGCGCTGCGCAATGCCGCGCTCCCCCTGCTCTACGCGGGGATTCCGCGCGAGGAGCGCGAGGAGCGCGCCGCGGAGATGCTGCGCCGCGTCGGGCTCGGCCATCGCCTCGATCGGCGGCCCGCGCAGCTCTCGGGCGGCGAGCGGCAGCGGGTCGCAGTCGCGCGCGCGCTCGTGAACCGCCCGCGCGTGATCTTCGCCGACGAGCCCACCGGAAACCTCGACGAGGCGAACGGCCGCGAAGTGATGGCGATGTTCCGCGGCCTGCACGCCGAAGGGCGGACGCTCGTGGTCGTCACGCACAGCGAGGAGGTTGCCGCGCAGGCGCAGCGCGTGGTCCGCATTCGCGACGGCCGCGTGGCCGAGGACGTGCGGCGTGTTTGACGGCCGCCGAACGCTCCACCTGCTCGCGCCGCTCGCCGGCGACGGGATCGCGCAGCTCCGAGCCCAGTGGCGCGGGCACGCGCTCACTCTGATCGGCCTCGTCTGGGGCGCGGCGTCCGTCGTGCTGCTGCTCTCGATCGGCGCCGGATTCAATCAGTTCCTCGACATGGGCGTCGCGAAGACCGGCGACCGCTACGTCATGGTCTGGGGCGAGTACACGACGACCGAGAGCGGCGGAACGCGGCCCGGCCGGCCGATCCACATCGACATCGACGACCTCGACCGCGTGCGAACGAGCGTCCCGTCGGCGGCGCGCATCGGCGCCGAGGTCCAGCGTTACGGGATCGCCGTCGAGACGCCGCGCAAGACTCGCTCCGGCGTCGTGGCAGGGGTCACTCCCGAGATCGGCGCAATCCAGGCGCACGTCGTCGCGCGTGGCCGCTTCGTCGACGCCGACGACGAGCGGCTCGGCCGGCACGTCGCGGTGCTGGGTGCGAGCCTCGTTCCGATCTTCTTCGGCGACGACGACCCGCTCGGAAGGAGCGTTCAGCTCAGCGGCATTCCCTTCGAGGTGGTGGGCGTCCTCGCCGAGAAGGGCTTCCAGCTCATGACCAACTACGACGTCCACGACAAGATGGTGTTCGTTCCGCTCTCGGTCGGTCGCGACCTGCTCGGAACGGGGCGCCACGTGCAGCGCATCTACATCGATCCCCGCCGCCTCGAAGACGAGCCGGCCGTTCGCTCGGAGGCGATCGAGGCGCTGCGCCTCGCGCACCACGTCGACCCGTCGGACGCGGAGGCGATCCGCAGCATGAGCGTTCCCGAAGTGATGGCGCCGACCAAGCGCATCGGCTTCGGCCTGCAGGTGATGCTCGGCTTCATCGGAACCGTCACGCTCATGATGTCCGCGGTCGGCGTCGCGAACCTCATGATCGCCCTCGTTCAGGAGCGGCGAATGGAGCTCGCCATGCGGCGCGCGTGCGGCGCGCGCCGAAGCGACCTCGTCCTGCAGCTCCTGGTCGAAACCGTCGTCGTCGTGCTCGCCGGCGGAACCTTCGGGATCGGGATGGGGCTCGCCGGCGTCGGGCTGATGGGGCTGCTGCCGCTTCCCGCCGAGCTGCCCTCGCCGTCCGTCTCGCCGAGCGTGCTCGTCACGACGTTCTTCGTCCTCACCTCGATCGGCCTCGCGGCCGGGATCGTTCCGGCGCGGCTCGCGTCGCAGGTCGACCCCTCGACCGCGATGCGCGTCACCTGAGGCGCGGCATGGACTGGCGCGAGCACCTGCGGCAGATCGCGGAATCCCTCGCCGACCACCCGAAGCGCGTCGCGGCGTCGGCGATGGGCGTTCTCTGGGGAGCGGCCGCGATCGTTCTCATGCTCGCGTGGGGAACGGGCTTTCGCGACTACATGAAGCGCGAGCTCGGCAGCTACGGGCGGCCGATGGTGTTCGTGTTTCCCGCGCTCACGTCGTCCGGCTTCGAGGGCGTCCGCAAAGGGGTTCCCGTCCGTTTCGAGCGCGACGATGCACGGCTTCTCGAGCACGAGAACCACGAGCTCCTCGAGGCCGTCCTCGCCGAGCACACCAGCGAGGAGCGCTTTCTCGTCGACACGCCGGAAGGGCACGCGCGGCGCTTCGATGTCTCGGGCGTCGAGGCGCGCTACGGCGAGCTGCGGAGCTTCCGCCTCGGAAACGGACGCTTCTTCGACGAGAGCGACGTCGCGCACGCCCGGGCCTTTGCGGTCCTCGGCTTCGATGCGGCGGTCGACCTGTTCGGCAGCGCGGAGGCGGCGGTCGGTGCACGCGTTCGCATCGGCGGGCGCCCCTTCGAGGTGATCGGCGTCGCCGACAAGAAGGGCCGTCAGTACACGAACACGAACCGACCGGACAACCGGCTCGTGCTGGTTCCGATCACCGCGGCCGAGGCTCATCTCGGCTTCAAGAAGGAGGCTGTCTCGCGGCTGCTGGTATTTCCCAGGCCCGGCGTCGGCGGCGAGGAAGCCTTCCGCGCCGCGGCGAAGACGCTCGCTCCGCTCGCCGGATTCCACCCCGACGACCCCGATGCGGTGAAGCACTTCGACCTGTCGAAGATGCTCGGGCTCGTCGACCTGTTCTACGCCGGCTTCATGATCTTCATCGGGATCGCGGGATCGCTCACGCTCGCGATCGGCGGGATCGGCGTTGCGAACTACCAGCTCGCGACGCTCGCCGAGCGCGCCATGGAGATCGCGGTCGCCCGCGCGATCGGCGCGCGCGCGCGAACGATCGTCGCACAGACCGCGCTCGAGGCGCTCGTGGTGGCGGGCGGCGCGGCGATCGCCGGCGTCGTCCTCGGCCTCGCCGGCTGCCTCGCCCTCGCGACGCTCCCGCCGCCCGGAATGTTCCCGGCGCCGATCGTCTCGCCCGTGGTCGTCGGCATCACGGTGAGCGCGCTTCTCGCCGTCGCTGCGGCGGCGTCGATCCTCCCGGCCCTCCGGGTGCGGCAGATGGACGTGGCGAGCGTGCTGCGCGGGAGCATCTAGCGTCGCGCGGTCGCGCCGGCCGGCGCGCCGGCGCCTCGGCGCTCCGCCGCCTCGATCTCGACCGGAACGCCGCCGAGGCTCGCCATTCCCGAGAGCGCATCGACGAAGCCGTCGTCGGTGAGGTCGTTGATGCTCGCGCCGGGGTGGGCGCTCGCGGTCGTGATCGCGGTGCCCGGCCGGCCGTGTCCCCAGCCGTGAGGCACCGACACGACTCCGGGCATC
This sequence comes from Myxococcota bacterium, assembly GCA_041912475.1. Classification (GTDB taxonomy): domain Bacteria; phylum Myxococcota_A; class UBA9160; order UBA9160; family UBA9160; genus MYXO. The sequence continues at coordinate 30,923 of JAYRMX010000242.1, forward strand.
ACGTCGTCCGTCACCTCGGCGGGAACACGGATCTCGCCCGTGCGCGAGCGCAGCGCGACGCGCTCGCCCGCAATGACGCCGAGGCGCGCGCCATCGTCGGGATGGATCTGCGCGACACAGCCCTGCGTTCCCGAGACGAGCCGCGCGCAGTTGTGCATCCACGAGTTGTTGCTGCGCAGCGCGCGCCGGCCGATGAGCACGAGGCGCGCTGCGGCCTGCGGCGGCGGCGCCGCGAGCTTCGCCTCGAGGCGGGGCCAGTCGGCGCGCATGCGCTCCGGGACCACGCGAATGCGGCGGCGTCCGAGAACGCGGCCGAGGCGGGGCTCGAGCGGCCCGAGATCGAGCCCGTGAGGAGCGCGCTCCAGACGCGCGAGCGAGAGGTGATGCGGCCCGAGGCGAAGCAGGAGCGCGAGAAGCCGCCGCGGCGGGAGCGCGCGGCCGACTGCTCCGCGCAGCCATCCCTTCACCGCCGCGACGCCGCCGCGCGCACGCTCGACTCGCTCGGCGAGGCCGAGCAGGATCTCCCAATCGTGGCGAGAGCCCGGCGGCGAAACAAGGAGCGCGCGGGCGTAGTGCGCGGTGTTTCGGATCGCGACGGCGTGGCCCATCAGCGGATAGTGATCGCGCTCGAGCCCGAAGGTCGGTGGGAGGATGAGGTCCGCGAGCCGCGTCGTCTCGTTGCGGTAGACGTCGATCGCGACCATGAGCTCGAGCGAGCCGAGCGCGCGCTCGACGCGCCCGCCGTTGGGCAGCGAGAGCACGGGATTTCCTGCGTGGACGACGAGCGCGCGGATGCGGCCGGGCCCGGGTGTCTCGATCTCCTCGGCGAGCGCGGCCACCGGCAGCTCGCCGCCGAACTCGGGAAGGCCGCGAACACGGGTTCGCCAGCGGCCGAATCCGCCCGCGAGGCCGACCCAGCGAGCGACGGCGGGCAGATCGACGGCCGGGGTCGCGAACATCGCGCCGCCCTCGCGGTCGAGGTTTCCGGTCGCGAGGTTGGCGACGTCGATCAGCCAGCTCGCGAGGCCGCCGAACTCCTGCGCGCAGGTGCCGAGCCGCCCGTAGCAGGCCGCCCGGGGCGCCGCGGCGAAGTCGCGCGCGAGCCGCGCGATCGTCGCGGCGTCGATCCCGGTCTGCGGCGCCGCGCGCTCGGGAGAGAACGGCGCGACGAGATCGCGCACCTCGCCGAGGCCCTCGAGCCGCGGCGCGAGGAGGCCCGGACGCACGAGGCCCTCGGCGAAGAGCACGTGCAGCAGCGCCGCGAGCAGGAGCGCATCGGTTCCCGGCCGAATGAAGTGGTGCTCGTCGGCGAGCTTCGCCGTCTCGGTGCGGCGCGGATCGATCACGACGAGCCGCCCACCGCGCGCGCGAAGATCCTTCAGCCTGCGAACGACGTCGGGCGAGGCCATCGCGCTTCCGTTCGAGACGGCCGGGTTGGCGCCGAGAACGAGCAGGTACTCGGTGCGGTCGAGGTCGGGAACCGGCGCGAGCGCTTGATTCCCGTACAGCTCGAACGACGCGAGCTGGCGCGGAAGGCCGTCGAGCGACACCGTCGAGAAGCGGCTTCGCGTGCCGAGCGCGTCCGCGAGCATCTGCCCGAAGAAGAGGGCGCCGGGGCTGTGCGCGGTCGGGTTTCCGGAATAGACGGCGACGGCGTCGCGGCCGTGCCGGCGCTGGACGTCGGCCAGCGCCGTCGCCGCCCGTCCGAGCGCCTCGTCCCAGCCGATCTCCTTCCAGCCGTCGCCGTTGCGGAGCAGCGGGCGGCGAAGGCGCTCGGGGTCGTTCTGCACGTCGGCGAGGGCGACGCCTTTCGGGCAGACGTGGCCGCGGCTCAGCGGATCGTTCGGATCGCCGCGGATCGCATGCACGCGCCGGCCGTCGTGATCGACCTCGAGACCGCAGATGGCTTCGCACAGCATGCAGACGGCGGCGTCCGTACGCGAGGCCATCGCCATACCGCGCCTTACCGCGCGGCGGCCTGCGCCGCCGCCGCGATCTGCGGCTTCCAGTCGACGCGGATCACGCGCGGATACGCGCCCTCGACCTGCCACGTCGGAAGATTCGAGTTCGAGGTCCAGACGCGGCCCTGGTCGTCGAAGTCGATCTCGCGGGTGAACGTCACGCGTGTCGGGAGCGGAAGCGTGAGGAAGGTCTGCGTCGCGGGGTCGAAGCGCAGCAGCGAGTCGCTCCCGGTGCCGCAGATCCAGATGGTGTCCGTGCGACGGTCGACGTTGAGGGCGTAGGGCGTCTCGGTGCCCGCCGGAACCGTCGGAAGGCGCCACGTCTCGAACGCGCGCGTCTTCGGATCGAAGCGCGCGACCAGATCGGACGAGAACCCCGGGATCCAGAGGCGGCCCTGCGAGTCGAATCGAAGCCGCCGCGGGCCGGTGAACGGAGTATCGATCATCTCGATGGCCAGCGTCTCGGGATCGATGCGCCCGATGCGGTGCTGGTTGAGCTGGCTGAACCAGACGCCGCCGTCGGGCGCGATGTCGACGCCGTAGGGAACCGGGAGCGTCATCCCCTCCCCGGCCGGCACCTCGCCGAGATCGACGTGGCGCGCGAACCAGAAGAAAGCCGGCAGCGCGCGGAGCGCGAGATCCTGCCGCCACGACGCCGCCGGGAGCCGGATCGTCGTCACCTTGCCCGTCTTGCGGTCGAACATGCCGAGATGGTTCGAGACGGCGACGCTGAACCAGATCCGCCCCTTCGCGTCGAAGCGGAGCGTGTGCGGATAGAGCCCGTCGTCGAGCGGATGGAGCTCCCACTGCTTCGTCTTCGGATCGAAGCCGGCGATCTGGTTGCCGAACGAGAGTGTGAGCCACACGGTGCCGTCGGGTGCCATCTGCAGAGAGTGCGGGCCGACGTGCGCGTTCGCGTTGGGCGGCAGCACGGCGCGGCCGCCCGTGAAGCCGCCGATCGGAAGATCCCCGCGCGGAACCTCGTAGACCTCGCGCGCGCCGCCCGGGACGGACGGGTCGAGCCGCGTGAGGCGGTCCTGGAGCTGATCGACGCTCCAGAGCGAGCCGTCGGGATGCACCGCGACGTCGTGCTGCATCGACGCGGCGATTCCCATCTCCCACTCCTCGACGACCGCACTGCGCGCCGCGGGCGCGGGCTCCGGGACGAAGCCCGGCTCGCCGATTCGCGCCATCAGCGCGGGAACCGCCGTCTTCGGGTCGTACGACTCGTTGAAGAGCGCCGGAAGCGCCGCGCGCAGCTCGGGGCGGAGCATGCCGCCCATCCGCGCCATGAGCGCGAGCACCTTCTGCCAGTTCTCCTCCGTCCTCGGCAGCCGCGTGTAGCGGCTTCCCTGCTGGTGGCAGTAGGCGCACTGACGGACCAGCTCCTCGCGCTCGGCTTCGTCGTGGATCCGCGCGAGCACGAGCGAGAACCAGCGGTTCGCCGGGAGCTGCGCCGCGATCTCGGCGGGATCGGTCTCGCGCTCGAGCCCGACGTCGAGCGCGCCTTCTCCCTGCGCGGGCGGCGCGACGCCTTCGCGGTCCGCGTCGCGGAACAGCGGCTTGCGAACGCGGAGCGTCCAGGGCGAGGGGCCGGCGAGCTCGGGCGTTCGGTAGCGGCCCGCATCGTCGGTCATGACCGTCACCACGTGGCGCGGGCTCCCGTGCGAGAGGCTCACCATCGCGCCGGCGACGGGAGCGCCGCCAGCGTCGCGGACCTGCCCCGCGAGGCTCGCTGCGCAGGCGGCGCCTGCCGCGAGCGACACGCCCATGAGTAGGAGCAGCGAGAAGGCGGCGGGGCGGTGCATACCGGGATCTCCTCGTGACGAACGGCGCCGAAAGCTGCGAGAATGCGTGCGAGATCGAAAACCGCAGGGAACGTCCCCGATCGGAGCGGGAGAGGCAACGGGCGGCTCGCGTGGCAAGGATCGCAAACCGCAGACGGAGTCCCCTTCTCGCCGCGGCGGCGCTCGGCTGCGCGGCGTTCGGGTGCGCCGGCTCGGGCACCCCCGCCGAGGAGATTGCGCCGCAGGCCTCGGCGCTGGAGGAGGCGCTCGCGGCGGCTCCGGCCCCCGACCGAGGCGGGCCCGGCGCGCTCGTCGTGCGGCTCGCGTTCGGCGAGGAGGCCGACCTCGACCTCTACGTCACGGACGCGGGGAACGAGACCGTCTACTTCGGCAACTCGCCGTCGGCGACGGGCGGCGAGCTGCTGGGCGACCTGCGCTGCGGGGCGCCCGCGCCGCGCATCGAGACGGTCGTATTCGAGCACCGGCGCGCGGGCGCCGTGCGCGTCGGAGTCGACGCCCCCGAGCGCTGCCGGGACGGCGTGCGCGCGGCGCCCTTCGTGGTCGAGCTGCGCGCGGGCGCTGTGCACGCCCTGCAGCGGGGCATCGCGGTCCCCGGCCGCTTCGACGTCATCGTGCTCGAGACCGTCGTCGATGCGGAGGCGGCAGGGCCGGATCCCGCAGCCGCCTCGCCGGCCCCGGGCGCTCCCGAGAAGCGCGAGGCGCCGGGCGCCGCTCCCGATCGCTGAGGCCGCCTCGGGCGGGCTATCGCACCTCGAACACGCGGTACTCGACCCGCAGCGGGCCGACGCGGCCCTGGCTCACGACGAAGATCCCGTTCAGCCACGCGTAGCGCGGATCGCCGGTCTCGAAGCGCGGGCTCACGTAGAAGTACGTCTCTCCGAACTCCGTGAAGCCCCCGCCGGAGACCGCACGCGTCACGGCGTCGGTCATGTGCAGCACGCCGGTGTACGAGACGTAGACGTTCGCGCCGTCGTGCGTCTCGATCGTCGCGCGCACGTCGAGGCGGCCGACGCCGTCGCTTCCGACGAGGATCCAGTCGGCGCCGCTCGGCAGGATGCGGCCGCGAAGGCGCTCGCCCGTCACCTCGCCGCCGGTCACGTCGAAGATCTGCCGCATGCCGTACGGCCCGCTGCCGACCACGACGGGCGGCTTCAGCGTCGCGTAGTACTCGCACAGCAGCTCGAGCTTCGGCGGGTTCTTCACGGTGCGCCTCCTCGGGGCGCGTGGGCGCCCGGCCGCGGGCAGGATATCGACGCGGGCAGCCGCCCGCGATCGCCGCGGCGCCCGCAGCCGCCGTGCGCGCGCGCTAGGCCGCGAGGCCCGGAACGCGGCGCGCGAGCGTCTCGCCCATCTCGGCGGGCGAGATCGAGACGGCGACTCCCGCCTTCTCGAGCGCGGCGATCTTGTCGCTCGCGCGTCCCTTGCCGCCCGCGATGATCGCTCCGGCGTGCCCCATGCGCTTTCCGGCGGGCGCGTTCTGCCCGGCGATGAAGGCGACCACCGGCTTGGTCATCTTCGTGCGGATGAACTCGGCCGCCGTCTCCTCGGCCGAGCCTCCGATCTCGCCGATCATGACGACGGCCTTCGTCAGCGGATCGGCCTCGAACAGCGCGAGCGCGTCGACGAACGTGGTGCCGATCACGGGGTCGCCGCCGATGCCGACACAGCTCGACTGCCCGATTCCCAGCCGCGAGAGCTGGTCGACGGCCTCGTACGTGAGCGTTCCCGACCGCGAGACGACGCCGACCGATCCCGGCCGCGTGATCTGCGCCGGCATGATGCCGATGCGGCACTGCCCCGGCGTCACGACGCCCGGGCAGTTCGGCCCGAGAAGCCGCGTCCTCGACCCGCGCAGCGCCGCCTTCGCGCGCGCCATGTCGATCACCGGGATGCCCTCGGTGATGCACACCGCGAGGTCGAGCTCCGCGTCGGCCGCCTCGAGGATGGCGTCCGCCGCTCCCGGCGGCGGAACGAAGATCACCGACGCGTTCGCGCCGGTCGCCTTCTTCGCCTCGCGCACCGTGTCGAAGAGCGGAACGCCGGCGGCCGTCGTCCCGCCCTTTCCCGGCGCGACCGCGCCGACGACCCTCGTTCCGTACTCGATCGACAGCTTCGCGTGGAACTGCCCCATCTTGCCGAAGCCCTGCACCAGCAGCTTCGTGTTCGCGTCGCACAGAATCGCCATCAGGACCTTCCCTTCACCGCGGCCACCGCCTTCTGCCCCGCCTCGCGCAGCGTCTCGGCCGGCGTGATGTCGAGGCCCGACTTCGCGAGGATCGCGCGCCCCTCGGCGGCGTTCGTTCCCTGCAGCCGCACCACGAGCGGCACCTTCACGCCGAGCTCGCTCGCCGCCGCGACCACCCCGTCGGCGATGAGGTCGCAGCGAACGATGCCGCCGAAGATGTTGACGAGGATCGCTTTCACCTTCGGGTCGCGAAGGATCAGCTTGAACGCCTCCTTCACCTTCTCCTTGTCGGCGCCGCCGCCCGCGTCGAGGAAGTTCGCCGGGCTTCCGCCGCAGACCTGGATCATGTCGAGCGTCGCCATCGCGAGGCCCGCGCCGTTCACCATGCAGCCGATGTCGCCGTCGAGGCCGACGTACGCGAGGTCGAGCGCCTTCGCCTCGCGCTCGCGCGGCTCCTCCTCGTCCGGATCGTGCAGCGCCTGCACGTCGGGGTGCCGGTAGAGCGCGTTGTCGTCGAAGTTGAGCTTGCAGTCGAGCGCGAAGAGGTCTCCCGACTTCGTGACGACCAGCGGGTTGATCTCGGCGAGCGTCGCGTCCTTCTCGACGTAGAGCCGGTAGAGCCCGCCGAGCAGCGCCTCGAACTTCGCGACCTGCGCGCCGTCGAGGCCGAGCCCGAACCCGAGCTGGCGCGCCTGGTAGGGGCGCAGCCCGACGTTCGGGTCGACGTGGACGGTCTGGATCTTCTCGGGCGTCTTCTGCGCGACCTCCTCGATGTCCATGCCGCCCTCGGTCGACGCGATCACGGCGAACTTCTCCACCGCCCGGTCGAGGAGCACCGCGACGTAGAGCTCGCGCGCGATCTCGCTGCCCGCCTCGACGTAGACCCGGCGGACGAGCTTTCCCTCCGGCCCGGTCTGGTGCGTTCGCAGCGTCATGCCGAGGATCTCGCCCGCCGCCTTGCGGGCCTCGGCGGGCGACTTCGCGAGCTTGATTCCGCCCGCCTTGCCGCGGCCTCCCGCGTGCACCTGCGCCTTCACGACGGCCACCGGCGCGGCGAGGGCCCGCGCCGCGCTCTCCGCCTCGTCGGGCGTCGTCGCGAGGCGGCCCTCGGGAACCGCAACACCGAACTGCCGCAGCAGCCCCTTCGCCTGATACTCGTGGACGTTCATCGAACCCTCTACAGCTCGATCTGCGCGGTGAGCGACCGGACGTGCTCGATCGACGCGTCGAAGAGCTTGCGCTCGGCGGCGTCCATCTCGATCTCGAGGACCTTCTCGACGCCCCCCGCGCCGAGCACGCACGGCACGCCGACGTAGAGCCCCGAGACGCCGTACTCGCCTTCGAGGAAGCACGCGCACGCGAGCACGCGCTTCTCGTCGAGCAGGATCGCCTCGGCCATCTCGATCGCCGAGTGCGCCGGCGAGACGAACGCCGAGCCGGTCTTCAGCAGGTTGACGACCTCGCCGCCGGCGTTCTGGGTGCGCGTCGCGATCGCGGCGATCTTCTCGGCCGACAGCAGCCGCGTGATCGGAATGCCAGCGACCGAGCAGTAGCGCGGGAGCGGCACCATCGTGTCGCCGTGTCCGCCGAGGACGAGCGCCGTCACGTCCCGCACCGAGACGCCGAGCTCCCACGCGACGAAGCTGCGGAAGCGCGTCGAGTCGAGGACGCCGGCCATCCCGACCACCCGGTTCTTCGGAAATCCCGAAACCTGCTTGAAGGTGTAGACCATCGCGTCGAGCGGGTTCGAGATCACGATCACGTGCGCCTTCGGCGCGTGCTGCTTCACGCTGGCCGCGACCGATTTCATGATCTCGAGGTTCTTCGCGAGCAGGTCGTCGCGCGACATGCCCGGCTTTCGCGCGAGGCCCGCGGTGATGATCACGAGATCGGCGCCCGCGATGTCCTTGTAATCGTTCGTTCCCGTGATGCGCGCATCGGATCCGGCGAGAGGCGCTCCCTCGGCGATGTCGAGCGCCTTGCCCTGCGGCAGGCCCTCGACCACGTCGAAGAGGACGACGTCGCCGAGCCTGCGATAGGCGATCTGCTCGGCGAGAACGCCGCCGATGTTTCCGGCTCCGATGAGGGCAATCTTGCGTCGCATGGGGGTCCCCTTTCACTCCTCTCTGGGAAGGTCGAGTCGAATCGAGAGTTCGCGGAGCTGCTTCGGCTCCACGGGTCCGGGCGCGTCCATGAGCAGGTCCTGCCCGCGCTGCGTCTTCGGGAAGGCGATCACGTCGCGCAGGCTCTCGGCGCCCGCGAGCAGCATCGCGATCCGGTCGAAGCCGAACGCGAAGCCGCCGTGCGGAGGCGCCCCGGCGTCGAGGGCGTCGAGCAGGAAGCCGAAGCGCTCGTCGGCTTCGGCCTTCGCGTAACCGAGCACGTCGAAGATCCTGCGCTGCACGTCGCTGCGGTGGTTGCGGAGGCTTCCCGACCCGAGCTCGATCCCGTTGATCACGACGTCGTAGTGCGTCCCGCGAACGCGTCCGGGGTCGGCCTCGAGCAGCGGCAGGTCTTCCTCGACGGGTGCGACGAAGGGCATGTGCATGTAGGTGAGCTTTCCCTCGTCGTCGCGCTCGAAGACCGGGAAGCTCGTCACGAGCAGCGGCGCCCAGTCGCGGCCGTCGACGCGGCCGAGCTGCCGGCCGAGATCGGTGCGCAGCCGCGCGAGGATCGCATTCGCCTTCGCGGCTTCGTCGGCCGCGAAGAAGAGTACGGTCCCGGGCCGTGCGGCGGTGCGTTCGGCGATCCCCGCGCGCTCGGTCTCCGAGAGGAACTTCGCGATCGGCGACTGCCATGCGCCGTCCGCCTCGACGCGCACCCACGCCAGCCCCTTGCCGCCGAGCTCCTTCTTGACGAAGGCTTCGAGCCGGTCGATGGCGCCGCGCGAGAGCGCCTCGGCGTCGTGGATCGGCAGGCACTTCACGATGCCGCCCTTGTCGACGTTCGCACGGAACGCGCGCAGCTCGGAGCTGCGGAACAGGTCCGTCAGGTCGACCAGCTCGAGGAGCACGCGCACGTCGGGCTTGTCCGAGCCGTAGCGCGCGATCGCCTCGGCGTACGGGATGCGCGGAAACGGCCGCGGCAGATCGATGCCGCCGGCGTCGCGCCAGGCGTTCACCGTCACCTCTTCGAGGACGGCGAGCACTTCCTCGACGCCGACGAACGACATCTCGAGGTCGATCTGCGTGAACTCGAGCTGGCGGTCGGCGCGCAGGTCTTCGTCGCGGAAGCAGCGCGCGATCTGGAAGTAGCGATCGAAGCCGGAGATCATGAGGAGCTGCTTCATGATCTGCGGCGACTGCGGGAGCGCGTAGAAGCTCCCGGGCTGGAGCCTCGCGGGAACGAGGAAGTCGCGGGCGCCTTCGGGCGTCGCCTTGGCGAGGATCGGCGTCTCGATCTCGAGGAAGCCCCGCTCGGCGAGCGTTCGCCGCACCGACTGGTAGAGCGCGTGCCGAACCCGCAGCGCGCGCTGCAGCGGCGGGCGCCGCAGGTCGTGGATGCGGTGGCGAAGCCGCGCCATCTCTTCGGCTCCCGAATCCTCTTCGATCAGAAAGGGAGGCGCCGTCGCCGTGTTGAGCACGCGCAGCTCGCGCGCCGTGATCTCGACGTCGCCGGTCGCGAGCTTCGGGTTCACGGTCTCGGGAGTTCGGCGCTCGACGACGCCGCGCACCAGCACGACGTACTCGGACCGCAGGTCTTCCGAGCGCCGGTGCACCTCCGCCGCGACCTCCGGCTTGAAGACCACCTGGACGAGGCCCTCGCGGTCGCGCAGATCGACGAAGCACACGCCGCCGTGGTCGCGCCGGCGGTGCACCCAGCCCGCGACGACGACCTCGCGGCCGACGAGCGCGGACGTCACCTCGCCGCAGG
>JAYRMX010000243.1:0-4294 GCA_041912475.1 Myxococcota bacterium
ATTGGCGGCAGGCGGTGCGCAATCTCTCGGCGCTCGAAGCGCAACCGTCACTGTTCGAGTCCGCTTCATGACGCCCTTCGGCTCGCGCCCGTACGAGCTGGCGAGCTGGGCCGTGGTCGCGGCACTTCGGATCTCCGCGCGGCGCAGGTCGCTCCTCGCGGGGTGGCTCGCGCGGGTCGGAGTGGGATCCGCGAGCCCGCGTCGCGACGAGGCAGACCGGGCCCTCTCGCGACGCATCCATTCCGCGCGAGACACCGTCTCGCGCGACACGTCCTGCTCGGCCGCGGAGGTTCCGCGGCACGGGGCAGGGTGCTGCGCGCGGAGAACGCGCGGCACCGGCAGGCATGAGAGACACCCCGCCCCCGGCTGCGTGCGCGAGTGCGCAGCCGGGGACTTCGCGCGCAGGTGGCCGCCGTGCTGGTGACGCGGCTCTGGCAGCACCAGCGCGAGGCGGCCGAGTTCGCGCTCGCGCGGCCCGGCGCGATGCTCGCGCACGAGATGGGGTGCGTATCCGGGGATGCGGTCGTGATCGAGAACCGGGCAGGCTGCGCGAGGCGTTTCACGCTGCGCGATCTGCACCGTCGCTGGTCAAGCGTCACGCGCAGGGCAGACGTAACGAGCCGGACGAAATCTCTCTACCCGGACGGCGTCCTGAGGCTGAACGTAATCCGCGACGTATTACAGCGCGGCACGCGCGACACGATCACGATCAGGCTCGCGGACGGGAAGTCGATCCGGGTAACAGAGGACCACGAGCTCCACGTCGCTGGGCAGTCGTGGGCGGCTGCGGGAAGCCTTCGCGTCGGCCAGAAGCTCCTAACGAATGGCGTTCCCGTTTGTTCTCGCTGCGCATCGAAGCCTGCGATCACCAGTAAGGATTCGATCTACCGAGGGATATGCCGCTCGTGCATGCACATCATCAGGCCGAGAAGCCCGGAGCCTGCGAAGACCATCGACTGTGACGGCTACGTGCGGATCAATCGCCAGCGTGGGCACCCGCGAGCGAATCGGAGCGGGCAGGTCTACGAGCACATCCTCGTAATGGAGCGCCATGTCGGACGGTACGTCTCCATAGACGAGCATGTGCATCATCGCAACGGAGACAAGGCGGACAATCGCCTCGACAACCTAGAGCTGCTTCCTAGGTCGGAACATGCTGCGCGACACGCGACCTCGTTCAACTTCGACGGTTCTCGCGGCCGAGGGGAAGTCTTCTTCTTCCCGCGAGAGGCAGAGATCGTATCGATCGAAGCGGAAGGGGAAACGGACGTCTACGACCTCGTGATGGCAGACCCCGCACGCAACTTCGTTGCGAACGGGGTAGTGGTTCACAACTGCGGAAAATCCGCGACGGCCCTCGCCGTCGCCGACGCCGCGCGGGCGCGTCGCATCCTGATTGCGTGCCCGCTCTCCGTGGTGCGCGTGTGGCCGCGCGAGATCGCGCGGCACCTCGCCGAGCCGTGGGACGTGCTCGCGCTCGACGGCGCCGGAGGCGTGAAGCGCAAGGCCGCCGAAGCTGCGGCCTTCCTCGATCGCGCCGGTCAGCGTCCGGCCGCGGTCGTCGTCAACCACGAGAGCCTGTGGCGCGAGCCTTTTCGCGCGCTCGCGCTGCGAACGCTGTGGGATCTGCTCGTCGTCGACGAGGCGCACCGCGCGAAGGCTCCCGGTGGCAAGCTCTCGCGCTTTCTCGCGGAGCTTGGCCTTCGCTGCCCGCGGCGGCTCGCGCTCACGGGGACTCCGATGCCGCACTCCCCGCTCGACGTCTACGCGCAGTGTCGCGCGATCGACCGCAGCGTGTTCGGGACTAGCTTCGCGCGCTTTCGCGCGCGGTATGCCTTGATGGGCGGATTCCAGAACCATCAGGTCATCGGCTACCAGCACCTCGACGAGCTGGCCCGCCGGCTCGCGACGGTGGCGCACCAGGCGCGCAAAGCCGACGTGCTCGACCTGCCGCCCGAGGTGCGGGCCGAGCGCACGTGCAGCCTCGGCCCCGAGGCGCGCCGCATCTACGACGCGCTCGAAGACGAGTTCTACGCCGAGGTCGAGCGCGGGGAGATCACGGTCTCGAACGCGCTGGTAAAGCTCCTGCGCCTTGCGCAGATCACGGGCGGCACGATCCGGCTCGACGACGGCACGCTGCGCGGCGTCTCGCAGGCGAAAGAGGATCTGCTCGAGGACGTGCTCGAGGACGTGCCCGAGCCCGTCGTCGTCTTCGCGCGCTTCGTCTCGGACCTCGACGCCATCGCGCGCGTGGCGGAGCGACTCGGCCGTGTGTACGGCGAGGTGTCAGGCCGACGCAAGGATCTCGACGAGGCTCGCTATCCCGCAGGCGTGAGCGTGCTCGGCGTGCAGATTCAAGCCGGCGGCGTGGGCGTCGATTTGACGCGCGCAGCCGTTGGCATCTTCTATTCCTGCGGGTACTCGCTCGGCGAGTACCTGCAAGCGTGCGCGCGGCTGCACCGGCCGGGGCAGGACCGGAGCGTGACGCTCCTGCACCTCATCGCCGAGGACACGATCGACCGGCAGGTGTATGAGGCGCTTGCGCGCCGGGAGCAGGTCGTCGAGACTATTCTCGCACTTCACAGGAGAGCAGCATGACGGACATCCGAACGGTCGAGAGGTACGCGAAGCTGGAGAACGAGCGCACGGCGCTAGAGGATCAGCTCGTCGCCGTGAAGGCGAAGCTCGACGAGCTGCGCGCGGGCGTGCTCGAGTACATGCAGGCGCACTCGCTCGACAAGGTGACGAGCGCGGGCCGCACGCTCTACCTGCGGCGCGAGCTGTGGGCGGGCCGCGCGGAGGGCGTCTCACCGGCGGATCTCATGGTCGCGCTCGACGCGGCGGGGCTCACGGAGTTCGCCGAGCGCGCACCGAAGATGCAGTCCCTGACCGCCTACGTCCGCGAGCTGGACCGTGACGGGCTGGAGCTTCCCGAGCCGCTTCGCGGCGTGCTGGTCGCGAACGAGCTTTTCAAGATCGGCTCGCGCCGATCGTAGCCGCGCCATGATGGCGCAACACAGGAGAGAGACGATGAGCAAGGAGCAGAGTACGCAGAGCAGAGAGCTTGCGACGGTCGCGAGCTACGCCGTGATGCAGGCCGAGCCGGACGCGCTCGGCGCGATGCTGAGGACGAACGTCGGGCCGCAGGGCCTCTCGGTGTTCGACCTCGACACGGTGAAGACGCCGGCGGGCGGCGGGACCACGTTCGTGGTGCCGACGATCGACGGAGAGGAGGAGGCGAAGGAGCTGCGCGGCGTGATCGTGGGCTTCAAGGATCTGCGCAGCTACTGGCGGACGGGCTTCGACGAGTCGGGCGGCGGGACGCCGCCGGACTGCTCGTCGCAGGACATGGTGCGCGGCGACGGCGATCCGGGCGGCGAGTGCGCGCGCTGCGCGTTCTCGCGATTCGGGACTGCGGGCCGCGCGCAGGCGTGCCAGCAGCGGCGCCTCCTGTTCCTGGTGCGCGAGGGCGACCTGCTGCCGATCGTGGTGTCGGTCTCGCCCGCGTCGCTCAAGATGGTGCGGCAGTACTTCCTCCGGCTCGCGAGCCACGCGGTGCCGTTCTACGGGGTGCTGTCGTCGCTGTCGCTGGAGCGCGACAAGAACCGGGACGGGATCGCGTACGCGCGGATCGCAGTCAGGTCGCTCGGGAGCCTCGCGCCGGAGGAGGCTGCGCGCATGGCGCAGTACGCGGCGGCGCTTCGCCCGGCGCTCGAGCGTGTGCAGCTCGACGACGCGGCCTCGGCGGCGTAGGTGCGCAGGCTGCGCGGGGTGAGTGCTCCGCGCAGCCTGCCGCTCTCATCACGCGCCGCGAGATCGGCGCGCAGGAGGTGACGTGGTGGCCGAGGTAGACGCAGACATTCTCGACGGCGTGCAGGAGAAGCTGCGCAAGGTAGCAACCGGTCACAGCTACGCCCTTCTTAGCTCGCAGGAGGCGCAGACACTCCACAACGAGCTGGCGCGGCTGCGAAGTAAGCTGCGCGGGGTAGCGGACTGGTTTCGCTACCACGCGAACAGCGAAGGCGGCTTCATCGCGGAGCTGCTCGACCACGCGCCCTACGATTCGCCGCCGTCCGCCCCGGTCACAGACGACCCGACGCTCGTCGAGATCGCTGCGGAGCGAGACGCCCTGCGCAGTCGTGTCGCCGAGCTGGAGCACGAGCGCGATGCCCAGCGGGCCACGCGTCGCTCCGTCCTCGCGCAGGCGTTCGCCGCCGCGATGCTCGCGGAGCACCGCGAGGACAACCTGCCGTGGGACGAGATCATGCGCCGCGCGTTCGACGCCGCGGACGTG
>JAYRMX010000244.1:0-2117 GCA_041912475.1 Myxococcota bacterium
CTTCCGCAGGCGCCGACACGACGAGGTGGATCGCGAGCGCGTCGTCCGGGGCGACCTCGCTCTGCTCGTAGAGGTCGAGATCGAAGAAGTCCTGCCCGATCGCCGCGACGAGCAGCGACTCGTTCGTCCACGCGAGATGGACGTCGGCGAAGGGAACGTCGCGACCCGGCGCGCCGCGCGCGAAATGAAGCCGCGTCGCCGCGAGGTCCCAGTCGTCGAGCGGCGCCTCGGCGCTCGCGACGCGCGAGCGCGGGATCGCGAGCGGCGCGCCGGGATCGCGGGGCGAAGCCCAGCGCGCAGCGGCGTGCAGCTCGGGAAGCGTTCGGTTCACCGCGGCGAGCGCTCCGGTGAACTCCTCGTACGGCGCGTCCTTGACGTCGACGAGCCCGTGGCTGTAGTCCTCGCCGTCGCTGCGGCCACCCGGCGGCTGGTCCGCGAGCTGGAACCAGTGCAGACCGACGACGTTCGGGAAGCCGGCGAAGCGGCGTGCGGCCGCGGCGGCGCCCCGTGCGCGCTCGGCCTGCGTCGCGACCGTCATGAGCTGCCCGCGGTTCGCGTTGCCGGTCCGGTTCTCGCGCGACGCGAAGAACCACTCGCTCACGAGCACCGGCGCAGGCACGAGATCTCGCAGCCCTTCGAAGAAGTAGGGAGCCACCCAGCCTCCCGGCGTCGCGACGTCGTGGTTGACGGCGAGAACGTCGACGTGCCGCCCGATCGCACGCAGCGCGTCCTCGTCCCAGTAGATCGGGAGGCGATCGCCGAGCACGAGGGCGTTCGGATCGGCCGTTCGCACGGCCTGCTCGGCCATCTCGTAGTAGCGTCCGACGACGATCCCGGTCCACGCACGCAGCACGGGCGCCGCGCCGCCGCCGGCCGCGATCCGCACGCGCACGGGGCGCCGCGCGAGCTCGTCGAACGACTCGACTCCGTCCGGGACGACGAAATCGCGCCGGAATTCCGCGAAGCTCGCGTAGCGCTCGCGCAGAAACGCGACGAGCCGCTTCCGTGTGGAGTTCTCCGGGTCCTGCCGCAGGAACCACAGCAGCAGCGGCGCGTTCCACCAGCCGACCTCGTTGTCGGTGTAGTAGCCGATGCGGAGCGGGCCTCCGGGATGGCGCGCCACGCGGCGCTGCGCCTCGTCCGCCATCCGCTGCGGCGTCGCCGGGTCGAAGGGGTCGCCCCAGATCGCGTTCACCTGCTGTCCGAACGACAGCACGGGCGTGTAGGGCATCTCGAACTCGGCTTCGTGGCGCGACCAGCCGCCGAGCGTGTTGAAGCCCCACGCGAGAAGCCGCCCTCGCGTCGCCTCGACCCACGCCTGCGGCGACGCGTACGCGGGAGACCAGCCGTACTGGAGCGTTCCGCGGCGGGGGGCGCGTTCGGGCTCGGCGTCGACGACGTTGACGCCGATCGAGAAGAAGCGCGCGCCGTCGGGGCGCAGCAGCCACCACACGTCGCCGTCGCGATCGGCGCTCCAGCGCGCACCCGCGGCGCCGCCGAGCGGGAGCAGCGCGAGCGAGAGCGCAGCGAGCGCGCGGCGAACGTGCGGCGTCACGCGGCCTCTCGCGGCCGCGACAGAACGAGCACCTTCGGCCGCCGGCCGAAGAGGCCAATCTCGCGGCTCGCTTCGAGGCGAAGCGGTCCGGGCGCGAGCGCCTCTTCGGCGTCGGTGAGCAGCACGGCGCGCCCGCCCGGAACGAGGACGCGCGCGAGCTCGGCCGTGGCCGCAGCCCGGATCTCGCCGGGCGGCGCGTCGCACGCGACCTGCCGGCCCCACGGCAGATTCGACGCCGCGACGTCGATGCACGCCGCCGGAAGCGGGAGCGCACGCGCGTCCCAGCGCGCGAGCCGGCGAGCGGCGCCGAGGCCGCGCAGGTTCTCGGACGCCGCCGCGAGCGCCGCGGGATCGCGGTCGCCGCCGACCGCGACCGCGCCCGCGGCGGCCGCTTCGGCGAGCAGCGTTCCGGCGCCGCAGCAGGGGTCGAGCGCGCGCTCGCCCGGAGCGAGGGCGGCGAGGCGCCAGAGCGCCGCCGCCACCGACGGCTTGAGCGAACCGGGCCGGTGCGCGTGCTTCCAGCTCCGCTCGTGGAGCGCCGCTCGCGCGAGGCGAACGCCGA
>JAYRMX010000245.1:0-15700 GCA_041912475.1 Myxococcota bacterium
ATCCGAGACCGAGGGCACCGCGGCCCTGTTCCTCTCGACCACCGTGAGCCCCGCGGCCGCGGGATTCGCGGCCGCGGCGCGCGCGCCGGGCGCGGCCGCGGACCGTCGCTCGCAGGCCGGAGGCTTCGCGCTTCCGGGCGCCGAGGCCTTCGACTCGGAGAACCTCGACGCGCATCTGCTCCCGCTCGTGACCGTTCCCGAGCCGGGGACAGCCGCGCTCGTTACGCTCGGCCTCGCGGCGCTGGGAGCGCGGGCGCGGCGCGTGCGCTGAAGCGCAGGGGCCGCATCCCTGGCGCGGACACGAGCGCCCGGCCGGTGGATCGGTGACCGGGCGCGGCTCTTCGCGGCCCCCGCGCGCCGGCCGCCTGCCACGTGGGCCCCCGCACGCCCACTTCCTATCGGGAGGGCGCGATGCGGGAGACGTCGAAGCCGCCGGTGAGTTTCGATCCGAGAGCGCCGGCGCCGCGAAGGGCGCTGCGGGTCGGAGTGGCCTCGGCTGCGCTCCTCCTTCTTGCAGCGCCGCTCGTGGCGCGAGCGACGACGTCGGGCGGCGCCCTCGTCTCGGTGAACCGCATCTCGGGGCAGGCCGACTCTCAGGAGCTCCCGATGATCGCGGGGCTCACCGACTACGAGACGCCCGTGGCGAGCCTCGCGGCGAGGCTCGGATACCCGAACCAGCCGCCGCTGCTTCGGGCCGAGGCTCGCGCCGTCGCCGGCATCGATCTCTCCCGCGGCGCCTTCTACGGGACGACCTCGACCTTCTCGCGGATGGAGTCGCTCGGGACCTCGTCGCGCGCGAAGGCCACGTCGACCGTGATCTACGACGAGATCTTCGAGGTGGCCTCGGACACGCTGTCGGCCGGAACCCTCGTCGACGTCAACTTCGATCTGATGATCCGATTCCGCGGCTCTCTCGGCGCGTCCGGTCATGCCGGCTCGTGCTGCTCGATTCTGAGCACGTACGAGTTCTCGATCGAGGGGAACCTGGTTCCCTATGATCTCCGCTACACGTCGCTGCCGCGAACGGGGTGGCGGGGCATGCTCGCCGGCGGGATCGGCAACGAGCCGATCGAGCTCGACCTCGGCAGATACTCGGCGCAGGCGCTCGTCGGCGAGAGCTTCTACCTGCGGGTCTCATTCGAGCTGTACTCCCTCGCGATCGCGAACGGCTCGATCGACTACGGCACCGGGATCGTCTACCCGGGGCAATCCGAGGCGGCGGGCTCGGCGTCGCTCTTCCTCGCGACGGAAGTCACTCCCGCGGCCGGCGCCGCCGCGCGTGCGCGGGCGGGCGACGCGTACCTCTACTCGCCGGCGGGGGGCTTTGCTCTTCCCGGCGCCGAAGTCTTCGATGCGGCGAACTTCGCGTCGCACTGGCTCGAGCCCGTCCCGATGCCCGAGCCCGGGACGGCCGCGCTCGTTACGCTCGGCCTCGCGGCGCTCGGAACGCGCGCTCGGCGCCTGCACTGAAGCGGCGCGCGCTGCCACCGGAGCGAACGGGCCGGGCCGGAACGTGCGTTCGCGGGCGGCCCGGCGCGCCGGGGCCTGCCGCGAACGGGTGCTCGCTCCGCACGGGGATCGCGCGTCGCATGAGCCGCTCGATCCGCCGGAGCTGATCGCGCTCGCTCGCGTCGCACAGCGAGAGCGCGACGCCCGACGCGGACGCGCGCCCGGTGCGGCCGATGCGGTGGACGTAGCTCTCGCAGTCGTCGGGGAGCTCGTAGTTGATGACGTGCGAGATCCCGTCGACGTCGATGCCTCGTGCGGCGAGGTCCGTCGCAACGAGAACGCGCGAGGCTCCGCTCCGGAAGCTCGCGAGGGCGCGCTCGCGCTGCGACTGCGAGCGGTTGCCGTGGATCGCTTCGGCGCGCTCGCACGCGGCGAGGTGCTTCGCGACACGGTCGGCGCCGCGCTTGGTGCGCGTGAAGACGAGCACGCGCGTCACGGCAGGATCGTCGAGCAGGTGCGAGAGGAGCGCGCGCTTGTCGCCGCTCGCCACGAAGAGCACCTCCTGCTCGACCTTCTCCGCCGGCGTCGCGACGCGAGCGACCTCGACCTCGGCGGCGTTTCGCTGCACCGAGCGCGCGAGCGCGCGGATCTCGCCCGGCATCGTCGCCGAGAAGAGCAGCGTCTGGCGCTGCGCGGGGACGCGCGACACGATGCGCCGCACCGCGGCGACGAAGCCCTGGTCGAGCATGCGGTCGGCCTCGTCGAGCACCACGGCTTCGACGCTTCGCAGGTCGACCTCGCCCGCGCGCATCAGGTCTTCGAGGCGTCCGGGCGTCGCGACGAGAACGTCGATGCCGCGGCGAAGCGCTCGCCGCTGCGGCGCGTCGCCGACGCCGCCGTAGATCGCGGCGCGCTCGAGGCCGAGCGGCGCTCCGAAGGTCGCAAAGGCGTCTGCGATCTGCGTGGCGAGCTCGCGGGTCGGCGAGAGGACGAGCGCGCGGATCGGCCGCTTGCCGCGGCGAGGCGCAGCGCTCGCTGCGAGGCGCTGGACGAGGGGGAGAACGAACGCCGCCGTCTTGCCGGTGCCCGTCTGGGCGCAGCCGAGGACGTCACGGCCGGAGAGGATGAGCGGGATGGCCTTCGCCTGGATGGCGGTCGGCGCGTCGTAGCCCGCGCTTCGAACGGCCGCGAGCAGCGGCGCGTCGAGCTGAAGATCGTCGAATCGAATCAATGGGTTCCCTTGGTCGGCCCGTGGGGCCGCGCGCACGCCGCGCTGCGGCCACCCGGCCGGAGCGAAGCGCGCGAGTTCGCGAACGAGGCGAGCGCGCGACGCGCCCCTCGTCCGGGTCAGGCATTCTTCAGTGAGATCGGCTTGCGGTGGGGTTGCCAGGCAGGAAGATCTGGTCGGAGAAGGCCTTCGCTGGTTTCGATGCATGCATCGGCTTCCAGCGGACGCAACCGTAGCACCGATTTCGGCGCCCGCGAGCCCCGGCTCGACGACCCGCCTCTCGCCACGTAGCCTGCTCGTCGGGCCGGCCGATCGAGGTCACACGCGATGCGCAGCCTCCGGCATCTCTTCGAGCGGAACCGCGAGTGGGCGGCCTCGCTGCGCGCGCAGGATTCGCGGTTCTTCGAGGAGCTCTCGAAGCAGCAGAGCCCGGAGTACCTGTGGATCGGCTGCTCCGACAGCCGCGTTCCGGCGAACCAGATCGTCGGCCTCCTTCCCGGCGAGCTCTTCGTCCACCGCAACATCGCCAACGTCGTCGTGCACACGGACCTCAACTGCCTGTCGGTGATCCAGTTCGCGGTCGACGTGCTGCGCGTCCGGCACGTCATCGTCTGCGGGCATTACGGCTGCAGCGGCGTTCGGGCTGCGCTGCAGGGAACGAAGATCGGCCTCGCCGACAACTGGCTGCGTCACGTGCAGGACGTGCGGCAGAAGCACGAGGCGAAGTTCGCGCACAGCAGCGAGGGCGAGGCGGCTCTCGACCGGCTCTGCGAGCTGAACGTCATCGAGCAGGTCGCAAACGTGTGCCAGACGACGATCGTCCAGGATGCCTGGGAGCGCGGCCAGGAGCTCACCGTGCACGGCTGGGTCTACGACCTTCGAGACGGCCTGCTGCGCGACCTCGACGTCAGCATCGTGAAGCCGGCCGAGCTCGCGGACGCTCATGCCACCGCGGTGGCGCGCGTCCACCGCTGATCGCGATCGCGGCCGCGCGCGTGCGGCCGCGGGGCCCCGCGGCCGAGCGCAGCAGCGGAGGTCGCTGCGAGAACGCGCCGGCCGGCGATGCGGCGAGCCGCAAGACCGAAAATCGGAAGGAACGTCCCCGTCAGAAGAGGCCGCCGTTCACCGAGATGACCTGGCCGGTGACGTAGGCGGCGCCTTCGGAGAAGAGGAAGGCGACGACCGCAGCGACTTCGCGGCCGGTGCCGAGGCGCTGCATGGGGATGCGCTTTCGAAGCTCGTCGAGGGGGGCGCCCGCGAGGAGGTCGGTCTCGATGAAGCCGGGCGCGACGCTGTTCACCGTGATCTCGCGCTTCGCGAGCTCCTGCGCGAGCGAGCGCGTGGCGCCGATGAGGCCCGCCTTCGACGCGGAGTACGCGACCTGGCCCCGGTTGCCGACGAGGCCCGCGGTCGACGAGATCGTCACGATGCGGCCGCCGCGGTGCGCGCGCACCATGGGCATGACGCACGGCTGCACGACGTTGAAGAACGCGCCGAGGTTCGTCTGCACGACGGCGTCCCACGCCTCGTCCTTCAGCACCGGGAAGGGCGCGTCCGCGGTGATGCCGGCGTTGCAGACGACGCCCCAGTACTCGCCGCCGGCCGCGATGTCCGCTTCGGTCGCGGCGCGCGCCGCCGCGCGGTCGGCGACGTCGAAGGGCAGCAGGCTCGCCTGGCCGCCGGCCGCTTCGATGGCGTCGCGCGCCTGCTGCGCCGCCCGTTCGTCGCGCCGGTAGTTGAGAACGAGCGAGAAGCCCGCCCGCGCGAGCTCCTCGGCGATGGCGCGGCCGATGCCGCGGCTCGCTCCCGTCACGAGGACCCGGCGCGGCGCATCGGGGCTCTTCGCTCGGCGCACGTTTCCTCCCGGCCGCGGGCCGGCAGCAACGTACACGATCCGTGGCGGGGCTACGATGCCGGCGCCAGAGCGGGGAGGCGGGATGGCGGACGCACGCGGACGGGCCGTGAGCAGGGTCCACGTCGTGTTCAAGACGCATCTCGACGTCGGCTTCACCGACTTCGCGGACCGTGTGGTCTCCCGCTACGTCGAGCGCTTTCTGCCCGCGGCGCTCGGCGTCGCACAGGCGCTGCGCGAACGCGGGGGCCCGGAGCGCTTCGTGTGGACGACGGGCGCGTGGCTGATCGAGACCGCGCTCGAGCGCGGCGGGCGCGCCGCTCGCCGGGATCTCGAGGCCGCGATCGCGCGCGGCGACGTTGCATGGCACGCGATGCCGGTGACGCTGCACAGCGAGCTGACGGACGCGGGCCTGTTCCGCGACGGCCTCGCGATCTCGGGGAGGCTCGACGCGCGCTTCGGGCGAAGGACGATCGCCGCGAAGATGACGGACGTTCCGGGGCACACGCGGGCGATCGTTCCTCTGCTCGCCGAGGCCGGCGTCGAGCTGCTGCACGTCGGCGTCAACCGCGCGTCTCCCGTGCCGCGCGTTCCTCCCCTCTTCGTATGGCGCCACGACGACGGGAGTGAGCTGATCGTCGTGTACGGCGCGGGCTACGGCGCGAGCTCCCGGGCGCCGGGCCTGCGCGACGGCCTGTGCCTCGTCCACACGGAGGACAACGTCGGCCCGCCGGGCGCCGCGAGCGTGATCGAGAGCTTCGCGCGCGTGCGCGCGGCATTCCCCGGCGCGGCGATCGAGGCTTCGACGCTCGATGCCTTCGCGCGCCGGCTGCGGAGCGTGAAGCCGTCGCTCCCGGTCGTCACCTCCGAGATCGGCGACACGTGGATCCACGGCGCCGCGTCCGACCCGTGGAAGCTCGCCGCGCTGCGAGCGCTCTGCCGGCTGCACGCGCGCTGGAGAGGCGAAGCGCGACCGCCGCCCGCACGTGCAGCGGAGCCGCTCCTGCTCCTCGCGGAGCACACGTGGGGGCTCGACGCGAAGACGCATCTCGCGGACTGGACGCACTGGGCGAACGCCGACTTTCGCCGGGTGCGAGCGACCGCGCCCTTCCGGCGCATGGAGCGGAGCTGGCTGGAGAAGCGCTCGCTCGTGCGCGGGGCGGTTCGCGCGCTCGGCCGGGGGCGGCGCGCGGGCGAGGCGCGCGCCGCGCTGCGCGAGCTCGACGCGAAGCCTGCGCCGCGCCGCGGGCTGCTGCGGCTCGACCCGCGAAAGGAGCTCGAGCTGGCGCACTTCGCCGTGCGAATCGACCCGCGCACCGGAGCGCTCATCGGTCTGGTCGAGCGCGCGACGGGCCGGCGCTGGGCCGGGACGCGCCATCCGCTCGCGGCGCTTCGCTACGACACGTTCGGCACAGCCGACTTCGCACGCCGGCTCGCCCGCTACAACGTGAACCTCTCCGACGCGTCGGTGCGCGCCTGGGCGGTGCCGGACTTCGGGAAGCCGGGCCTTTCCCGCGCGCGCCCGGCTCGCCGCACCTTCACGCCGCGCCTCGCCGGGCTGCACGCACGGCCCGCTCGCGGATCCGATCGCCTCCTCCTCGATCTCGCAGCGCCGCCCGTCGCGCACCGGCGCTACGGATGCCCCGCACGCTTCGAGCTCGAGCTCGCCTTTGCGCACGGCGCGCCGCGCATCGACCTCGAGCTGCGCTGGTTCGGCAAGACCGCGACGCGGCTTCCCGAGGCGCTGTGGCTCGGCTTCGTTCCCAGGATCCCGCGGGGCGCCGTGTGGTGGCTCGACAAGATGGGTTCGCGCGTCTCGCCGCGTGATGTCGTTTCGCGCGGCGGCCGCTCGCTGCACGGCGTGTGCACGGGTGTTGGCCTCGCACACTCCTGCGCTTCGCTCGAGATCCGAACGCTCGACGCGGCGCTCGTTGCGCCCGGCGCACCGTCGCTCGTCGAGTTCGACGATTCGCTTCCGCGCGCATCCGGAGGCATGCACTTCCTGCTCCACGACAACGTCTGGGGAACGAACTTTCCGCTCTGGTACGACGGCGACGCGCGCTTCCGATTCTCGCTCGTCTTCGGCGGGTGAGGCGGCGAGGGGCGCCGCCGCCAGCCGCGAAGCGGATTGCGCGGCAGGATTTCCCCGGAGCCCGGACATCGGAATCCGCGGCAGCGCGCGCTCGTGCCTGCGCATCGCTGCGGCGACGCGCGATGCGCAGCAGCGCCCGCAACGCGGTGCGGCGGCACACCGCGCGGCCACCGGACGCGCGCGGTGAGGCCGCGGGCACCGGCCTTGCACTCGGGCCTGCCCCAGCGAGGCGCGAACCTCGCGCGGAGGTCATCCCATGTGCAGAAACCCGCTTCGCACGCTCTCCCGGCTCGGTCGCGCCGTCGCGATCGCGGCCTTCGCGCAGATCGTCTGCGCCGCCTCGGCGGGCGCGCTCACGATCGGCGCGTCCGACGTTCCGGACGGTGTCTCGAGCGCGACCGTGTCGGGCGTTGTCTTCGAGTCGTCGCCGCGCGTCTTCTCCCACAAGTCGAAGCCCGGCTTCACCGGCCTCGGCGTGAAGAACGGCTACGTCGACGGCGAGGTCGACCTCGAGGGTGAGTCGCTGACCATCAGGTTCGCCGAGCCCCTGGTCTTGGATCAGCTCGTCCTCGGCTTCCTGTTCAAGAAGGGCAACTTCGGCGACGTCGTGAGCGAGGTGGCGCGCGTGCGCGCGGTCACCGCCGACGGCCACACCGTCGTCGGCGACCTCGCCGTGCTGACGGGAACGACGGCGAGCTGGTCGGGCCCGGGCGGCGGGCCCGTTACGAACGTCTCGCCCGGAACGAACGCCGGCAACGGCGTGTGGGCGATCGCGGACCCGTTCGGCGACCTCGCGATCCGGCAGCTTCGGCTTTCGGCCGTGAAGATCGGCTGCAAGGACGGCTCGTCGAACTCCGACTTCGCGTTCGGTTCGCTCACCGCGAGCGCGCCCGTTCCGGTTCCCGAGCCCGGAACGCTGGCGCTGCTCGGCTGCGGGCTCGCCGGCCTCGCCGCGACCCGCCGCCGCTCGTAGCGCGGCGCTTTGCGCACGGGCCGGGGCGCCGCTGCAGCGGCGCCCCGGCCTTCGGCACCCGGCCCCGCTCGCTCCTCGCGCGCGCCGCGCGGACCCCGGACATCGCGGAGACGGCGTCCGGGATCCGCCGTTGCAGGCGCCGAGCTCGGCTCGCCGCTACGGAATCAGCAGCACGCGGCCGAAGGCGCTGCGGCTCTCGATGTAGGCGTGCGCGGCCGCGGCTTCGGCGAGCGGGTACGAGCGGTCGATCACGATCGCGAGATCTCCCTTCGCCACCGCCTCGAGGTGCTGCTGCACCATCTCCTTCACGCGCGCCGTGTGGACGAGCAGCTCGGCGCCGAAGAAGACGCCCGTCAGCGACTTGTTTCCGGGGCGCAGCGTCGCGACGTCGATGCGGTCGCCCTCGCGGCCGGCGGAGCCGACGGTGATGACGCGGCCGCGGTAGCACGCCGCGTCGATGCTTCCCTGCAGCGTTCGCCCGCCGACCGAGTCGACGACGAGATCCGCGCCGCGGCCGCCCGTCACACGCCGCGTCTCCGCGACGAAGTCCTGCTTCGCGTAGTCGATTCCGTGATCGAGGCCGAGCGCGCGCAGGCGCTCGAGCTTCTCTGCGCTCGACGCCGTCGCGAGCACGGTGGCACCCGCCTTTTTCGCGAGCTGGATGGCGGCCATGCCGACGCCGCCGGCGCCGGCCTGCACGAGCACGGTCTCGCCTGCGGCGAGGCGACCGAACTCGAAGAGGCAGTCGTCCGCAGTGCCGACCGCGATCGGAACGCACGCGCCGCGCTCGAAATCGAGCGAGTCCGGCAGCAGCCACGTCGCGCCCGCCTGCACGGCGACGCGTTCGGCGTGCGAACCGTGCGTCATGATGGCGACGACGCGGTCTCCCTCGTGCCGGTCGGTCACCTGCGCGCCGACCTGTCTCACGACTCCGGCGCACTGGTAGCCGACGATGTGCGGCCTGCTCGCGAGCGCGCCGTTCAGCCGGTGCAGCAGGTCGCCGCCCTCGATGCTGATGGCGCGCACCTCGATCACGACCCCGTCCGGCGCGCAGGCGGGGTCGGGGACGTCGGCATAGCGGAAAACGGACGGCGGACCGGTTCGGTCGTAGACGGCGGCCTTCATGGTGCGGCAAGTCTAACGCGCAACGTGCGAGCACGAAGGCGGATCTGGCGGCCGCGGCGCGGCGCAGGCCGCGCCGCGATGCGCGGCTCGCCGGCGCTCGGGTGCGGTGCGCGCGCAATTCGTCCCTCTCGCGGGCAAGGTGGCCGGGGTGGGCGCGCGGCGCGGAGCGTGCCGCGGGCTTCACTCGTGCGGCCGGCTTCCGATGAGTGCCGCCGGAGGCTCCCCCCATGACCGGCCCCCCCGCGGTCCGCTTTGTCCTCTTCGTGCTGCCGGCCATCTTGCTCGGCGCGGCGCCTGCGAAGGCCGCATCCGGAGCCGTCGCGCGCGGCGACGCCGCGTACGCGCGACGCAGCGAGGGGCGATGCGAAGGGCGAGCTGCGCCCGGCCCGATCCGCGAAGCCGTGTCGGCCTACGAAGAGGCCGTGCGCGAAGGCGCGGGACTCGAGGCGCACTGGAAGCTCGTGCGCGCGCTCTTTTTCGAGGGCGAGTACGTCGCCGCCGGCGAGCGCGAGAAGCGCGCGGTTTTCGGCCGCGGCGTCGAGATCGCCCGCGCGGCGGAGTCGGCGCTCGCGGCGTCGATCGGCGCGGAGACGCTCTTCGGTGATGCGCAGCCCTCGCAGATTGCCGCGGCTCTACGCGGCAACCCGGATGCCGCAGCGGTTTGCTTCTGGAGCGCGGTCGTCTTCGCCTCGCGGGGGCGCGTCTCCGGCGCGGCCGCCGCGCTGCGGGAGGGCCTCGCCGACCGCCTGCGCCGCCAGGCCGAGCTCGTGATCGCGCTCGATCCCGGGTACGAGGCCGGCGGAGCGCACCGGCTCCTCGGGCGCATCCACGCCGAGGTGCCGAAGATCCCCTTCCTGACGCCGTGGGTGCAGCGGGAGCGGGCCGTGGCGGAGGTGCGCCGGGCGTTCGACCTCGGGCCCGACCAGCCGTGGAATCAGCTCCTGCTCGGCATGACGCTCCTCGAGCAGGCGCCGACCGAGCGGCGACAGGCCATCGAGCTGCTCCGGCAAGTCGCGGCGAGCAGCCCCCGGCCCGATTACGCGGTGGAGGACGCCGGAGCCGAGCGCGCTGCCCGCGACCTGCTCGCGCAGGCCGAAGGGGGATAGGAAAACCTCTTCCGCGCATGAGAACTGCAAGTCACTTCCGGCGCGGCTCCGCGCGGACCAAGCAGGAAAGACAAGTCTTATCAACAGGTTACGTTGGCAGTCAGACGGCTCGTGTTGGCCCGCAGATTGCTAACACTGTTTGAACGAGCAGGGACGGCCGGCGTCCGCGCCGCGGCCGGCTCCCTGCGCGAAGCACTCTCCCTTCCGGAGGCAGAGATCCGGGAGGGGCTCCACCAGCACGGGGCGGCCCGCTCGGGCCGCCCCCTGCTGCGTGCTACCGGCCCGGCGGCGCGCCCGCGTGCCGGTAGCGCTGGTCGTTCACGCGCTCGCAGATCCGCCAGCCCGCCGGGGTTCGGATCAGCCGGTCGCGGTAGAAGCCGCCGTAGAAGGTCGTCTGCACGCCCCCGCCGGGCTTCGGCAGGCCCATCGGGTTGAAGAACGAGCACACGCTCGTTCCGCGCTCTCCGTCGGTCTCGATCACGAAGTTCGAGACCATGTGCTGGAGGACGACGAACGGCTCGAGCGCGCGCCCGAGCCAGGCCCGGATCTCCGGCAGCTCGGCGCGCGGGCCGCCCGAGCGCGTGTAGTCGATGACGGCGTCGGGCGTGAAGACGCGGTCGAGGAGCTCGAGCTCGCGCGTATCGATCGCCGTGCAGTAGAGGGTGAGCAGCTCTTCGATCTCGATGCGATCGCGAAGGCTCGCGATCAGCGCGCTCGACGTCATCTCTACCCCCCGGACCGATCGGCCGATGCTATCACGCGCCCTCCGGCTTGCGGCGGGCCGCCGCGGACCGGATTCTTCGGCCCGCCATCGTCGAAGGAGGGAACGTGCGAACGCCTGCAAGACGAGCGCTGGGAGCCTGCCTCGCCCTCGCCGCCGCCGCCCACGCGGCGCACGCCGCAGAGCCGAAGCCGGCGGCCGGCGCCGAGCTCACGGGCTGGGCCGAGCCGGGTGCGGCCGATCTCGCCGTGCTCGAAGACCTCGAGGGAGAGAACCTCGCCGAAGCTCGCAAGCAGAAGGGAACGACGCTCGAGATTCGCGCCGCTCGAAAAGACCTCGACGGCGACGCGATCCCCGAGCTCTTCTTCTTCGTGAAGCATCCGATGTTCTGCTACGAGGAGCTCGGCGGCTGCACGATCCTCGTCGTTCGCCGTGCGTCGCTCTCCGACCGCTGGCAGGAGATCGGCGTGCTCACGGCGGCGGAGCCGAACCTCGTCGTCTCGCCCGCGCGACAGGGAGACTTCCCGGCGCTTCGGCCCCTCGGCTCGCAGCCCTACACGTGGAACGGACGCCAGTACGAGATGCAGACCGGCGCAGCGGCCGCGCCCGACGGCGCGAAGCCCTGACGCCACGCGCGAACGGAGCAGCCGGCGCGGAGCGCGCTCCGCGCCGGCCGCTGCGTCACGGACAGACGATGCGCCCCGCGGCGGTGTACGGCGGCTGCGCCGGGTTCGGCCGCGGGTCGCCCGAGAGGAGCAGACCCGGGTCCGTCGTCTCGACGTTCACCCAGTCCGGCGTCCCGGCGAGCATCGCGTTCACCCAGCTCACGAGCGTCGGAACGCCGCCCGTCGTGTCGGTGTAGACCTTGTTGTTGCCCCACATCGTGTGCCGCGACCCGGACCCGATGTAGTAGCGGTAGTTGGCCGGGGCCTGCGCGTAGGCGCCGCTCGTCTGCGCGCGCATTCCCGCGTTCCACTCGCAGCTCACGGTCCACCAGTCGAGCCAGGTCACGAAGCTGTCGGGGTTGAGCATGATCTTGTAGAAGCCGACCTGCCCGCCGTTTCCTCCGTCGTACGCCGCTGCATAGTTGGCGAAGCGGTGCGTGGGGTAGAAGTTCGCCGCCTCGGCCCACAGCTTCGAGGCGTCGAGCTCGGCAACCGGCTTGTCGAGCGCGGGGATCCACTTCGGCAGCGTGTTCGCGATGCCCCACTTCGAGATCTGGTTCTCGAGGAACGACTGCGGCACGACGCCGTTGCCGGCGTCGCCGAGGACGGCGAAGTCGCTCGACGGATAGACGCCTTCCTGCAGGTAGGCGCCGTTCAGGATCGCGCCGTAGCTCCCGGCGCTCGACCCGGTGACGAAGACCTCGTCGGGGTTCACGAAGTGCTCGCGCGCCCACTTCTCGGCGACCTGCGCGTTCACGAAGCCCTTGTGCCGGATCGTCGACGGCGGGAGATCCGGCCACTGGTGCTCGACGATCGCGTCGCCCCAGTGCACGTCACCCGTGCAGTACGGGACGAAGACGACGTTCCAGTCGCGGAACGGGTTCTCGGGGTTGTTCATGTCGGCGAAGCCCGTCTTCGAATTCGCAGGGTTGTCGCCCGCGCCGGCCGTCTGCTTGAAGCTCCTGATCGACTCGCACGTGAGGTAGTCCCAGCACGCGCCGCCACCCTGGTAGTAGACGAGGAGCTTGTTCACCGTGCCGCGGCGGACGAAGTGCACCCACGGCGTTCCGCGCGAGCAGATCGGCTCGAGCGTCTTGCCCTTGTACGGCACCTGTGCGGGCGGCGAGATCATCGCGAAGTCGCTCGAGACGTTCGGCGACACGATGTTCGCGAGGACGATCTCGCGCGACAGAGACTTGACGGCGTCGACGACCGCGGCGGCGCCGTCCTTTCCGAGCGCCGACCAGCGCAGCAGGATCTCGAGCCACGTCGCCGCGAGGCTGCGCTCGCGGTCGAGCTGGACGCGCTCGCGGTCGTGGCTGCGCCGCAGCAGGTGACGCCCGTCTGCGCCGACGAGCTGCCAGCAGCCGTTGCCGGCGGAGCGGATGCCGCCGAAGGCACGGATCGACTTGAGGTAGCGCGCGCCGGCCACGCTGCTGCGCACCTGCGCCGCGACGCCCGTCGCGCCGTCCGAGATCTTCGTGAACACCTCGCCGGCCGTCGCCGTCGTCTGCGCGCAGTCGACGCCGGCCTCCTGCGACTCGCCCTCCGCGGCGCTCCAGGCCGCTTCGAGCGCGGCGCGCGCGTCGCCGAGGCGCTTGTCGTAGGGATAGACGCGCGGGTCGATCTCCTGGAGCGCGATCGCGTCGAAGACCTGCCGGCACGCCGTCGCGGCCGCCGAGAGCTTGGCCGCGACGCAGCGGTCGGTCGGATAGACGGCGTCCGGCGGCGGGGGCTGGACGGCGCGAGCCGGGCCCGCGGCGAGCAGGGTGCAGGCGAGAAGGGCCAGAATCGGAAGTCGCATGGGTACCTCGCGTCGGTGGGGTCGTCCCGGAAACACCCCAGCTAGCACTCCGGCTGAACGCGCGTCAAGCGAATCTTCGCGGGGCCGCGGCGCGCGCCCGGGACGCCCGAGAATCGCCTGTCACGACGAAGGGTTGCGCCCTCGCTGGCGGGCGAGTCGGCCTCTCCCGCCGTGTGCTCGTCGAGGCCCCCGGCATCGCCGGCGGCGTCAGAAGAGCGTCATTCCGTAGTCGCCGACCCGCTCGAAGCCGAGCGCCCGGTAGGCGGCCTGCGCGGGGGCATTGTCGCGGCCCGTGAAGAGCACAGCGTCGCGCACGCCGGCGTCTTTCGCTGCGAGCAGGCTTCCGGCGACGACGCAGCGCGCGTAGCCGCGGCCGCGGAGCGGCGGAGGCGTCCACACGCCGCCCACCTGCACGCAGCGCGGCGTCCGCGCATTGAAGGCCGAGGTGGCGACCGGCTCTCCGGCCGCTTCGAGCAGCCAGTGCCGCGCGTCGCGCTGCAGGCCCTCGATCTCTTCGGCGGCTCTCGCGTGAAGCGCAGGCCCGTCGCTCGCTCCGAGGACCTCGACCGTGTATTCGACGCGCCAGCGTGCCAGCAGCAGGAGCTCGCCGTCGCGCGGCGCGCGGCAGCGAACGCGGCCGCCCGCGAGCGCATCGGGAACGCGCAGCCGCGAGAGCGACAGCGCGAAGAGATCCTCGTCACCGTCGACGCTCGCCGTGCGCTCTCGCGCCCCGAGGGCGGTGCGCGCCGCCGTCACCTGCGCGCGCGGCCCGAGGAGGCCCGCGAGCGGCCGGCCCGACCGCGCGAGTGCGAACCTCACGACCGCGTCGAGCTGGGCCGGGCATTCGAGGACGAGGTTTCCGTTCCGGAAGTGCGCGGCGACGGCTTCGATCTCGCCGCCGTCGAACGCCGCCGCCCACGCACCCTGATACGGCCGGCCCTCGTCCACGAGCCCGGCCTCCCGGAAGTTTCCCTGCAAGATGAGCGTCGTGTGGGGATGCCGCTCGAAGAATCGCTCGAGCGCCGGGGCGTCGGCGGGAGCGAGCAGGCGGACGGCAGACATGCGGCAAGACTACCGGAGCGGCTCGGCGACGCGCGCGCGGCAGCCGCAGAGGGGGCCGCCGGCCGGCCGCGAGCGAAGGCCGGGCCAAGCGCGGCGTGCGGCTCAAGCTCCCGCCGTCCACCGGCCGATTTACACGGCCATGCAGAAGCTCGTGAAGCGGGTGCTGCCGGGAGAGCTGCGGAGCGATCCGCGGCCCGCTCTCGACGGCGGGCGGCCCATCCGGAGCCGCCTGCTCGCCTTCGCGCGCCCCGAGCTGGGCCGCGAGGAAGAAGAGGCCGTGATCGAGGTGCTGCGCTCGGGCTGGCTGGGAACCGGCCCGCGCGTCGCAGCGCTCGAGCGCGCCTTCGCCGCGCGCGTGGGAACGGCGCACGCCGTCGCGACCACGTCGTGGACCGCGGGAATGCATCTTCTGCTGCGCGCCTTCGGCATCGGCCCCGGTGACGAGGTCGTGATCCCGGCGATCACGTTCCCGGCGACGATGAACGCCGTTCTCCATGCCGGCGCGCGGCCGGTGCTCGCCGACGTGCATCCCGAGCGCCTCACGCTCGATCCCAAGAGCGTGGCGGCCGCGATCACGCCGCGAACGCGGGCTCTCCTTCCGGTCCATCTCTACGGATGGCCGTGCGCGATGGACGAGATGCGCGCGCTCGCGCGTCAGTACGGCCTCGCCTTGCTCGAAGACGCCGCGCAGGCGGCCGGCGCCACGTACGGCGGCCGCTCCGCAGGATCGCTCGGCGACGCGGCGTCGTTCAGCTTCTACGTCACGAAGAACATCACGACGGGCGAGGGCGGGATGATCACGACCGACCGCGGCGACCTCGTCGAGCGCCTGCGGATCGAGCGGCTGCACGGCGTCGACCTCGACGCGAGCAGGCGCAGCGGGCTCGACTACGCCCACTGGGAGGCCATCTCTCTCGGCTGGAAGTACAACATGGGCGACCTCGCGGCGGCGATCGGCCTCGCGCAGCTCGCAAAGCTCCCGCGCTTCGTCGAGCGAAGGCGCGCGCTCGATGCGCGCTACCGCCGTCTGCTGGCGCAGGTCCCCGTCTTCACGCCCGTCGTCGGCCCGCGCGAGGCCGAGACGGCGGCGCATCTTTTCCCGGTGCTCGTCCATCCGGGCGCGCTGCGCATCGACCGCGACACGCTGCTGAAGGCGCTCCTCGCCGAGAACGTCGGCGTCGGCGTGCACTTCCGCGCGCTGCCCTCGCACCGGCACGTTCGTGACACGCTCGGCGTCGGGCCCGAAGCCGTCCCCGTGGCGTCCGAGGCGTCCGACCGACTGCTCTCGCTCCCGCTCCACACGCTCATGAGCGACGACGACCAGGACGACGTGGTCGAGGCGCTGCTGCGGATCGCTCGCTACTACGCGGCGTGATCGCGCCGTTCGGCGCGCGGGGCTACGGGCCGGATCCCGTTCGCTGCGCGCCGGGCCGTTCGGAAGATCGCCCGGCGACGACCCGGTAGATCTTTCCCGCGCGGCTCTCGGCGGCCGGGACGAGAAGCCCCTGCACCGGGAAGCGCAGCGAGACGGGCGCCGGCGCGTAGACCCAGCTCGCTCCAGACGCTCGCAGCGCAGCCGCCGCGGCCTCCGAATCCTGCCCCTTGAACACCGCCTCGAGCTGC
>JAYRMX010000246.1:0-4841 GCA_041912475.1 Myxococcota bacterium
ACGTTGTCCCCGGGCATCACCATCTCCGTGCCCTCGGGCAGGTTCGCCACCCCCGTCACGTCCGTCGTCCGGAAGTAGAACTGCGGCCGGTAGCCGTTGAAAAACGGCGTGTGCCGCCCCCCCTCGTCCTTCGTCAGGATGTACGCCTGCGCCTTGAACTTCGTGTGCGGCGTGATCGAACCGGGCTTCGCCAGCACCTGCCCGCGCTCGACGTCCCCCTTGCCCGTCCCCCGCAGCAGACACCCGATGTTGTCCCCGGCCTGCCCCTGGTCGAGCAGCTTCCGGAACATCTCCACCCCCGTCACCACCGTCTTCTGCGTCGGCCGGATCCCGACGATCTCCACCTCCTCGCCCACCTTCACGATCCCCTGCTCCACGCGCCCCGTCACCACCGTCCCCCGGCCCGTGATCGAGAACACGTCCTCGATCGGCATCAGGAACGGCTTGTCCAGCGCGCGCTGCGGCTCCGGAATCGACGAGTCCAGCGCCTCCATCAGCTCGTCGATGCACTTGCCCGCCACGTCGTCCGACGGGTTCTCCCCCGCCTTGAGCGCCGAACCCTTGATGATCGGAATCGTGTCCCCGGGAAACTCGTACTTGTTCAGCAGCTCCCGGACCTCCAGCTCCACCAGCTCCAGAAGCTCCGGGTCGTCCACCATGTCGCACTTGTTCAGGAACACCACGATGTGCGGCACGTTCACCTGACGCGCCAGCAGCACGTGCTCCCGCGTCTGCGGCATCGGACCGTCCGCAGCGCTCACCACCAGAATCGCCCCGTCCATCTGCGCCGCGCCCGTGATCATGTTCTTCACGTAGTCCGCATGGCCCGGGCAGTCCACGTGCGCGTAGTGCCGGTTCTTCGACTCGTACTCCACGTGCGCCGTCGCGATCGTGATCCCCCGCTCCCGCTCCTCCGGCGCCTTGTCGATCTGGTCGAACGCCACCTTCTGCGCCAACCCCTTCGCCGCCTGCCGCGACGTGATCGCCGCCGTCAGCGTCGTCTTGCCGTGGTCCACGTGACCGATCGTCCCCACGTTCACGTGCGGCTTCGTCCGCTCGAACTTCGCCTTGCCCATTCGACTCGTTCTCCTGTGCGGCGGTCCAACCGCTTGCGCGTCCCGCCGATCTCTTGCCCGTTCCTGCTCTCAGACCACCCCGATCGACTTCGCTCGCCTTCGGCTCGCTGCGCGCGCCCGCTGCGCCGGCGCGTTGCGGCGGAGCCCACGAGCGGGATTGAACCGCTGACCTCGTCCTTACCAAGGACGTGCTCTACCAACTGAGCTACGTGGGCCGATGAGCCGCTGGTTCGCCTCGACGCTCACGCCGTTGTCGCCGTCGTCCTCGTCGCCCTCGCCGTTGTATGCGCCCCTCTCCCTTCAGCGTCCGGTGCGCCGCGCGTGGAGCGGGAAACGGGATTCGAACCCGCGACCCCGAGCTTGGAAGGCTCGTGCTCTAGCCAGCTGAGCTATTCCCGCCCACGCGTTCGGCACCCCCGCCACTCGATCGAATGCATCTCGTGGTGGAGAGGGAAGGATTCGAACCTTCGAAGGCGTGAGCCAGCAGATTTACAGTCTGCCCCGTTTGACCGCTTCGGTACCTCTCCGCTCCTCGACCACGAACCGGGCGGACCACCTTCCCGCCCGCCCGACGAACGACCTCGCGCAAAAAAAGACACGTCGACACCCGCCCCCCGGCTTCCGGCGACGCGCCGGCAAACCGACGACTGCGGGATCATCTCCGTGCGAAAATCGTGTCGGGGGGACCGCCCCGACGAGAAGCCCTGGAACCGCCCCCGAACCCGGAGCTGGCGAAGGGACTTGAACCCATAACCTGCTGATTACAAATCAGCCGCTCTACCGATTGAGCTACGCCAGCCTGGAGAGGAACCGCCGCAGGATAGGGCCGGCATCTGCGGCTCGCAACGGGTGTGCGCCTCCGTCT
This sequence comes from Myxococcota bacterium, assembly GCA_041912475.1. GTDB lineage: Bacteria > Myxococcota_A > UBA9160 > UBA9160 > UBA9160 > MYXO. The sequence continues at coordinate 1,942 of JAYRMX010000246.1, forward strand.
CAGACGGTCGGCGCGGTGCGGCCGCGGCGGACCAGCTCGAAGAGCACGACGGCCGCCGCCGCCGAGACGTTGAGCGACGCGACGCGGCCCGCCATCGGGATCCGCAGCTCGTGGTCGAGCATCGCTCGAACGCCCCGGCGAAGACCGCGGCCCTCGGCGCCGAGCACCACGACGAGGTCCCCCGAGAGCAGCCGGTCCGGCGCAGAGAAGAGGTCCGCCTCGGCGTCGGGCTCGGCGCCGACGCTCCAGAACCCCTCGGCCCGCAGGTCGGCGAGCGACCGCGGGAGATTTGTCACCCGGGCGACCGGAAGATGCTCGAGAGCGCCGGCGCTGGCGCGGGACGCTGCAGGCGAGAGCGGCGGGGCCCGCCGCCGCGTGAGGACGAGGCCCCCGGCGCCGGCTGCCTCCGCGACCCGGGCGATGGCGCCGAGGTTCTGAGGGTCTTCCACACCATCGAGGGCGACGAGGCGCCGCCCTCCCGGCGCGCCCGCGAGAAGGTCCCGGAGGGGGAGCTCGGGCAACGGCCCGGCCTCGAGCAGGGCCCCCTGGCTCCGTGACTCCGCGCCGGTCAGCTCGGCGAGCCGGCGGCGCGGAACGGTCGCGACCTCGACGCCCGCGGCCGCCGCGAGCATCGCGAGCTCGCTCGCCTCCTCGGTTCGGGGGCCGTCCTCCAGAAGGAGTCGGAGCAGCCGGCGCCGGCGGGCGCGCAGGGCTTCCCGGACCACGTGCTGGCCTGCGAGCCGCTCGAGCGATTGTGCCGGCGCGTTCGCCGGCGCCGCTCCGGGCGCGGAGCGGCCGCCGCCCGGCCGCTCGCGAGAGCTTCGCACCCGCTCCTCCTCTCAAGCACGAACGCCGATCCGTCCGATGCAGTGTGCGGAGGGGCTGCACGATGGGCAAGACCGGCATCGAGCGGCGCGTGCATCCGCGGCTCGCGCTCAGCCTCCCCGTGCGCATCTCGACGATCGACCCCGAGACCGACGTCGCGACGCGGCGGCCGTTCTTCCGCGCCACGCGCGAGTGGTGCACGAACCTCTCGCGCGGCGGCGTCTTCGTGAGCACGAGCGAGCCGCTCGTGCCCGGACGCCGCGTCCTCGTCGAGATCACGCTCCCCGACGGGCGCGGCTTCGACTCCGTCGGACGCGTCGCCTGGGTACAGCGCAGCGTCGCCGCCGGCGCACGCACCGAGCGCGCGGACGCCGACGGAATCGGCATCGAGTTCCTCGGCGCGGCGCCGGCCGATCTCGCCGCGCTCGAACGCACGCTGCGCGAGGCTCGAGGAGGCCGCGGACATGCCTACCGGTACGTCGTCTGACGCGTACGATCGGCGCCGCCGGCTGCTTGAATCGCGCGCCGAAATCCGGGTATTCTCCCGCGCGCCATGAGGCCCCCGGGTGCGTACAAGATCTCGGCGCGGATGCGCGCCTTCGAGGCGCTGCAGCATCCGTCGCTGCGGAGCGCGCGACGGGTTCGCCGCATCCTCGACTCGCTTCGGAACGAGATCGTCGACGGCGGCGAGGTGCGCATCCGGCGCGTCGTCAAGGACCCGCGCGAGATCTTTCGCCTCGAGCTCGAGCTGCCGGCCCTCGGATACCAGCGCGTGACGCTCCTCGACCGCGAGTCGCTCGAGCAGCTCCTGCAGGCCGACGACGTCCTCGCGCGCGTGAGCGCTTCGGCGCTCGGGGGCTGACGCACGGCGGAGTGCCGTGCGGTGCCCGGGGCAGGACTCGAACCTGCAAGGCCTGTGGCCAGGCGATTTTAAGTCGCCCGCGTCTACCCGTTTCGCCACCCGGGCTCGAAAGCGGTCTCGGCGGGTGCGCGCGAGAGTCGTGAGGGTAACATTCCAGCGTGTTCCACGGGAAGAAAATCGTCGTCGTCATGCCGGCGTACAACGCCGCCCGGACCATCGAGCGCACGTACGCCGAGATCCCCCTCGACCTCGTCGACGAGGTCGTCCTGACCGACGACGCGAGCCGCGACGAGACCGTCGAGATCGCGAGGCGCCTCGGCCTGCGCACGCTGGTCCACGAGCGGAACCGCGGCTACGGGGGCAACCAGAAGACGTGCTATGCCGAGGCCCTGCGCCTCGGCGGCGACGTCGTGGTGATGCTCCACCCGGACTACCAGTACTCGCCGAAGCTGATCGCCGCGATGGTGAGCCTCATCACCGATGGACCGTTCGACGTCGTCCTCGGCTCGCGCGTCCTCGGCGGGCGCGCGCGCCGCGGCGGAATGCCCCTCTACAAGTACGTCTCGAACCGTGCGCTCACCGCCGCGCAGAACCTGCTGTGCGGCGCGAAGCTCTCCGAATACCACACGGGTTATCGCGCGTTCTCGCGCCAGGTGCTCTCGTCGCTCCCGCTCCTCGAGAACTCGGACGACTTCGTCTTCGACAACCAGATGCTGGCGCAGATCCTGTACGCCGGGTTCGAGATCGGCGAGATCAGTTGCCCGGCCGCGTACTTCGACGAGGCCTCGTCGATCAACTTCCGGCGCTCGGTGACCTACGGCCTCGGCGTTCTCGGGGTCTCGATGCAGTACTTCCTCCAGCGACACGGCTGGGCGAGCTTTCCCATCTTCGCGCCGAACGGCCGCCGGCTCGGGCCGGCCGGCGCGGCGTAGCGCAGCCGCATGAAGGGAGCTCCGGTGCGGGCGCGCTCGCGCGAGGCCGCGCAGCCGACGCTGCTCACCGCGGAGGATCTCTACCTCTTCAACGAAGGTACGCACGTCCGGCTGTGGGAGAAGCTCGGCGCGCACCCGATGCGCGCGGGCAGCGCCGACGGCACCTGTTTCGGCGGCTGGGCGCCCGACGCCGAGACGGTGGCGGTGGTCGGCGACGGGAGCGGCTGGCGCGCGGGCGCGGGTCCGCGCCGCGCGCGCGCGCGCGCGGGGGGCGGGGGAGG
>JAYRMX010000247.1:0-16603 GCA_041912475.1 Myxococcota bacterium
ATCGATCTCGAGAGGCGGGCGTCGGCGCGGGGCTCTGACGGCGGGGGTCAGAAGGCGAAGGGCTGCGTCGCATCCGGCGCCGCGAAGCGCACGATGTGCGCATATCGACGCACAATGCGGGCCGGCTCGGTGCAGTCTTCTCGTCCGTCGCGAGACTTGCGCCACGCAGTCGCAGCCGTGGCCACATGAACGACAGGAGGGTCCGATCATGCACGCCCGGAGATTCTTCGCACTCGTCGCCGTCGTGACGAGCCTTGGCCTCGCACCCGGCGCCTCGGCCGTGACGATCGGCCAGATCGACACCTTCGAAGACGGGACGACGCAGGGATGGACCGTCGGTCTGCTCGGCAGCGTGAGCCCCGTGCCGCCGTCGAACGTCGCGTCGGGCGGACCCGGCGGCGACGGCGACCGCTTCCTTCTGCTCCAATCGCTCGGAGGAAACGGCCCGGGAGGTCGACTCGTCGGAATCAACGTCACGCAGTGGGCGGGCGACTACTCGGCTGCGGGCGTAAAGGCAATCGCGATGGATCTGAGGAATCTCGGCGACACCGAGCTCTCGATCCGCGTGATGTTCGCCGATCCGAACGGTGGCCCGCCGAGCAACCTCGCGCTCTCGACGACGCCGGTCGTCCTCGAGCCCGGCAGCGGCTGGCGCGCCGTCGTCCTGCCCGTCACCGCCGGAGCACTCACGGCAGGCCTCGGCGCCGCCGACGCCGCGCTGGCCGGCGCAACGGAGCTCCGGATCTTTCACGGCGCGACCGCAACTTTCCCCGGTGGCCCGATCGCCGCCGCCCTCGGCGTCGACAACATTCGCGCGATCCCCGAGTCCGGAACGGCGCCGCTCGTCGCCGCCGGCCTCGCGCTCGTCGCGATCTTGCGGCGGCGCTGAGAGCGGCAAGGTCGAGACGGCGCGGCCCTGCTCGTGCGCTGGCGATCCCGAGGGCTCACGGTCGGCTCCCGGGCTGCGGCGACAGATGGGCGCTCGCCTCGCGAGAACGTGGGGTGCCTGCGCGCGGCGCGGGCTCGAACACCTCGCTCACCGTGTCGTTCGCGAGAACGAAGCCGGCGCGGTCGCGGTCGGACGTAGCACGGAGCATCGACCACGCCGAGCTCACAGTCGTCCCGACGACGACACGCGTTCGTCCCGCCGCGTCCCTCGTGCCGAGAAGGAATGACCCGTCTGCTGCCGCGCACGTGACGTCGGCCTTTCCGCTTCCGCCGTGGTACAGATCGCCTGCATATCAGGAGGCGACGTGAAGGCACTGCTGTCCGCCGCGCTCGCGCTCGGGGCCTTCTGGGCCGCCGCAGCGCTCTGGATCGACGGCCCGGGCGGCGCCGCGGGCGCGGGCCTCGCAGCGCTCCTCGTCCTCGTGTGCGCGGGCATCGCGCTTCGCGTCCGGCCCTTTCGCCGCGCTGCGCTGACCGTCGCGGCGCTGGTCGCGGCGGTCGCGCTGTGGTGGGCGAGCCTCCCGCCGTCGAACGGTCGCGACTGGCTCGACGACGTCGCCCGGCTTCCGCGCGCGCGGATCGACGGCGACCGCCTCACGATCGAGAACGTCCGGAACTTCTCGTACCGCAGCGAGAGCGACTACGACGCGCGCTGGGAGACGCGCAGCTTCGATCTCTCGAAGCTGCGGTCGCTCGACCTCTTCCTCTCGCAGTGGTCGTCGCCGCACATCGTCCACACGATCCTCGCGTGGGAGTTCGAAGACGGGCCGCCGCTCGCGATCTCGATCGAGACGCGCAAGGAGCGCGGCGAGCAGTATTCGGCGCTGCTGGGCTTCTTCCGGCAGTTCGAGCTCTACTACGTCGTGGCCGACGAGCGCGACGTGATCGGCGTCCGCGCCAGCCAACGCGGCGAGCGGCTGCGCCTGTACCGCCTGCACGTCCCGCGCGAGCGCGCGCGCGAGCTGCTCGTCGCGTACGCGCGCGAGATCGACGACCTCGCCGAACGGCCGCGCTGGTACAACGCGCTCACGACGAACTGCACGACCGTGATCCGTGACCACGTGCAGACCGCGCTCGGGAAGATGCCGTGGAGCTGGAAGATCCTCGCGAACGGGCATCTCGACGAGCTGCTCTACGAACGCGGGCGGATCGACACGAGCCTTCCCTTCGCCGAGCTTCGCGAGCGAAGCGACGTCACCGACCGCGCGCGGGCGGCCGAAGGCGCACCCGACTTTTCGGCGCGGATCCGCGAGGGGCTGCCGGGAGCCGAGGGCGTGCGCCCGGGGCGCGGCGGGTATCTTCCGCCGCGTCCGGGGAGGCGCGATGGCCGCGACGAAGACACGCTACGCCCAGGTGGGGCTCGGGATCCGCTCGTGGCTCTACTCGATCGCCGCCGTGAACCGCTTTCCGGGCCTCGCGGAGCTCGTCGGCCTCTGTGACGCCAACGCCGGCCGGCTCGCGCAGCGCGTCGCGTGGGCGCGAGCGAACGGCCTCGAGGTCCCGGCGTACGCCGCCGCCGACTTCGAGCGCATGATCGCGGAGACGCGGCCCGACCGCGTGATCGTCACCACCCCGGATCGAGATCACGACGCGTACCTGTGTCGCGCGATGCAGCTCGGCTGCGACGTCGTGACGGAGAAGCCGCTCACGATCGACGCCGCGCGCCTGCAGCGAATCCTCGACGTGCAGCGAGCGACCGGCCAGCGCTGCGTCGTCACCTTCAACTACCGCTACGCGCCGCCCCGCGCGCAGGTGCGCGACCTTCTCGCGTCGGGCGCGATCGGCGAGGTTCGCTCGGTCGCGTTCCAGTGGCTTCTCGACACCACGCACGGCGCCGACTACTTCCGCCGCTGGCACCGGCGCAAAGAGAACTCGGGAGGGCTCCTCGTCCACAAGGCGACGCACCACTTCGACCTCGTGAACTGGTGGCTCGGGAGCGTGCCGAAGCGGGTCTTCGCGACCGGAACGCGGCGGGTCTACACGCCGGGGCAGGCGAGCGCGCGCGGCCTCGATCGTCGCGGCGAGCGCTGCCTCGGCTGCGCGGAGACGGAGCGCTGCCCGTTCTTCCTCGATCTGCGGCAGGGCCTGCTGCGCGCGCTCTACCTCGACCACGAGGCCCACGACGGCTACCACCGCGACCAGTGCGTCTTCTCGGATGCGATCGATATCGAGGACTCGGCGTCGGTCGCGATCGAGTACCGCAGCGGCGCCCACCTCTCGTACTCGCTCGACGCCGCGTCGCCCTGGGAGGGCTACCTCGTCGCGTTCGCCGGGACGAAGGGACGCCTCGAGCACCGCTGTCGCGAAACGGTGTACGTGAGCGGCGACGGCAGCGACCCGGGCGCGCTCCTCCCCGACGAGACGCGAACGACGCTCGTTCCGCACTTCGAGAAGCCGGTCGAGATCGAGGTCTGGACGGGGGAGGGGAGCCACGGCGGCGGCGACGAGAAGCTCGTCGAGGATCTCTTCGCGCCGCCCGACGAGAGCGACCGCTGGGGCCGCCGCGCCGACCATCGCGCCGGCGCGTGGTCGATCCTCGCCGGGATCGCGGCCAACCGCTCGATCGAGACGGGGCGTGCGGTGGACGTGGACGACCTCGTTCGCGGGCTCGAGCTTCCGGACTGACGCCGGGGGCGCCGCCCGGCGTGCACGGCGAGACACACGAAGCCGTCGGCCGCGCCGCCCGCCACGGGACCCGAAGCCGCCCTGCCGCGCTCGCCGCGGCGGAGTATCGTCGCGCTGCGCCCTCGCGGGCTGCGGGAGTGGGGCCGATGGAGCTTCGCTGGCGAATGACCGCGCAGACGCCGCTCTTCCTCCTGCTGCTGGCGGCGATGCTCCTCGAGATCCTGCTGGTGCCGGTGATCTACGCGAGCTCGGCCGGCGTCGCGGGTGCGAGAGCCGTGACCGGGATCGTGCTCGTCGCGGCGCTCTTCACCATCGGCGCGCGCCGAGGGCCGATCGTCCTGCTCGGAGCGACCCTCGCCGGCCACGTGCTCGAGTTCGTCCATCCGGAGGCGGCGATACAGATCCTGGCGGCCACCGTTCGCGTCGCCTTCCTCGCCTACGTGGGCGTCGCCGTGATCGCGCGCGTTCTCCGCGAGCGCAACGTCACCTACGACACGCTCGCCGGAGCGGCGTGCGGCTACATGCTGATCGGGCTGACCTTCGGCAACCTGCTCTACGTGTACGAGCTGATCCAGCCCGGCTCGTTCACCATCCCCGCGACTTTTTCGGCAGCGGCTTCGTTCGAAGTCCGCGAGGTCCTCCTGTACTTCAGCTTCGTTACGCTCACGACGGTCGGCTACGGCGACGTGCTCCCGGCCAACCCCGGAGCCGGCGGGCTCGCCGTCGCGGAGGCCATCATCGGGCAGCTCTACCTCGCGGTGACGGTCGCGCGGCTCGTCGGTTTGCATCTCGCCGGCCAGCGCGAGTGACGATCCGCGGCGCGCCCGGGCTCGGCCGTGGGCGGCCTCTCACCCGGTCTGCGGCCGCGTCAGCTCCCGCCGAAGAGCTTTCGCTCCTGCTCGATCAGCGTCTTGAACGACGGCCGCGCGTGAAGGCGCGCGATGTACGCCGCCATCCGCGGGTGCCGCGCGGCGTCGATGCGCTCTCCGGCGTGCTCCCAGTTGACGAGCTGCGAGCCGATCGCGATGTCGGCGATGCTGAAGCGCCCGCCGACGATGCCGTCGCCGTCGGGCGCGAGCGGCTCGAGATAGTCGAGCGCCGCCGGCATCTGCTCGGTGACCGCCTTGCGAACGCGCTCCTCGTCGGCCGGCTGCTTCTGCAGCCTCGCCTTCACGATGCGCTCGAAGAACGCGCCGGCGACGGCCTCCATCAGCCGCGTGTCGGCGTACTCCTCGAGAAAGAGCGCGGTGCCGTACTGCTTCGGGTCGGCCGGCATCAGCGACGGCGTGGGATGCGCCTTCTCGAGATAGGCGAGGATGCACGAGGAGTCGGGCAAGGTGAAATCGCCGTCCTGATAGACGGGAACCTTTCCGAGCGGGCTGATCTTCTTGAAGTCGGGCGGCGGCGCGAAGGGGAGCACCGGAACGAGCTCGTACGGCAGGCCCTTCTCGATCATCGCGACGAGGACTTTGCGGACGAAGGGGGATGCGCTCACACCGAGGATCTTCGGCACCTGGACCTCCTGGCCGGGGTTGGAGCCGCGAGGATACCCGCCGGTGCCGGCCGCGCCGGGGCCCTCGACAGCGTTTTTGAAACATGTTCCAATACGCCCGATGCCGCCCCGTCCCTCCCCCCGGCGCCGGCCGTCGCCGCGCGAGAAGCGCGCGGCCGATCCCGCACCGGCGCCGGTCGCCGGCCTCGCGGCGAGCCAGCTCCGGCGGCTGCGCCGGATCGTCGACGCCGCGGTGAGCCTCGCCGAGCGCGGCGGCTTCGACGGCGTTCGCCTGCGCGACGTCGCCGAGGCGTCCGACGTCGCGCTCGGGACGCTCTACAAGTACTTCCGCAGCAAAGAGGACATCCTGCTCTTCGCGCTCGCCGAGCAGGTGGGGCGCATGGAGGCCGCGCTCGCGAGCGCTCCGGCCGAGGGTGAGTCACCGCTCGAGCGCTGCGAGCGGCTGTTCCGGCGAACGACGCTCGGCCTCACCGCGCAGCCGCAGCTCGCGCGCGCCGTTCTGCGTTCGATGGCGTCGGGCGATCCCGCGATTGCGGTCCAGATCGCGGGCTTCCGGCTGCGGATCACGCGCCTCATCGTCGCGTCGCTGCGTGGCGAGCCGCTCGACCCTTCGGCTTCCCTCGAGGCCGAGGCCGAGATCGGCACCGAGCGCGAGCGACAGGTCGCCTTCGTGCTGATGAACGTCTGGTACTCGTCGCTCGCGGGCTGGGCCGGCGGCCTGCACGCGCCGGACGTGGTGGTCGACCACGTGCGAATGGCGGCCGGGCTGATGAGCGTTCCGTCGACACCGTCTTCTCGGGCGCGGTCCGCCCGGCCCGCCGCGAAGGAGATCCTGCCCATGGCGAGGCGAACGTGAGCGTGATCCTGCGCGAGGCCAAACACGTCCTCGAATACCCCTACCGCCGCTCGGTCGGCCCGGTGATGGGGCGCTTCTTCGGCGCGCTGAAGGAAGGCCGCATCGAGGGCGTTCGCACGCCGAGCGGCCGCGTGCTCGTGCCGCCGCTCGAATACGACCCGGAGACCGGAGAGGCGACGGGAGAGCCCGTCGAGGTCGGCAGCGGCGGCGTCGTCACGGCGTGGGCGTGGGTCGCGAATCCGCGGCCGAAGCACCCGCTCGATCGCCCGTTCGCGTGGGCGCTCGTCCATCTCGACGGCGCCGACACGGCGCTGCTGCACGCGGTCGACGCCGGCGAGCTCGCGCGAATGAAGACCGGCATGCGCGTTCGAGCGCGATTTCGCGAAGAGCGCGCCGGAGAGATCCGCGACATCGCGTGCTTCGAGCCCGAGGAGGCGCGATGACCGAGATCGTGAAGAGCATCACGACGCCGATCCGCCTCGAGTACGTCTACCGGCCCGGGCGCGCGACGTCTCGCTTCCTGCGCGGCCTCGCCGAGGGCAGGATCCTCGGCCAGCGCTGCCCGGTGACGGGCAAGGTCTACGTGCCGCCGCGCGGCGCGTCGCCGACGCACGGCGTCCCGACGGAGGAGGAGGTCGAGGTCCGCGACACGGGAACGGTCACGACCTTCTGCATCGTCCGCATCCCGTCCGAGAGCCTCTCGATCCAGCCGCCGTTCGTCGCGGCGCACATCCTGCTCGACGGCGCCGACATCCCCTTCTTCGCGCTCATCCAGGAGTGCCCCTTCGACCAGGTCCGAATGGGAATGAGAGTGCAGGCCGTCTGGGTGCCGAAGGAGGAGCTCGCGCCCACTTTCGAGAGCATTCGCTACTTCAGGCCGACCGGCGAGCCCGATGCGCCGTTCGAGTCGTACCAGGAGCACCTCTAGCGATGCGCGACGTCGCAATCGTCTCCTTCGCGCAGGGGCAGAACGTTCGCTGCGAGACGGAGCGCAACGAAGTCGAGATGCTGATGCCCGTGGTCTCCGAAGCCGTCGAGGCGTCGGGGATCCCGCGCAAGGAGATCGGCTTCACGGTCTCGGGAAGCTGCGACTACATCGCCGGCCAGCCCTTCGCGTTCGTGAGCGGAATCGACGCCGTCGGGCCGTGGCCGCCGATCAACGAGTCGCACGTCGAGATGGACGGAGCGTTCGCGCTCTACGAGGCGTGGGTCAAGATCCAGACCGGCGAGGCCGACTCGGCCCTCGTCTACGCGTTCGGGAAGTCGTCGATGGGCGACATCGCCGAGGTCCTGACGCTCCAGCTCGACCCCTACAACGTGGCACCGCTCTGGCCCGACGCCGTGAGCCTCGCCGCGCTGCAGGCGCGCGTGCTCCTCGACCGCGGCCACGCGACCGAGCGCGCGATGGCCGAGGTCGCCGCGCGCAGCCGGCGCAGCGCGAAGTCGAATCCGAAGGCGCAGCTCCGCGGAGACTTCGGCGTCGATGCGCTGCTCGCGGAGCCCTACCTCGTGGCGCCGCTTCGCAAGCACGACTGTCCGCCCGTCACCGACGGCGCCGCGGCGGTCGTGCTCGCGGCGGGCGACCTCGCGCGGAAGAAGTGCCGGCGTCCGGCGTGGATCCGCGGCATCGACCACCGCATCGAGAGCCACTCGCTCGGAGCGCGCAACCTCGCCCGGTCGGTCTCGACCGAGATCGCCGGCGAGAAGGCCGGCGCCTTCACGGGGGTCCTCGACGTCGCCGAGCTGCACGCGCCGTTCACGCACCAGGAGCTGATCCTGCGCGACGCGCTCCGGCTCGCGCCGTCGGTGGCCGTGAACCCGTCCGGTGGCGCGCTCGCAGCGAACGCCGTGATGGTCGCCGGCCTCATCCGGCTCGGCGAAGCCGCCGCGCGGGTCCACGCGGGCGAGGCGAAACGCGCGCTCGCGCACGCGACCTCGGGACCGTGCCTGCAGCAGAACCTCGTCTGTGTGATGGAGGCCTAGCCGTGGCCGAGCGCTGCGCCGTCATCGGGATCGGACAGACGAAGCACGACGTGAAGCGGATCGACGTCTCGATGCCCGGGCTCGTCCGCGAGGCCGCGCTGCGCGCGCTCGCCGATGCCGAGCTCGGCTTCGCGGACATCGACGCCGTCGTGATCGGCAAGGCCCCCGACATGTTCGAGGGCGTCATGATGCCCGAGCTCTTCCTCGCCGACGCGCTCGGCTGCGCCGGCAAGCCGATGCTTCGCGTCCACACCGCGGGGAGCGTCGGAGGCTCGACCGCGATCGTCGCCGCGAGCCTCGTGCAGGCGGGCATCCACGACCGCGTGCTCACCGTCGCGTACGAGAAGCAGAGCGAAAGCAACGCGATGTGGGCGCTCACGGTGAAGATCCCCTTCCAGCAGGCGATCGTCGCCGGCGCAGGCGGCTACTTCGCTCCGCTGATCCGCGCGTACATCCGCCGCTCGGGCGCGCCCGACGACACCGGGATCCGCGTCGCGCTCAAGGACCGCACCAACGCGCTCAAGAACCCGTACGCTCACCTCGTCTTCCCCGGGATCACGTTCGAGCAGGTGGCGAGCTCGCCGATGCTCTGGGACCCGATCCGCTACCTCGAGACCTGCCCGTCGTCGGACGGCGCGTGCGCGATGGTGCTCGCGAGCGAGCGCGCCGCGGCGCGCAGCCCCGGCAAGCCCGCATGGATCCACGCCACGGCGATGAAGAGCGAGCCGACGATGTTCGCGGGGCGCGATCAGGTGAATCCGCGCGCCGGGCGCGACTGCGCGGCCGAGCTCTACCGCAAGGCCGGCATCACGAACCCGCGCAGAGACTTCGACGTCGCCGAGATCTACGTCCCCTTCAGCTGGTTCGAGGCGATGTGGATGGAGAACCTCGGCTTCGCCGAGGCGAACGAGGGCTGGAAGATGGTCTACGAGGGAGCGACCGCGATGGACGGCGATCTTCCCGTGAACTGCTCGGGAGGCGTGCTGTCGTCGAACCCGATCGGCGCGTCGGGCATGCTGCGCTTCGCCGAGGCGGCGATGCAGGTGCGCGGGCAGGCCGGAGAGCACCAGGTCGACGGCGTCCGCCGCGCGCTCGGCCATGCGTACGGCGGAGGCTCGCAGTTCTTCTCGATGTGGGTGGTCGCGAGCGAGCGGCCGTAGGGAGCGCGGCGTGCACTACAACATCGCCGACCTGTTCGAATCCGTCGCGGACGCGGTCGCGGACCGAACGGCGCTCGTGTGCGGCGAGCAGCGGCGCACGTTCGCCGAGCTCGACGCGCGCGCGAATCGCCTCGCGCACGTCCTCGCCGCGCAGGGCGTCGGCGCCGGCGACCGCATCGGGCTCTACCTGCAGAACGGAGCCGAGTACGTCGAGGCGATGCTCGCCGCGTTCAAGCTCCGCGCCGTCCCCGCGAACGTCAACTTCCGGTACGTCGCGGAGGAGCTCCGCTACCTGTGCCGAGACGCGGGCGCAAAGGGCCTGCTCTGCGACACGCCGGCGCTGCGCCGCGTCGAGGAGGCCGTTTCGGGCCTCCCGGATCTCGGCTTCTGCCTCGTCGTCGGAGACGCCGCGCCCGGCAAGACAGCGCTCTCGAAGGTCCTCCGGTACGAGGAGGCGGTCGCGAGCGCGTCTGCGGCGCGCGACTTCGCCGAGCGCTCGGACGACGACCTCTACGTGATCTACACCGGCGGAACGACGGGAATGCCGAAGGGCGTGATGTGGCGGCACGAGGACGCCTTCCACGCGTGCCTCATGGCGGCGAACCCGATGGGCCCGCCGCCGGCTCGGCCCGAGGACGTCGCCGAGCGCGCGAAGGCGCGGGCGCCGATCGCGATGATGACGGCCGCGCCGCTCATCCACGGCGCGGCGCAGCTCGGAACGCTGATCGCGCTCCTGCAGGGACACAAGGCGGTGATCGCGCCGCGGTTCGATCCGCACCTCGTCTGGGGGCACATCGAGCGCGAGCGCGTGATGACGCTCTCGCTGGTGGGCGACGCGATGGCGCGGCCGCTCGCCGAGGCGCTCGCCGAGGATCCCTCGCGCTACGACACGTCGTCGCTCCTCATCCTGAGCTCGGCCGGCGCGATCCTCTCGCAGGGCGTGAAAGACCAGCTGAAGTCGCTGCTCCCGAAGCTCGCCCTTCTCGACAACTACGGCGCGTCCGAGGTGGGGTCGTAGGGAATGGACGCGGGCGGCGTCACGAAGGAAGGCGGGATCCGCTTCCGAATGAGCACGCAGACCGTCGTTCTCGACGACGACCTGCGGCCGATCGAGCCGGGATCGGGCCGGGTGGGGCGCATCGCGCTCGCGGGACACATCCCGCTCGGCTACTGGAACGATCCCGAGAAGACGGCGAAGACGTTCGTCACGGCGGCCGGCGTTCGATACGTGATCCCCGGCGACCTCGCGCGGCCCGAGGCCGACGGAACGCTCACCCTCTTCGGGCGCGGATCGCAGTGCATCAACAGCGGCGGAGAGAAGATCTACCCCGAGGAGGTCGAGGGCGCGCTCAAGCAGCACCCCGACGTCTTCGACGCGCTCGTGGTCGGCGTCCCCGACTCGCGCTGGGGAGAGCGCGTCACCGCGCTCGTGCAGCCGCGCCCGGGGGCTCCCGCGCCGGCGCTCGCCGACCTCGTCGCGCACTGCAGGACGCTGATCGCCGGCTACAAGGTGCCGCGTGCGCTCCACGTCGTCGCCGAGATGAAGCGCTCGCCGGCCGGCAAGGCCGACTATCCGTGGGCGAAGGCGCTCGCCGTCGCACGCGAGAAGGAGAACGTCTGATGTCGCAGAGCTTCTGGCGCCATGCCGAGCGAAGCCCCGGCGCTCTCGCGCTCGTGACGCCCGAGGGGCGGTCGGTGACGGCGGGCGAGCTGCTCGCCGAGACCAACCGCATCGTTCACGGGCTTCGCGCGCTCGGCCTCGAGAAGGGCGATTGCTTCGCGACGGTCCTCCCGAACGGGCTCGAGATGCTCGCGCTCGAGCTGGCCGCGCTGCAGGCCGGCTTCTACGTGACGCCGATCAACCATCACCTGACGGGCCCCGAGATCGCGTACATCGCGAGCGACTGCGAGGCGAAGGCGATCTTCACGCACGAGCGCTTCGCGCCGGCCGCGAAGGCGGCGGCCGACGAGATCGGCTTTCCGCAGAGCGGCCGCTTCGCGATCGGCGCCGTACCCGGCTTCCGCCCCTTCGCCGACCTCGTGAGCGGCCAGCCGGCGACGCTTCCCGACGGCCGCGTCGCCGGCAGCGTCATGCACTACACGTCGGGAACGACCGGCCGCCCGAAGGGGGTTCGCCGCGCGATTCCGCCGCTCGACCCCGACGTCGTCGCGACGCTGTACGGGGGCTTTCTCGGCCTGTTCGGCATCAAGGCCGAGTCGGACAACGTCCACCTGTGCGGCTCGCCGCTCTACCACACGGCCGTTCTCATGTTCACGACGTGCTCGCTGCACATGGGTCACGCCGTCGTCGTCATGGACCGCTGGACGCCGGAGGACACGCTGCATCTGATCGAGAAGCACCGCGTCACGACGAGCCACATGGTGCCGACGCAGTTCCACCGCCTGCTCGCGCTCCCGCAGGACGTTCGTTCGCGCTACGACGTCTCGTCGCTTCACCACGTGGTCCATGCCGCAGCGCCGTGCCCGCCCGACATCAAGCGCCGAATGCTCGAATGGTGGGGGCCGGTGATCTACGAGTACTACGCCGCGACCGAGGGCGGCGGAACGCTCGTGACGCCGCAGGAGTGGCTCGAGCGGCCGGGAACGGTTGGCCGGGCCTGGACGGGGTCGGAGGTCCGCGTCCTCGACGACGCCGGAAACGCGTGCGCACCGGGCCAGATCGGCACCGTCTACATGAAGCTCGGCCAGGCGTCGTTCGAGTATCACAAGGACAAGGCGAAGACGGAGGGGAGCCGCCGCGAGGGCTTCTTCACCGTCGGCGACGTCGGCTACCTCGACGACGCCGGATACCTGTTCCTGTGCGACCGCAAGACCGACATGATCATCTCGGGCGGCGTCAACATCTACCCGGCCGAGGTCGAAGCCGTCCTGCTCACGCACCCGAAGGTCGCGGACGCCGCCGTCTTCGGGATCCCCGACGAAGACTGGGGCGAGCAGGTCAAAGCCGTGATCGAGCCGGCGCCGGGCGCCGCGCCGGGCCCCGCGCTCGCCGACGAGATCCTCGCCTTCTGCCTCGAGCGGACGGCGAAGTACAAGGCGCCGCGTTCGATCGACTTCACCGAATCGATGCCGCGCGACCCGAACGGCAAGCTCTACAAGCGAAAGCTGCGCGACCCGTACTGGAAGGGCCGCGAGCGCGCGATCTAACCCCGGGGAGCACCATGCACATCGACTACACGCCCGAGCAGCGCGCGCTCCGTGACGAGCTGCGGGCGTATTTCACGAAGATGATGACGCCCGAGCTCGTCCGCGAGGTGAAGGGCAGCGAGGGCGGCGGTCCGCTCTACACGCAGGCGCTGCAGCAGATGGGCCGCGACGGCTGGCTCGGAATCGGCTGGCCGAAGGAGTGGGGCGGGCTCGACCGCTCGCCGATCGAGCAGTTCATCTTCGCCGACGAGGTGCAGCGCGCGGGGTACCCCCTGCCGTTCCTGACGCTCAACTCGGTCGGGCCGACGATCATGAAGTACGGGAGCGAGGAGCAGAAGCGCCGCTTCCTGCCGCTCATCCTCGCCGGAAAGGTCCACTTCGCCATCGGCTACTCGGAGCCGGGCTCGGGAACCGATCTCGCGTCGCTGACGACGAAGGCCGTTCGCGACGGCGAAGAGTACGTCGTGAACGGCAGCAAGGTCTTCACCTCGCTCGCCGACTTCGCCGACTACATCTGGCTCGCGGTTCGCACGGGGCCCGACGGCTCGAAGCACCGCGGCATCTCGATGCTGATCGTTCCGACGAGCTCGCCCGGCTACTCGCTCACGCCGATCGAGACGATGGGCGGCGTTCGCACCAACGCCACCTACTACAACGACGTTCGCGTCCCGGTCGAGAACCGCGTCGGCGCCGAGAACGCCGGGTGGGCGCTCATCACGAACCAGCTCAATCACGAGCGCGTCGCCCTCTCGGCCGTCGGCCCCTTCGAGCGGCTGTTCGAGGAGGTCTGCGACTGGGCGCGCGAGACGAGGCTCGCCGATGGCCAGCGCGTCATCGACCGCCCGTTCGTGCGGCACGGCTTCGGCCGCATCCGCGCGCAGCTCGAGGCGCTGCGCCTCCTCAACTGGCGAACGGCGTGGGCGATGACGAAGGGATCGCTGCAGATGGCCGAAGCCTCCGCCGCGAAGGTCATGAGCAGCGAGTTCTACGTCGAGGGCTACCGGATGCTGATGGAGGTGCTCGGGCCCGAGGGCCAGCTCCGCGACGGCTCGCCGGGCGCGGTGCTCGCGGGCCGCGTCGAGCGCATGTACCGAACGACGTTCATCCTCACCTTCGGCGGCGGCACCAACGAGGTGCAGCGCGACATCATCGCCATGGCGGGGCTCGGCATGCCCCACTACCGGCGCTAGGAGACGGCCATGGACTTCGCATTCACGGAAGACCAGGACGCGCTGCGCGAGCTCGCGCGCAAGATCCTCGAAGACCGGGTCACCCACGACCGGCTGAAGCAGATCGAGGCGTCGGCCGACTGGTTCGATCGCGACACGTGGCAGGAGCTCGCGCGCGCGAATCTCCTCGGCGTCGCGATCGAAGAAGCGCACGGCGGAAGCGGCTGGGGATTCGTCGAGCTGTGCATCCTGCTGGTCGAGGTGGGCCGCGCCGTCGCGCCGGTTCCGGTCTATCCGAGCCTCGTCCTCGGCGCGCTGCCGCTCGCGAAGTTCGGAACGGCCGCGCAGAAGCAGCGCTTCCTGCCGCGCGTGGCCGCCGGCGAGTGCATCCTCACGGCCGCGCTCGCCGAGCCGGCCAGCACGAGCCCGGCGCGCGTCTCGACGCTCGCGCGGCGCGACGGCGCCGCCTTCCGGCTCAGCGGCGAGAAGACCTGTGTCCCCGCCGCGCATCTCGCCGAGCGCGTGATCGTTCCGGCCACGCTCGCCGACGGACGCGCCGGCCTGTTTCTCGTCGATCCGCGCGCGGCCGGCGTCACGATCGAGCGCCAGCACGCAACGAGCCACGAGCCGCAGCTCCGGATCCGCCTCGATGGCGCGGCGGCGGGCGAAGACGATCTCTTGGGCGGCGAGGCCGCGCCCGCGTCCGCGCTCGGCTGGCTGCTCGACCGCGCGACGGCAGGGCTGTGCGCGATCGAGGCCGGCATCGTCGAGCGCGCGCTTCGCATCACGGCCGACTACACCGCGAAGCGCGAGCAGTTCAACCAGCCGATCGGCGCCTTCCAGGCCGTTCACCAGCGCGCCGCAGACGCCTTCATCGACGCCGAGTGCATCCGCTGGACGATGTGGCGCGCCGTGAGCCGCCTCGCCGCCGGCGAAGACGCCGCGGACGACGTCTCGATCGCGAAGTTCTGGGCGGCCGAGGGCGGGCACCGGGTGACCTACGCCGCGCAGCATCTCCATGGCGGGATCGGCGTCGACGTCGACTACCCGATCCATCGCTACACGATGTGGTCGCGGCAGATCGAGCTCACGCTCGGGACCGCGAACGAGCATCTCGACCGGCTGGGGGAGCGCATCGCAGGGGCGCGATAGCCTCGCTCGGCGCGAGCTGCGGCGAGGCGGCGGCGGGAGGAAGGCGTCGCATGCGGTCGCGATGCGACTCGAGCACCAGGAGCTTCGGCGAGAAGGCGCGGGGGAAAGCATCGCGCATGCGGTAGGCTGCCGCGCCAATGACCGGTCTCGAGCTGGCGATGGTGCTGCTGTCGGCGCTGCTGCACGCGGCGTGGAACCTCTTCGCGAAGGGCAGCCGCGATCCGATGTCGTTCTCGCTGGTGCTCTCGGTCGTTCCCGCGCTCCTGCTGCTCCCGCTGCTGCCGCTGGTCGACCTCGCGCAGGTGCCGCCCGCCGTCTGGAAGCTCCTGTGCGTGACCGGAGTCGCGCACGGCCTCTACTTCCTCTTCCTCACGATGGGCTACGAGAAGGGCGACCTCTCGCTCGTCTACCCGATCTCGCGGTCGGCGCCGGCGTTCGTGACGCTCGCCGCGGTCCCGCTGCTCGGCGAGTCCGTGTCCGCGACGGGCGCGCTCGGCATCGCCGTCGTCGTGCTCTCGATGTGGCTCGTCCAGACCGACGGCCGCGTTCGCTGGCACGGCTTCGTCGAGCCCGGCACGCTCTACGCCTACCTCGCGCTGCTCGCGACCGTCGGCTTCTCGCTCATCGACAAGCGCGCGATGAGCCTGCTCTCCGCCGCACCCTGGAGCTCGCCGGTCCCGAAAGCCGTCTTCTACTACTTCCTGCTCTGCGGCGCGGCCGCGTTCGTCTTCGTTCCGAACGCGCTGCGGCGCCTTCGCCCGGGCGCCTTTCGCGCCGTCGCGACGCAGGAGAGCGGCCGCGCGCTCGCCTCGGTCGTCGTGAGCTTCGCGAGCTACGCGCTCATCCTCGAGGCGCTGCGAACGGCGTCGGTCAGCTACGTGACCGCGACACGCCAGACCAGCGTGCTGTTCGCCGTCGGGCTCGGAATCGCCTTCCTCCACGAGCGCCCGAGCCGGCCCCGCATCCTCGGCGCCGCCGGCACCGTCGCCGGCGTCGTCCTCATCGCCCTGGGATGAGAGGGGACGTTCTTTCCGCTTCTTCCGCTTTCGGCTGGCCACGACCTCGGGACCCGTCCGGCGAGCGGCCGGCTCCGAACGCAGCCCGATGCGCGTCGCGTCGGCAGGAAGGCCGGGCGCTCTCTCCGGCCACGCGGCCTCGCGAGGCCCGGCGGCGCTCCCGCGGTTGACCCGTTCCGGGGGCTCGGTCACGCTCGCTCTCGGGAGGTGCACGGGGGCCGTTGCCGAAGAGAGCCGGACCGGGAGAGCCGAAGCGGAGCGCCCGTGCGAAACGACCGCGCAACCGCCCGGGCGAGACGCCCGATTTCCTCGCGTCGCGCGCGCCGATCGTCGAACGCCTGCGCGAGGAGGAGCGCGTCTTCCTCGGGAGCGTGCGGCACCCGCTGCAGGAGGAGCGCCGGGTCGCGCGGATCACGCGCGAGTTCATGCGCGGCGTGCGCGCCCTCGACGGCGTCGGGCCCGCGGTCACCGTCGTCGGATCGGCGCGCTTCTCGCCGCGGCACCCGTGGTACCGCCTTGCGGTCGAGATGGGGAAGCGACTCGCGGCCGCGGGCTACACCGTCGTGACGGGCGGGGGCCCGGGGATCATGGAGGCGGCGAACCGCGGCGCGCGGCTCGCCGGCGGCTGCAGCATCGGCCTCAACATCCAGCTCCCGCACGAGCAGAAGCCGAACCCGTACGTCGATCGCTTCGTCGAGTTCCGGTACTTCTTCGTTCGCAAGGTGATGCTGGTCAAGTACTCGAGCGCGTTCGTCGTGATGCCGGGAGGCTTCGGAACCCTCGACGAGCTGTTCGAGGTGACGACGCTCATCCAGACGCGCAAGCTCCACAAGTTCCCCGTCGTCCTGATGGGCGCGCGGTTCTGGCGGCGGCTCCAGAGCTTCGTGAAGGATGCGCTCATCGGAGAGGGCGCGGTGCCGCGCAGCGAGCTCGACTTCGCGTTCGTGACCGACTCTCCGGACGAGGCCCTGCGGCACATCGAGCGAGCGCAGAACGGCCCGGCTGCGAAGCGG
>JAYRMX010000248.1:0-3231 GCA_041912475.1 Myxococcota bacterium
ACGCGGCTCGACGACGAGGGGCGCGTGCTGCTCGTCCTGTCCGACGTCAGCGACCGCGAGCGGCTCGCGCGGCGCATCGCCGAGCTCCAGCACTACAACGAAAACATCATCCAGAACATGAACAGCGCGCTCCTCGTCGTCGATTCCGACGGCGCGATCGCGTTCGCGAACCCCACGGCCGAGCGCATCCTCGGCGCGCAGTCGCTTCCCGGCCGCAGGATCTGGGACTGGTTCCCGACGACGCCCCGCGAGCGCGTCCTGATCGCGCGCACGCTCGCGCAGGGAGCGCGCTTCCGGGGCGCCGAGACGGTGATCACGCTGCGCGACGGCACGCTCGTCCCGATCGGGATCTCGTGCGCGCCGCTCGCCGGCGCCGACGGACGGAGCCTCGGGGCGGTCGCGATCTTCCAGGATCTGTCCGAGATCAAGGGCCTGCAGCGGCAGGCGCTCCAGAACGAGAAGCTCGCGTCGATCGGTCAGCTCGCGGCCGGCGTCGCCCACGAGATCAACAACCCGATGGGCTTCATCCACGCGAACCTGATGCAGATGGCCGAGTACCTCACCGATCTGCGAAGGCTCTGGGAGCGCGTCCTCGCGCTGCAGGAAGCCGTCCGGAGCGCGGATCCGGAGGCGATCCGGCGCCACTCGAGCGCGCTCGACGCTCTCGCCGAGGAGGTCGACGCGGCCTTCGTCCTGGCGGACTTCGCGAAGGCGGTGCGCGAATCGCAGGAAGGCTCCGAGCGCATCCGGCACATCGTGCAGGACCTGCGCGACTTCTCGCGGCACGACACCGGAGAGCAGGCGCTCGCCGACGTGAACGAATGCCTCGACTCCACGGCGAACATCGTGTGGACGATGATGAAGCACTCGGTCGTGCTCAAGCGCGACTACCGGGAGCTTCCGCGGCTGCGCTGCTATCCGATGCAGCTCAAGCAGGTGTTCATGAACCTGCTGATGAACGCGTACCAGGCGATCGCGGAGCAGGTCGGCCGGTCCGGAGAGACGGGCGAGATCCGGCTCGCGACGCGGCGGCGCGCGGACGGCCTCGTCGTCGAAGTGAGCGACACCGGCGTCGGAATCGCGTCCGAGAACCTCGGCCGCATCTTCGATCCGTTCTTCACGACGAAGGAGGTGGGAGTCGGGACCGGCCTCGGCCTGTCGACCTCCTTCGGCATCGTGCAGCGCCACGGAGGGACGATCCGGGTTCGAAGCGAGCCGGGCGAGGGGTCGACGTTCGAGGTCTTCCTTCCCTTCGAGCGCGAGGAGGCTCCGGCGGCCGAGGCGGGAGCGTGAGCTCGGTCCGGCCGGTGATCCTCGTCGTCGACGACGAGGCGAGGATCCTCACGGCGCTGCGGCGCGTGCTGCGCCGCGAGCCGTACGAGATCCTGACGGCGGAGACGCCCGCCGAGGCGCTCCGGCTGCTCGACTCGCACCGCGTCGACCTCGTCGTCTCCGATCACAAGATGCCGGGGATGAGCGGCCTCGAGCTGCTCGCGCAGGCGGCGCGCAAGCAGCCCGACGCCGGCCGCGTGCTGATCACGGGCTGGACCGAGGAGGTTCCCGAAGGGGACCTCGCCGCGATCGGCGTTCGCGCGCTGCTGCCCAAGCCGTGGGACGACGCCGAGCTCAAGACGACGCTGCGAGACGCGCTCGCGCGCTGAGGTCGCCGCGAGGTCGCGCGCCGCTCGGCTACGCGAGCCGACTCAGGTACTCGAGGTCCGCCTTCTGCGAGTTCTTCGCGCCGACGGCGAGGACGCGGAAGCGGCGCACCTCGCCCCGCGTGTAGTAGATGCGGCCCTTGCCGGCGAACCCGAGCTCGAAGATCGAGAGGTGCGGCGGGAGGCCGCCGACCTTGCGCCGAACCGCGGCGGTGTCGGGCTCGTCCGAGAGGCGCTTCATCGCCTCCTCGGCCTTGAGCTTCATGTCCGTATCGCGCAGCGCGACGAGGTCGTCGATCGCGCGCTCGTCGATCTCGAGATTCTTGTAGAGCGTGCGCAGCCGCTTGCCGAGCTGGTCGGTCTCTCGCGCGCGGCCTCCGCCGGAGGGCGCCGGGGCGGTGCGCGCCGCGCCCTCGAGCCTCGACTGGAGCGCCCGGATCTCGTCGTCCCGGCGCCCGACGTCGCGAAGCGCTTCCTCGAGCATCTCTTCGAGGCTGCGGCGCTCGGTCTCGAGGTCCGAGCTGCGCGCAGCGGCCTTGCGCAGCGCGGACTCGCGGCGGCCGAGCTCGGCGAGCTTCTCCTGCAACGACGCGCGCTCGCGCTGGAGCGCCTCGATCGCCTCGGCCTGTCCCTCTTCGATCGGCTCGACCTCGGCGAGGCGCGTGCGGACGGCATCGAGCTCGCGCTCGATTCCCGCGGCGCGCTCGGCCGTCGCGTCGCGCGCCGCGATCGCGGCGGCGAGGCGTTCGGCTTCGCCGCGGGCGAGCGCGCGGTTGTAGCGGAACATCCAGGCGAGCAGCACCGCGGCGTAGACGACGAGCAGGCCGTTCGCGAGCAGCGAGTCCTGCGGGAGCGAGACCGAGACGTCGGCCGTCGCGGGCAGCAGCCGCTGCGCCTCGCGCAGCGCGGCGGCGGCGTCGGCGGTCGGCGGCGGCGGGATCGCATGCCCGCCGAGGTAGAGCGGCGTCACGCCGTCGGCCGCCATCACGAGCACGCTCACGCGAAGGCCCCAGACGCGCACCCAGGCCGAGCTCCTCACGTCGTCGTCGATGCGGCGCTGGATCTGCGCGTAGATCGCGCCCTGCGTCGGGTCGACCCGGATCGCCTCGGCGACGACCGAGCGGAAGTGCCGCCGCAGCAGCAGCTCCGCCGCCCGGACCGAGAAGTAGTCGAGCATCACGAACGCGAAGAAGGCGAGGTAGAGCACCCGGAACGACGCGAGCCGGTCGAGCACGCGAGGCGGCCGCGCGCCGCCCGCGGACGGTGCGGACAGGACTTGCGGAAGAGCTTCCCTCACCCCCTTGCAGGATAACGGCAACCCGACGCGGGGCGCACTCCCGGGGGGCGCGCTGCTACCGTCGGCCGCCGTGCGTGTCGTCGACCTCGACCGGGACATGAGCGACGTGATCCCGACCGGGACCACGCGCGACAGCCAGTATCTCTTCGAGCGGATGACCGAGCGAACGCTCGCGCTCGCGCAGCCCGGCCCGGGCCGGCGCATCCTCGACTGCGCGAGCGGCTTCGGCCAGGACGCGCTCGCGCTGGCGGGGCAGGGCGCCTTCGTCGTCGGGGC
>JAYRMX010000249.1:0-6780 GCA_041912475.1 Myxococcota bacterium
GAGGCGCGGATGCGCCACGAACTCTCGGTGATCGCATCGATGGGCTTCGCCGGCTACTTCCTCATCGTCGGCGATTTCATCTCGCACGCCCGGAGCCACGGCGTTCCCGTCGGGCCCGGCCGCGGCTCGTCGGCGGGAAGCCTCGTTGCGTACAGCCTCGGCATCACGGGCGTCGATCCGATCGAGTACGACATCATCTTCGAGCGCTTCCTCAATCCCGAGCGCGTGTCGATGCCGGACATCGACGTCGACTTCTGCATCCGCGGCCGCGACCGCGTGATCGACTACGTGGCGAAGAAGTACGACGATCCGGGAGACGACGGACGGCGCGTCGCGCAGATCATCACCTTCGGAAAGCTCCAGGCACGCGCGGCGATCCGCGACGTGGGCCGCGTGCTCGGGATGCCGTACGGAGACGTCGACCGGATCGCGAAGCTGGTTCCGGAGACGCTCGGCATCACGCTCGACGACGCGCTCGCCCAGTCGCCCGAGCTGCGCGCGCGCGCCGAGGCCGACGGACAGGTGGCGAAGCTCCTGCAGGTCGCGCGGCGGCTCGAGGGCCTGACGCGCCACGCGTCGACGCACGCGGCGGGCGTCGTGATCGGGAGCCGGCCGCTGATCGAGCTCGTCCCGCTCTACCGCGACCCGAAGTCGGGCGACGTCGTGACGCAGTACGACTGGAAGTGCATCGAGAAGGTCGGCCTCATCAAGTTCGACTTCCTCGGCCTCAAGACCCTCACCGTGGTCCACGATGCCGAGCGGCTGATTCGCGACGGCGGCCACGCGGGCTTCGCGGTCGACACGATCCCGCTCGACGACGAGGCGACGTACGAGCTGCTCGCGCGCGGCGACACCGACGGCGTGTTCCAGGTCGAGTCGCCGGGGATGACCGACCTCGTCGTGAAGCTCAAGCCGCGCGCGTTCAAGGAGCTGATCCCGCTGGTCGCGCTCTACCGGCCGGGACCGCTCGGGTCGGGGATGGTCGACGACTTCGTGAGCCGCCGGCACGGCGTGACGAAGGTCGAGTACCTCGTCCCCGAGCTCGAGGAGCTGCTCGCCGAGACCCTCGGCGTGATCGTCTACCAGGACCAGGTGCTCCAGATCGCGAACCGCCTCGCGGGGTTCAGCCTCGGTGAGGCCGACCTGCTGCGGCGTGCGATGGGCAAGAAGAATCCGATCGAGATGGAGAAGCAGCGCGAGCGCTTCGTCTCGGGCTGCCGCGAGCGGAAGATCCCGGAGAAGAAGGCCGAGGAGATCTTCCGGCTGATGGCCGAGTTCGCGGGCTACGGCTTCCCGAAGGCGCACTCGACGGCCTACGCGCTGATCACCTACCAGACCGCGTACCTGAAGGCGAACCACCCGCGCGAGTTCCTGGCCGCGCTGATGTCGGCCGACACGGGGAATCACGAGAAGCTCGCGCGTTACATCGCGCACGCACGCGAGCAGAAGATCGACGTGCTGCCGCCCGACGTGAACGAGTCGGCGCGCGACTTCACGGTCGTTCCGGGAGGCATTCGCTTCGGCCTCGCGGGCGTGAAGAACGTCGGCGAGGGGGCGATCGAAGCGATCGTCGAGGTGCGCGGCGAGAAGCCCTTCCGGGGCCTCTACGACTTCGCGCTCCGGAGCGACTCGAAGCGCGTCAATCGCCGCGTGGTCGAGAGCCTCGTGAAGTGCGGCGCCTTCGATTCGCTGCATTCGAACCGCGCGGCGGTGTGGGCAGGGATCGACCGTGCGCTCGAGCTCGGCTCGTCGGTGCAGCGCGACCGGGAGCTGGGGCAGGGGAGCCTGTTCGGCGGTGCGGCCGACGCCGCGCCTGCGGAGCCGGCGCTCCCCGACGTCGCCGCGTGGACCGACCGCGAGCGGCTCGGTCACGAGCGCGAGGTGCTCGGCTTCTACGTGACCGGCCATCCCCTCGGCGCGTACGCGGCGCAGCTCCAGCGCTACGCCGACACGACCGGAGCGGCGACCGAGGGCAAGGTGGGGCGCGAGGTGCGCGTCGGCGGGCTCGTGACGGCTCTGCGCGAGCTGCGCACGCGCAAGGGCGACCTCATGGCCTTCGGCACGCTCGAGGATCTCGAAGGCGCATTCGACCTCACCGTGTTTCCCGAGCCGTTCGCACGTCTCGGCTCGGTCCTCAAGTCGTGCATCGCGGAGGCGGAGGCGGGGCGGCCGGTGCCGATCCTCGTGACGGGGACACTCGAGGCCGGCGACACGCCGAAGCTGCTCGTTCGCGACGTCATCACGCTCGCGGAGGCCGAGGAAAAGCTCGCGTCGAAGCTGCGGCTGCGCGTGCTCGCGGCCGAAGCGACGGCCGATCGCCTCACCGCGCTGCGCCGCGTGCTCAAGTCGCATCCCGGAGACTGCGCGGTCGCGGTGCACGTCACGATCCCCGGCGAGAGCGAGACGGTGCTCGAGCTCGGCGAAGACGACGGCGTGCGGCCGGTGGCCGACCTCCTGCGCGACGTCGACGCTCTGTTCGGGCGGCCCGTCGCGGAGGTGAGCCTGTGAAGCGCCGACCTCTCGCCGCCGCGCTCGTCGCCCTCGTGCTCGCTGCGAGCGGCGCCGCGTCGGCGGAGCAGAAGTGGGTCGAGGCCGCGGGCGTCGCTCGCGCCGAGCCGGGAGAGGGCCGGGGCGGGCCGGGGCGGGAGGCCGCGCTGCGGGCCGCGCTGGCCGAGGCCGTGCAGCAGGTGGCGGTCGAGCTGCTCGCCGCCTCGGAGGCGGCCGCGGGAAAGCCGGCTCCCGACTCGGCGGCGCTCGCGGACCGCGCGGCGCGCGCGCTCGGGCCGGACCCCACGGTCTACGTTGCCCGCTTCCAGATTCGCGAGGACCGCGGCGTGCAGCCGCGGCTGCTGCTCGCGGATCCGGAGGCGAAGGCCGAGTATCAGCTCGTCGTCGTCGCCCAGGTCGACGTCGCGAGAGTCCGCCAGAAGGTGGGAGCCCGCGCAGCGCCGGCGCCCGCGGACGAGGGCGCGCCGGCGCCGGGGCAGCCGCCCGCCGACGCGGCGCGGCCGCCCGAAAAGGCTCCCGCGGGCGACTTCTCGCACGTCCGGCTCGAGATCGAGCAGATTGCGTCGTACCGCGAGTACGCGGCCGTTCGCGAGGCGCTCGTCGGGCGCGTCGGTGCGCGCAGCGCGACGCCGATCGAGTTCACCCGCGGCCGCGCCGTCCTCGACGTCGAATCGCCGGTCGCGGCTCCCGACCTCGGTGCGGCGCTCGGCCGCGCGCTCGCGGGCGGGCAGGTCGCCGTCGAGCCGCTGCCGGCGGCGGGCGAGACGGGCGAAGCCCGCGCGCGCGTTCGCATTCGCAGCGCGGCGCCGCCGGCGCCGCCCGGCCCCGACCGATTGACACGCTAGAGCAAAAACGGTATTGAACGCGCGACGTTAGCCGGCACAGGCACGTAGCTCAGTGGGAGAGCACCACCTTGACACGGTGGGGGTCGGCGGTTCAATCCCGCCCGTGCCTACCATCTTCGCCTCGGACTGCGCTGGACGGCGCCTCCGAGGAAAGGCGTTTTCTACCTCCATGCCGCCCGCCCGTTCATGACCGAGATGCAGGTTCGGCTGCCCGACGGCAGGACGCTCGCGTTGCCGGCGGGTGCGAGCGTGCTCGCCGCGGCCGAGCGGATCGGCGCGGGGCTCGCGCGCGCGGCGCTCGCGGGGCGCGTCGGAGGCCGCCTCGTCGATCTGCGCGCGCCGCTCGACGACGGATGCGCGCTCGAGATCGTGACGGCGAAAGACCCGGCCGGCGGCGAGGTGATCCGCCATTCGGCCGAGCACGTGATGGCCGATGCCGTGAAGCGTCTGTTTCCGAACGCGCAGGTCGACGTCGGCCGCAGCGATCACAGCGAGAAGTTCCAGTACGACTTCCTCGTCGATCGCCCGTTTGCGCCCGAGGACATCGCGCGAATCGAGGAAGAGATGGCGCGCATCGTCGCCGAAAAGGCGCCGTTCACGCGCGAGGTCGTGACCCGCGACGAGGCGCGCGCGCTGTTCACCGAGCTCGGCGAGACGCTCAAGGTCTCGCGCCTCGCCGACATCCCCGAAGGCGAGCCGATCACGCTGTTTCGCCACGGGCGCTTCGTCGACCTGTGCCGGGGGCCGCACGTCCAGCGCACCGACCAGATCGGTGCGTTCAAGCTGCTCGAGGCGGCCGGCGCGTACTGGCGGGGCGACGAGCGCAACCCGATGCTGCAGCGGATCTACGGCATCGCCTTCGCGACGAAGAAGCAGCTCGACGAGCACCTCGAGCGCCTCGAGGAGGCGAAGCGACGCGACCACCGGCGCCTCGGCGCCGAGCTCGACCTGTTCCATCTCGATCCCATCTCTCCGGGATCGCCGTTCTACCACCCGAAGGGCATGGTCCTGTACAACGGGCTCGTGTCGTACATCCGCTCGCTGTACCCGAAGTACGGCTATCAGGAAGTGATGACGCCGCAGCTCTTCCGCACCGAGCTGTTCAAGACGTCGGGGCACTACGAGCTGTTCCGCAGCGACATGTTCCTCATGCAGGGCGACGAGAACGAGGAGCTCGGCGTCAAGCCGATGAACTGCCCCGGGCACTGTCACCTGTTCGCGTCGCGCAAGCGCTCGTACCGCGAGCTCCCGCTGCGCTTCGCCGAGTTCTCGCGGCTGCACCGCAACGAGCGAAGCGGCGCCCTCACCGGGCTCTCGCGCGTGCGCTCGATGGCGCAGGACGACGGCCACATCTACTGCGAGCCCGAGCAGGTCGGCGACGAGGTGAACCGCTTCTTCGAGATGATGAACGAGGTCTACCGCGACCTCGGCATCGAGGGCGTGCAGATCTCGGTGTCGACGCGGCCGGACGATTTCTTCGGCGACCCCGCGGACTGGGACCGTGCCGAGCAGACGCTGATCCAGGCGGTCCGTGCGGCCGGCCACGCGTGCGGGATCAAGCCGAAGGAGGGCGCGTTCTACGCGCCCAAGGTCGAGTGCGACTTCTTCGACGTCCTCGGCCGGCGCTGGACGCTCGCGACGGTGCAGCTCGACATGGCGATGCCCGGCCGCTTCGGCCTTCGCTACGTCGGCCGGGACGGAACCGACAAGCAGCCGGCGATGCTGCACCGCGCCGTGCTCGGCTCGCTCGAGCGCTTCATCGCGATCTACCTCGAGCACACGGCCGGCGACTTCCCGCTCTGGCTCGCGCCGGTGCAGGCCTCCGTGCTGCCGATCACGGACCGCACGCTCGGCTACGCGCGAAAGGTCGAGGAGCGGCTGGCCGCGGCGGGCGTCCGCGCCGTGCTCGACGGCCGTGGCGAGAAGCTCGGCTTCAAGATCCGCGAGGCGGAGCTGCAGAAGATTCCGCTGATGGTGGTGGTCGGCGACCAGGAGGAGGCGAACGGGACCGTCACTCCACGCCGGCGTTTCGGGCCGAAGGAGGCGCCGGCGGCCGTGCCGCTCGACGCCTTCGTGGCCGGGCTCACCGAGGAGATTGCCTCCCGGCGGAGCGAGCCGCGAAGTCCCGCAAGAGGAGATCAGCATCGCTGAGCTGAAGAAGGACACCACCCGGGTCAACGAGAGGATCCGGGCCCGCGAGATCCGCGTCATCGGGGCCGACGGCGAGCAGCTCGGGGTGATGACCCCCGACGTCGCCTGGCAGCGCGCGATCGAAGAAGGGCTCGACCTGGTGGAAGTGGCGCCGAACGCCAATCCGCCCGTGTGCCGGATCATGGATTACGGGCGGTACAAGTACGAGCTCAAGAAGAAGTCCGGAAAGAGCAAGGGGCACTCGGCATCGCTCAAGGAGGTGAAGCTGCGGCCCCGGACCGACGACCACGACCTCAACTTCAAGCTCAAGAACGCCCGCCGGTTCCTGATCGACGGAGACAAGGTCAAGGTCACCGTGATGTTTCGCGGTCGCGAGATCGTGCACACGGCGCTCGGACGCCAGCAGCTCGACCGGGTGAAGGAGATGATCGGCCCGCTCGCGACGGTCGAGAGCCCGCCGCGGATGGAGGGGCGGTTCCTCTCGATGATCATGGTGCCCAATCGCGAGGCGGTGGCCGAAGCGCGCAAGCTGGAAGAAGCGGCCGCGAAGGCGGAGGCCGCCGAGACGGAACAGGAAGCGGCGAAGGGTGAAGCGCCCGCCGCGAAGGAGTGACGATGCCGAAGATGAAGTCGCACCGCGGCGCCGCGAAGCGCTTCAAGAAGACGGCGACCGGAAAGGTCGTCCGCATGAAGAGCGGGAAGTCCCACATCCTCACCAAGAAGAACCGCAAGCGGAAGCGCCGCCTGCGGAAGGACGCGATCGCGTCGAGCGCGGACGCGAAGCGCCTGCAGCTCATGATGCCGTGACGCGGCGCGCAAGAGCCAATACCGGAAGGGGAAGACGATGGCACGGGTGAAGCGCGGCGCGGCCGCGCACAAGCGGAAGAAGCGGGTCCTCGACGCAGCCAGCGGCTACTACAGCGGCCGCGGCAACCTGCTGAAGACGGCGCGCGAGGCGGTCGAGAAGGGCCTCAAGTACGCGTACCGCGACCGCAAGCAGCGAAAGCGCCAGTTCCGCGGGCTCTGGATCGCACGGATCAACGCCGCGGCGCGCGAGCACGGTCTGTCGTACAGCCGCCTGCTGGCCGGCCTCAAGGCCGCCGGCGTCGAGATCGATCGGAAGATCCTCGCCGAGCTCGCGATCTCCGACCCCGCGGCGTTCGCGAAGCTGGCGCAGCTCGCCGGCGCGAAGGCCGCCTGAGCCGGCGTGGCGGACACGCCGCGGAGCGTCGAGAGCCTCGAAGCCGAGGCGCGCGCAGCGCTCGCCGCGGCCGGC
>JAYRMX010000250.1:0-8530 GCA_041912475.1 Myxococcota bacterium
CGCGCGGGGATGCACGCGTACTTCGCCGAGGGCCCGTACCGCGGCGACCTGTTCACGCATCGCGTGCTCTACAACGCGCACATCCACACCGGCGAGATGTTCCTCGCGCTCGTCGAGGCGCTCGCGCGGCCGGCGCGGGGGCTTCCGACACTGCCGTGGGTCGCCGGGCCCGCCGCCGAGCCCGAGCCGATGCTCGAGCCCGCGCCAGAGGAGCGCGAGAAGATCGAGCGGCTCGTTCGCGAGGTGACGGGGAGCGCCTCGCCTCCTGCGCTCATCCTGCTGAACGCGAACGCCAGCGACCTGTTGCCGCTGCGTCGCTGGCCGATCGAGCGCTACGCCGAGCTCGCGGCGCGGCTGCTCGATCGGCTCCCGGAGGCGCACGTCGTGTTCACCGGACACGCGAACGAGTCGGCCGCGTCCGACGCGCTCGTGCGGAGAGTCGGCTCGCCGCGCTGCCACTCGCTCGCGGGTCGCACCACGCTTCGCGAGCTGCTCGTGCTCTACACGCTCGCCGACGTCCTCGTCACCAACGACAGCGGACCGGCGCACTTCGCGACGCTCACGCCGGTCAGCGTGGTGACGCTGTTCGGGCCCGAGACGCCGAAGCTGTTCGGCGCGCGCACGCCGCGCAATGCGATCGTCTTCGCCGGACTCGCGTGCAGCCCGTGCGTGAACGCGCTCAACAACCGGCAGACCACCTGCCGGCGAAACGAGTGCATGCAGGCAATCTCGGTCGAGCAGGTGCTCGATGCGACCCTGCGCTCGTACGCCGCGCGGCGCCCGGCGGTCGCGGCATCGTGAGCCGCTGGCCGAAGGTGCTCCCGCCGCTCGATCCCGAGCAGGCGCGGATCAACGACGACTTCATGCGCTACTGGCACGAGGTCTTCCCGAGCCGCTTCGGGATCGCCGACCGCTGGGGGCATCGCTACGCCGTCGCGCAAGCGCCGGCGTCGTTCCGGCGAACGCTCGAGGTGGGCGCGGGGATCGGCGAGCACCTCGCCTTCGAGACGCTCGGCGCCGAGCAGGAGCGCGAGTACGTCGCGCTCGAGCTGCGCGAGGAGATGGCCGGGCGCATCCGCGAGCGCTTCCCGCGCGTGCAGGTGGTCGTGGGCGACGTCCAGCGGCGACTCGAGTTTCCCGACGGGCACTTCGACCGCATCGTCGCGATCCACGTCCTCGAGCACCTTCCCGACCTCCCCGCCGCGGTGCGCGAGCTGCGGCGGCTGTGCGCACCCGACGCGACGCTCGGCGTGGTGATCCCCTGCGAGGGGAGCCTCGCGACGTCGGTTGCGCGGCGCATCTCGGCGCAGCGCATCTACGAGCGCCGCTACGGCCGACCGTACCGCCTCTTCATCGAGCGCGAGCACATCAACCGGCCGTGGGAGATTCGCGAGGAGCTCGCGCCGCACTTCGTGACGACGCACCGTGGCGCCTTTCCGGTGCCGCTGCCGATCGAGTGGTGCAATCTGTTTCTCGGCCTGACGCTGCGGCCGAGGCCGTGAGCCACCCGGCGCACGCGCCGCCGCCCGCGGGGCAGGGGCCGCGCGAAGACGTGCGCGGCGGGCTCGCGCAACGTCGATCGCTCCTCGCGGGCGGCACGGCCGCGCGGGGCGAATCGCTGCTGAGCGCCTGCGAGTGGGCCCTCGCACTCGGCGCTTCGGGCATGCTGGTCTGGATCCACGCCCGCAACTGGCTGCTCGCTCCGATGCTCTGGCGCGACGAGATCAGCACGCTCCACATCGCGACCCGGCCGACGCTCGGCGAGCTGTGGGCGCGCATGGAGTGGGAGTCGTCGCCGCTGCTCTGGCCGCTCGTGCTGCGGGGCTGGGCCGATCTCGGCTTCGGAGGCACCGCGCTCGCACTGCGCGCGCTCGCATTCGGCGTGGGGATGCTCGTGCTCGCGAGCCTCTTCGTCGCGCTGCGGCGCACCGCCGGGACCGTTCCGCTGCTGTCGCTGCTGCTCGTCGCCGCGAACCCCGCCGTGATCCGCTTCGGCGACACGCTGCGCGCGTACGGCCTCGCGCTCGCGTTCGCGATTCTGCTCGTCCCCGCGATGTGGCGGCTCTCGCTGCGCGTGACGCGCGGCGCGGCCGCCGCCGCGGCGCTCACCTGCGTCCTCGCGGTGCACTGCCTCTACCACGACGCCGTCGTCGTCTTCGCGCTGGCCGTGGCCTGCGCGGCATCGTGGCTCGTGCGGCGGCGCCTGGCGCAGGCCGCGGCCCCGCTGGCGATCGGCGCGGCGGTCGCCGTGACGCTCGTGCCGTATGCCGGGCCGCTCTCGAGGGCGCGCGCGTGGAACGGCATCATGCAGGCTCCCGTCGACCTCGCATGGCTCGCCGGACGGCTGCGCGCGACGATCGACGCCGGCGGCGCCGGGCTCTCGGCGCTCTGGTGCGCGCTCGTGGTGGCGCTGCTCGTCGCGTGCGCACGCAGCGCCGGCCGCGCGGCACCTCACTCCGAGGCGCGCGCTGAGGCCGCGTTCTTCTCGGTTTCGCTCGTCCCGGGCGTCGTCGCGTACGCCGCTTTCCTCCTGCTCGTCGGCTACCCCACGCAGAGCTGGTACTACTTCTCGCTGCTCGGCTTCGCCGCGGTGCTGATCGAGAGCGGCCTGCACCGGACGCTCGCTGCGAGCGCCGCGTGGCGCGTTGCCCGGCTCGCCATCGCCGCCGCCGGCTTCG
Source organism: Myxococcota bacterium (assembly GCA_041912475.1). Classification (GTDB taxonomy): domain Bacteria; phylum Myxococcota_A; class UBA9160; order UBA9160; family UBA9160; genus MYXO. The sequence continues at coordinate 2,679 of JAYRMX010000250.1, forward strand.
CGCTCGCCTTGCCCGGGCTCTGGCGCGACGGGCCGGTGCGGCTCACGAACCTCGACGCCGTCGCGCAGGTGCTCCGCGACGAGGCGCGGCCGGACGATCTCGTCCTCGTCTACCCCTGGTACCTCGGGATCGCGTTCGATCACTACGACGCCGGCCCCGCGCCGTGGCTCGGCGTCCCGGACCTTCCCGACCACGCGCTCACCCGGTACGACCTGCTGAAGGCCCTCATGACGAAGCCGGACGAGGCGCGGCGCGCGGCGGACCGCGCGCAGGAGACGCTCGACCGACACGGGCGCGTGTGGGTCGTCGGTGAGCTGCCGCTGATCGAGAGCAACCCGCCGGCGCCCGTGCTCCCGATCGCGCCGGGATCGCCCTTTGGCTGGCAGGAGGGGGCCTACGAGCTGCTGTGGGGCCGCGACGCCGCGCACCGGCTCCAGTCGCGCGCGAACGTGATCGCTCGCGTGCCGCTCCCCGATCTGGGCGCCGTGAGTCCCTTCGAAGCGCCGCCGCTCTACCGGTTCGAGGCGCGGCGCTGACGCGGGAGGGTCCTCGGCCGCGCGCCGGCGCCTCGCGCGGGAGCCGGGCCTGCGAGGCGAGCCGCGCGCCTACGCCGTCGCCTTCATCTTCTCGAGCTGCGCCGCCATCTTCGCGTGCAGGAGCTGGATCGCCTTCAGCGGGCGGATCATCACCTTGAAGTCGGCGATCTTCCCGGCGTCGTTCCAGCGTACGATGTCGACGCCGTTCACCTCGATGCCCTCGACCACCGCGCGGAACTCGAGCATCGCGTCGCGCTCGCCGGTGATCTCGCGAACGTAGTGGAAGCCCTCTCCGCCGAGGAGCAGGATCGCCGCGGTGAGGTAGAGCTTCGAGAGCGCCTTGCCGCGCTGCGGCGTGTGGACGATCGGCGAATGGAAGACGCAATCGTCGGCGAGAATGTCGTCGAGCGCCGACGCATCACGGCGGCGCACCAGGTCGTGCCACGCGTCGAGGGTGGGGTTCGTCATGCGCGGGAGAGTGCGGGAGCCGCGGTGTGACCACAAGCGGCGCGGCCCTCGCATCCCGGGAGGCGTTCCGTGCGTCCGCACGCGCCGCACGAGACTCGAGAGACGAGCGCGCGTGTATCGCCCGCCTCGCCGACGAGGCGACACACGCGCGCCGCCGCTCGAAGCGCCGTCTCAGCCGCGCTTTCGCAGCGCGGCTCCGAGCCCCGCGAGGCCGCTCGCGAGGAGCATCGCCGTCCCCGGCTCCGGAACGAGAGTGTAGAAGTCGCCCGTGAAGCTGTTCGTCGTGAGACCCCCGCCCGCCTGTTCGAACGAGTTGATCGCCGTCCACGCCGACGTGACGGGGTGCTTTGCACGGTAGAACAGATTCGCGGTGAAGCTGGTCCCGTCGAGCGTGTCGACCACGGCGCCGATTCCGGCTCCGACGCCCGGGTCGAGGCCGGGCGGAGACGTCGCCAACACCCACGGCGACGCCCCGAGGCCCGTCACGGTGATGACCAGCTCGATCGGCACGCTCGCGTAGACGATGCTCGTGTCCGGGTTCGTCCACGACGTGGTCCCGGCCCATGTCGCGGCGGCTCCGGCGATGCCGCTGAAGGTCAGCAGGTCCGGGCTTCCGTCGAGGCTCGCGCTCGCCGAGTACGCGCTCGCCGGTCCCCAGTACGTGTCGATCGCCGCGGGAGAGAGCGAGAAGCCCCAGAAGTTGATGTTGCGCCCGCCCGGCGATCCAGCGTCGACGCCAGTGAACGAGTACGACACGCTTCCCCCGGTCGGAGGGAACGCCGGGCCGAGCATCGAGGTCGCGCGCGCCGGGAGCGCGGCGGCTGCGAGCGCGAAGATCGCGAGGGCGAGAGAACGTGCGAAGGACATGATGGATCTCCTCTTCGAGGGTTTCGACGTCGAGGAGACGACGGCCGTCGGTCTCCCCTTCCCGACGGAGAGCGTGCGCTCGGAGGCGGCGCGAGTCCCTACCGCAAGCGATAGATCTCGCGCGAAGCCTCGTGGTGGCGGCGCTCGGGCCGCGGAGGGCGGCCGTGCGTGACCGCCCCCGCCGCGAAGGAGGACGATCGTCGGAAGGCTCGACGCGAGCGACGCCGCCTCCCGGAAGGAGTAGGCGGAGCGCAATGCCGGACGCCCGCGCCGACGACACCGACCGCTGGCCGCCGAGCCTCGCCGTGCGGCGCGAGACGGTCGCGTCGCTGCCCGCGCCGCGCGCGCGGCCGCTCCCCGCGCGGGATCGGCTCGAGGGGATGCTGCTCGGCCTCGCGATCGGCGATGCGCTCGGCCGCTGGGCCGGACGAATGGATCTGCGCTCCCGATACCGCGGCGCTCTCCTCGGTCTCGCCACCGGCGATGCGCTCGGCACGACGCTCGAGTTCCGCCAGCCGGGCAGCTTCGATCCCATCGACGACATCGTCGGCGGCGGCCCGTTCGATCTGCCGGCCGGCGCGTGGACGGACGACACCTCGATGGCGCTTTGCCTCGCCGAGAGCCTCGCCGAGCGCGGCGGCTTCGATCCCGTCGACCAGCTCGATCGCTACGTGCGCTGGTGGCGCGACGGATACCTGAGCGCTACCGGGCGCTGCTTCGACATCGGCGCCACCGTCGCGACGGCGCTCGATCGCTTCGAGCGAACGCGCGAGCCGTTCTGCGGTTCCACCGATCCGGCGAGCGCCGGCAACGGCTCGCTGATGCGGCTTGCGCCCGTCGCGCTCGCCTGCCGCAGTGACCCTTTCATCGCCGTCGCACGCGCGGCCGACAGCTCGCGCACGACCCACGGCGCGCGCGAGGCCGTCGACGCGTGCCGCTACTTCGCAGGACTTCTCGTCGGCGCGCTCGGCGGTGCGAGCAAGACCGACCTGCTCGACGCGCCCTTTGCTCCCGCACGAGGCGTGTTCGACGCCGAGCCCCTCGCGCCGCGGATCGCCGAGATTGCCGCCGGCTCCTTCCGTCGCCGCAACCCGCCCCAGATCCGCGGAACGGGCTACGTCGTCCACTGCCTCGAGGCCGCCCTCTGGGCTTTCGACCGAAGCGGCAGCTTCCGCGAAGCCGTCCTCCTCGCCGCGAACCTCGGCGACGACGCCGACACCACGGCCGCTGTCGCCGGCCAGCTCGCGGGCGCCTTCTACGGCGAGGCGGGGATTCCGCGGGAGTGGCGGGCGAGGCTCGCCATGGGGGAGGCCATCGCGGCCCTCGCCGAGCGGCTGCTCCGCATCGGCGTCGAGGCGTGACGCCGGGGGCGTCCGCCTTGGAAGCGCCGCCCGGCAGTGGAAATCATGGTGGCCCAGGGCGGAATCGAACCGCCGACACTGCGATTTTCAGTCTCGCGCGGGGCTGTTTGCGGGACGTTGCCGCTCTTTGCGGCACGCTGCTAACTACCTGAAACCGCGTCACTTTGTAGCCTGTCTCCCCTGCGGGGCATTGTCTGATCCTGCTGCGAGTTGCGTCTTTCTGCTTCCGCCCTGCTTCCACGGCGCTACCCTGAGGCGCGGAGGGGGGCAGCCGTGAAGCTCACGAAGCGCACCATCGACGCCCTTAGGCCCGAGGCCGCGGAACGGTTCTACTGGGACGATTCCCTACCCGGCTTCGCGGTGAGGGTGATGCCGTCGGGGGCGCGCTCGTTCCTGATCCAGTACCGGAATGAGCACGGCGACACGCGCCGGCTCACGTTCGCGAAGGTCGGAATCCTAACGCCCGACGAGGCCCGCGAGCGGGCGCGGAAGCTGCTCGCGGAAGTGGCTGGCGGGGCGGACGTGTCGAGCACGCGCAAGGCGAAGCGGCGCGCGGCCCGGATGGCCGACCTTTGGGCGAGGTACGAAGCGAGCCACGCGAGGGTCAAGAAGAAGCCCGCAAGTGCCGCGTGCGACGCCCGAAACTGGCGGCTCCACCTGGCCCCGGCCCTCGAACACCGACCGGTTGCCGACGTGACGCACGACGAGATGGAGACGCTTCACCAAGAGATCGGGGAGCGGAGCGGCAAGACGAACGCGAACCGCTGTATCGCACTCGCCAGCAAGCTCTTTTCGTGCGCGGCGAAGTGGGGTCTGCGAGAGAAAGTGAACCCGGTAAAGGGGGTGGAGCGCTTCCCTGAAGTGAAGCGACGCCGCTACCTGTCGGCCGACGAGCTGGCGCGGCTGGGGGGGGCGCTCGCGGACGCCGAGCGGCTGCGAACGGAGATGCCTTCCGCGATCGCCGCGCTACGCCTGCTCGTCTTTCTTGGCGCGCGCCGTGGTGAGGTGCTCGGGCTCGAATGGGATCATCTCGACTTCGCCCGCGGCGTGGCCGAGCTTCCCGACTCGAAGACCGGGGCGAAGACGCTGCCGCTCAACGCACCCGCTCTCGACGTGCTCGCAAAGCTCCCGCGCGTGTCGCGGTACGTGATCCCGGGCGCGGCGCCCGGGAAGCCGCTCGCGGGCCTCTTTCACCCGTGGAAACGAATCTGCAAGCGTGCCGGCATCGACGGCGCGCGGCTCCATGACCTGCGCCATTCGTTCGCTGCCGTTGCCGTGTCAGCGGGCGCAAGCCTGCCCGTGATCGGCGCCGTTCTCGGCCATTCGAGCCCGAGCACAACCGTGCGCTACGCGCACGTGCAATCCGACCCGCTGCGGCTGGTGTCGGAGACGGCCGGCGCGCGGATCGCCGCAGCGATGAACGGCCGCCCCAACGCGGCCGTGATCCCGCTGCGCGACTCGAAGTAGACTCGCATGCAGCGCGGCTAGGTTGATCCCCGAAGAGCCCGACCGCACGGGCCTGCCGCGCTGCCTCACTGCGGAGGCACCGATGCGGAGGTGCGCGTGGGTTGGAGTCATGCCCCGATCGCGTTCACGGACGCGCAGCGAGAGCGCCTACGCTCGGCCTGGCCGAAAAAGGCTGCGGCGAGTGCCGAAGAGATGCTCTCCTACATGGCAGGGGGCATCGCCGATGTGCTCTACCCGCTGCGCGAGGATGGCGAGCTAGAGCCTCCGCTCTCGGCGCGCAAGCGAGCCGCGCAGTGGCGTGCCGTTGCCGAGGCTGCGGCTGCCCTCGAGACGGCCCTCGGCGCCGTCTCTGACACGGCGATGGACGATGCTTTCGACCATGACCTCGGCACCGTCCCTGCGCCCGCTGTCGCGGACGCATACTCGGCCGTCCGGCGCGAGCGCTCGCGATGGCGACGCGAAGCCTTCACGCTCGCAACTCGCGCGGAGCGCTGGGCCGAGTGGAGCGCCGGCAAGCCCGACCACGGAGTCGGCGACCATCGGCCGCGAGACGCGGCAGCGTGGGAGGTGGGGCGCCGCGCGGCGCTGACGTGGGCGCGGTGGAGCGGCCGAAAGCTTGCCGTGGGCTTCACAATGAACCGGAAGGGTGAAACCGTGGGCTCGCCCTGCATGCGATTCATCGAAGCGGTGCTCGCCGTCGCGAACGACGTAGAGCGGGCCGCGGCAACGACGGTGAACAGGGAGCCCCGGGCCATGGTGCAGGGCTCCGGTATATCCCGCGCCATCGTCGAAGAGGTGCGGGCCCTGCCGCGGCCGGCCCTCGCCGAGCTGGCGAAACTATGCGGTATCCCCTCGGCCGAGTGACCCACTAATCGCATAGGACGCGACCGCAGCACGTCGCCCAGACTGTCCCACGTGGCCGCATCGTGCGGCCGGAGGGCGATGCGTGACGGACTATGAATGCGAGTACGTCGACACGAGACGCGCCGCGCGGCTGACCGGGCTCTCGCCCGCGACGCTCGCGACGCTGCGCGTGAGGGGACGGGGGCCGCGATACCACCGGCCGGGAGGCACGCGGCGCGTCGTCTACCGCGTGGCAGACCTGCACGAGTGGATGGGCGCGCCGCTCGCGTCAACCAGCGACGCGGGCCCC
>JAYRMX010000251.1:0-13623 GCA_041912475.1 Myxococcota bacterium
CACCGCTTCCGGCCTTCGTTCGGCGAGCAGCGCCACGAGCTCCGCGTACAGAAAGGCGAGGCGGTCGGGGAGCGGCCGGCCGCGCGGGGGCCGCAGCGTCCCGTGCGCCCCGTGATGAACGCGGCCCGCGCGGCGCTCGACGATCCCGAACCCCGTGGCGCTCGAGCCCGGATCGATCCCCAGGATGCGAATGCGCCCCCCCACCCTCGGGCGCTGCGCCCGCGGCGCACGCGCTCGGCTTCGCGATCCTCGCGGGCGCCGGAGCAGCCCCCCAGCCCGGCGCCAGCGCTACGCCAGCCTCGCCATCTCCTCGTCGGAGATGTCGAAGTTCGCGTAGACGTTCTGCACGTCGTCCAGATCCTCGAGCGCGTCGGAGAGCCGGAGCATGGCTTCCGCGTCCTTCGCCTCGAGCTTCACCGTCGTGCTCGGCCTCATCTCGATGCCGAGGCTCGCGGCCGTGAACCCCTTCGCCGCGAGGGCGTCGCGCACGGCCTCGAAGCCTGCGGGGGCGCTCACCACCTCGACGCTCTCGGCCGCGTCGACCACGTCGTCCGCCCCGGCCTCGAGCGCCGCCTCGAGGAGCGCGTCGGCGTCGATCCCCGCGCGCTCGAAGACGAGTGATCCCTTCTTCTCGAACAGGAACGCGACGCAGCCGGTCGACCCGAGGTTGCCGCCGTGCTTCGCGAGCGCGTGCCGGATCTCGCCGACCGCCCGGTTGCGGTTGTCGGTGAGAACCTCGATCAGGATCGCCGTGCCCCCGGGGCCGTAGGCCTCGTAGATCACCTCTTCGTACTGGTCGGCGGCGCCCTCGCCCGTGCCCTTCTTGATCGCGCGCTCGATGTTGTCCTTGGGCATGTTGGCAGCGCGCGCCTTGTCCATGACGAGGCGCAGCCGAGGGTTGCCCGACGGGTCGCCGCCCCCGATCCGCGCGGCGGTGGCGATCTCCTTGATCAGCTTGGTGAAGATCTTGCCGCGCTTCGCGTCGGCTGCGCCCTTCTTGCGCTTGATCGTGGCCCATTTGGAGTGACCGGACATACGGCTGCCGAGATAGCAGAGGCCCCGGCGCCGGTCCAACGCGGACGGGGAGGGTTCAGGAACCCCCGCGTTTCCGCCGATACGGCAGAGGCCCCATGCCGGGCGCGCAGCGGGAGGAAGATCGGGGCATGTCCGAAGTCGCCATCGGGATCGACCTCGGGACGAGCAACTCGTGCGTGGCGGCCGTGCGCGGCGGCGCCCCCGAGGTGCTCCCGAACGCGTACGGCGAAGGCATCACGGCGAGCGTCGTCGCTTTCCAGGACGACGGCCGCATCGTCGTCGGCAACGCGGCGCGCGCGAACGTCATCCACGCGCCGCGCACGACGGTCTACTCGTCGAAGCGCCTCATCGGCCGCTACTTCTTCTCCGAGGAAGTGAAGAAGGCGCGGGCGATCTGCTCGTACGAGATCGTCGAGGGGCCGAACCACAGCGTCCGCATCAAGGTCCGCGACCACGAGTATTCGCTTCCCGAGATCTCCGCGATGATCCTCGGAGAGATGCGGTCGATCGCGGAGGCGCGCCTCGGCCAGCCCGTCACCAAGGCGGTCGTCACGGTGCCCGCCTATTTCAACGACAACCAGCGCCAGGCCACGCGCGATGCGTGCCGCATCGCGGGCCTCGAAGCGCTGCGCATCCTCAACGAGCCCACGGCCGCGGCGCTCGCCTACGGCTTCGGCAAGGGCCTCAACCAGAAGGTCGCGGTCTACGACCTCGGCGGCGGCACGTTCGACATCTCGGTGCTCGAGATCGGCAAGGACGTCTTCGAGGTGCTCTCGACCTGCGGCGACACCTTTCTCGGCGGCGACGATTTCGACGACCGCGTGATCGACCTGCTCGCCGACGAGTTCAGCGCGCAGCACGGGATCAACCTGCGCTCGGACCCGTACGCGCTCGAGAAGCTGAAGGTCGCCGCCGAATCGGCCAAGAAGTCCCTCTCGGTCGAGGACGAGACCGAGATCCGCATCCCGGACGTGATCCAGACGAGCGACGGCCGGAGCCTCTCGGTCGAGCGGCGCCTCGGCATCACCGAGTACGCGAGCCTCGTGAACGACCTCATCCTTCGCACCTTCAAGGTCTGCGACGAGGCGCTGCAGCAGGCGGGCCTCGTGACGCGCGACCTGTCGGGCGTGATCCTCGTCGGCGGGCCGACCCGGCTGCCGCTGATCCGAAACGCCGTTCGCGACTACTTCCAGCAAGAGCCGCGCACGGACGTGAACCCGGACGAGGTCGTCGCGATGGGAGCGGCGCTGCACGCGGCGTCGCTGATGGCGCCCGAGCAGCAGGCGTTCCTGCTCGACGTGACGCCGCTCTCGCTCAAGATCGGCGTCGCGGGCGGGCTCGCCGAGACCGTGATCGAGCGCAACACACCGGTCCCGATCGAGCAGACGCGGACGTTCACCACCTTCCAGGATTTCCAGGAGAGCGTGCGCATCCGGGTCTACCAGGGCGAGTCGCGACAGGCCGCGGACAACGCGCTGCTCGGCGAGTTCGTCTTCTCGGGCTTCGCCCGCGCGCGGCGCGGCGACGTGAAGATCGAAGTGACGTTCGAGATCAACAGCGACGGGATCGTGAGCGTGACCGCACGCGATCCGGCGACCGGCCAGAAGGCGTCGACGCAGATCACGCTCTCGTCGGGCCTGAGCGAAGAGGAGATCCAGGCCATCCTCGCGCGTGCCGGATCCGAGGCCGCGCCCGCGGCGGGCCGTGCCGCCGGCGAGGCGCCGGCCGCGGACGACGACCTCGCGGACGACGACCTCGACGTCCTGCCGGACGTGCTGCCCGGCGACACTCCGCCGGACACCGCGGCCCAGCGCGACGGAATCGAGATCGAGCTCGACCCCGACCTCTCGGACCTCGGCCCGCACGCCGCCGGCAACGCGCTGTTCGAAGCGCCCGGGACCGACCTCTCGGCCGATGCGGGCGCCGGCGCGGAAGATCCGGACGGCGAGACGCCGCCCGGGTCGCCGCGGCGGGGCTGAGCCTCAGTGCCCGTCACGCTCGCGCCGTCCGAGCTTCGGGCGCTCGCGAAGGTGCTCGACGAGCTCGACTACTACGAGCTCCTCGAGGCCCCGCGCGGGACCGCCGGAAGCGCGCTGCGGGAGGCGTACCACGCCGCATCGCGGCGCTTCCATCCGGATGCGAACCGCAGGCTCGATCCCGAGCTGCGGACGGCGGTCGAACGCATCGCACGGCGAGTCACCGAGGCGTATTCGGTGCTGCGGGACCCGCGGCGCAGGCGCCTGTACGACGAGGCGCTCGGACAGGACGGCGGCGCACGCCGGCTCCAGCTCGTCGAGTCGGCCGCGGCGGCGACGCAGCGCACCCGCGACGAGCGCGAAGGGCGCACGCCGCAGGGACGGCGATTCTACGCGCAGGCGACCGCCGACCTCGCGGAGGGCGACGCCGCAGCGGCGATCCGCAATCTGCAGCTCGCTCTCACCTACGAGCCCGACAACGCGCTGTTCCGAAACCGCCTCGCCGAGCTCCGCGGCCGAACGCGCTGACGCCGACCGGCGCGCGCGGCCGTTGCCCGCGCCCTGCCCCCTTCCTATGCTGCGGCGCGTGCGAGCCTGGCCCACCGCGTGCCTTCTCGCCGCGGCGCTCGCGCTCGGATGCAGGGACGGCGCAGCGCCGGCGGCGAAGTCGGCTTCGACTCCTTCCTCCGTAGCGGCGCCGGCCGCAGCGACGGCCTCCGAGCCGAAGCGCACCGAGCGCCCGCTGCCCGCGTTCGAGGGCGTGACCCTCACGGGCGAGCACGTCACGGCGGCGTCGTTCCTCGGCAAGCGCCTGCTGCTCTTCCTGTTCAACCCCGAAATCCCCGACGCGGCCGTCGTCGCGAAGGCCCTCGCGGGTCTCTCGCGCATCCAGGGCTCGGAGAACTTCGCGCTCGTCGGCGTCGCTGCGGGAAGCGACCGCAGGACGCTCGAAGCGTTCGTGAAGGCCAAGGGAATCGACTACCGGGTGATCGACGACCCGAACGGACAGATCGCGAAAAAGCTCGGCGTGCCGGTTCCGGTTGCGCTCATCGCCGCCGACGCGAGTGGAAACGTGCTGTTCGGGATGGGCCAGTTCCCGAAGGAGGGCCCCGACCCCGCCGCGGCCATCGAGGGCTTCGTGCGGCAGTCGCTGCGGCTGCCCGAAGCGGCGCCCGCCGTCGAGACGTCGCTCGGCGAGCATCCGGTCGCGCCCGCGTTCACGGCGCCGCGACTGGACGGCGGCCCGCCGTTCGAGCTCGCGTCGCTGCGCGGCAAGCCCGTGATCCTCATCTTCTTCCTCCACACGTGCCCGCACTGCCACCACGAGCTCGAGTTCCTGAAGCAGGAGCTGCCGAAAATCCCGGAGAGCGAGCGGCCCGTGCTGATCGGCGTCTCGGTCCTCGACCACGTCGCGTCGGTGAAGGCGACGCTCGAGGAGGACGGCCTCTCGTTCTTCCCGGTCGTTCTCGATCCCGACTACAAGATCCGCACCGCGTACGGCGCGATGGCCGGGGTGCCCGACACGTTCCTGATCGGGCGCGACGGCCGCGTGATGGCGCGCGTTCGTGGCTGGGGAAACCCGCAGGACGAGCCGCTGATGCGAATGCGGCTCGCGAAGCTCGCCGGCCGGCCCGTCCCGATGCTGCTCTCGTCGACGGGTTACAGCGGCAACGAGTTCTGCGCGGTCTGCCACGAGGGCCCGACCGAAACCTGGCAGCTCACCGCGCACGCCGGGGCGTTCGCGACGCTCGTTCGGCACGGCGCCGAGCGCGACTCCGAGTGCGCCGGCTGCCACGTCGTCGGCTGGGGCAAGCCGGGGGGCTACACGATCACGCCGCCCGCACCTCAGCTCGAGAACGTCGGATGCGAGAGCTGTCACGGGCGAGGCGGCCCGCATCAGTCTCCCGATTTCGTGAAGGGCGGCGACTTCGCACCCGCCTGCGCCACGTGCCACGATGCGAAGCACTCGCTCGGGTTCTCCTACTCGGCGTTCGTCCCGAAGGTCGGCTGCAAGTCGATCGCGAGCCTCGCGTCGCTTCCGCTCGCGGAGAAGCGCCGGATCCTCGAGGCGCAGGGCCGGCCGCGCGAGCCGATCCTCGGCACCACGAACGCGCGCTTCGTCGGATCGGCGGCGTGTCAGGGCTGTCACACGAGCGAGTACGCCACGTGGGAGAAGGGCCCGCACGCACGCTCCGTGAAATCGCTCGAAGCGAAGAAGAAGACGACCGAAGAGGCCTGCCTCAAGTGCCACACGACCGGCTTCGGCCGGCCCGGCGGCTTCGCGCCGGCGGGCGGGCTCGCGGGAAGCCCCGGCCTCGCGTCGGTCGGCTGCGAGAGCTGCCACGGGCCGGGAAGCGACCACGTCGCGAGCGGATCCGCCAAGCGCGGCACGATCGTGTCGCTCGGCGACAAGTGCAAGACCTGCGCGATCCTCCAGGTCTGCGGCACCTGCCACGACGACGCGAACGACCCGGGCTTCCGCTTCGAGGTCGAAGCGAAGATCGACGCGCAGAAGCACGGCACGATCGAGGCCGGCACCGGGCGCCCGAAGCCGCCGGGCTCGGCGTCGAGCGCCGCGCCCCCTGCGACCGGTGCGGACGCGTCCGCCGCGCACGCGCCGCTTGCGCACGTCGGAGCGCTCGGGCGCGTCTTCCGGCGGGCGGGGCCCGAGGGCTAGCGTGACGAGCGTCGCCGTCAGCACTTCGGCGGCCGGCGTGCGAACGATCTGCATCGACCGCGAGGCGCGCCGCAACGCGCTCGACCGCGCGACGCTCGCCGAGCTCGAGGCCGCCTTCGACGCGGCGGGGGCCGACGAATCGGTGCGCGTGATCGTCCTGCGCGGCGCCGGCGAGCGCGCGTTCTGCGCCGGCGCCGACCTCGGCGAGCTGCTCGGCCATCAGACGATCGAGGCGAGCCGGAGCCACTTCGACGCGGTTGCGCGCGTGATCCTGGCGATGCACCGCGCCGGACCTCCCGTAGTGGCCCGCGTGCAGGGCTTCGCGCTGGCGGGCGGTTGCGGGCTCGCGGTCGCTGCGGACTTCACGCTCGCGGCGCAGAGCGCAGTGCTCGGGCTCCCGGAGATCGAGATCGGCCTGCTGCCGATGGTCGTCTCGGCGCCGATCTATCGCGCCACCGGGAGCCGCAAGGCCGTTCTCGACCTGCTGCTCACCGGCCGGCGCGTCGGCGCGCGTGAGGCGCTCGCGCTCGGGCTCGTGACGCGCGTCGTCCCCGACGCCGAGCTCGACGCCGAGCTCGACGCGCTCGCCGCACGCCTCGCGGCGCTCTCGCCGTCGGTGGTTCGTCTCGGCAAGGAGGCGGTCTACACGATGTGCGAGATGGAGTACGGCGCGGCCCTGCGCTACCTGCGCGAGATGATCGTCCTCACGTCGCTCACCGACGACGCGAAGGAGGGCATCCGCGCCTTCTTCGAGAAACGGAGCCCGCAGTGGACGGGGCGCTGAGGGACGAGGCCCGCGCGCTCGTGCGTTCGGCGCGGGCCCTGCTCGCCGAGCTCGCCGAGGAAGGCGTCGAAGCGATCGACCGCAGCCGGGCGGCGCCGGCGTCTCCCGCGGCGACGCCGCGGTCCACGCATCGTGACCCGGCCGAGGCTGCGGACGGCGCGGCTTCGCCGCCTCTCGCGGAGCGGCCGCCGGCGGATCGCGGCGCGCCGGCGGCCGGGGCGGACGCGGGCCTCGACGCCGTCCGTGCAGCGCTCGGCGAATGCACGCGCTGCCGCCTGTGCGAGGGGCGAACGAACATCGTGTTCGGAGACGGCAGCCCGACCGCGGCGCTCATGTTCGTCGGCGAAGGGCCCGGCGAGCAGGAGGACCTGCGCGGAGTGCCCTTCGTCGGCCGCGCCGGAGAGCTGCTCACGAGCATGATCGAGAAGGGGCTCGGCATCGCCCGGCGCGACGTCTACATCTGCAACATCGTGAAGTGTCGTCCGCCGGGAAACCGCACACCGCTACCCGACGAGGTGGCGGCGTGCCGGCCCTTCCTCGACGGGCAGATCGACGCGGTCGCGCCGCGCGTGATCGTCGCGCTCGGAAAGCCGGCGACGAGCCTGCTGCTCGGCCGCGACGTCGCGATCACGAAGGTGCGGGGGACGTGGCACGCGTATCGCGGAATCCCCGTGATGCCCACCTTCCACCCGGCGTTCGTCCTGCGGCAGTACACGCCGGAGAACCGCCGGCTCGTCTGGGAAGACCTCAAGGCCGCTCTGCAGCGTGCGCGAGAGGATGGAAGCTGAGCGCTGCGGCGGGCGTTTCGACCGCGCTGTGCGGCGTGCTCCTGCACCCCGCCGGGCACACGCGGTCGCCGGCCATGCACCGAGCGGCGTACGCCGCGCTCGGCATCGACGCCGTGTACCTCGCGTTCGACGTTCCGCCCGACCGGCTTCGCGACGCGGTCCGCGGCGCGCACGCGCTCGGCGCCCGCCAGCTCTCCGTCTCGCTCCCGCACAAGGAGGCGGTGATCCCGCTCCTCGACGACGTCGACGAGACCGCGCGGCGCATCGGCGCCGTCAACACGATCGTTCGCGACGGGGATCGCTTCGTCGGCCACAACACCGACTGGCTCGGCGCGGTGCAGGCGCTCGAACGCGAGCGCGGACTCGCCGGCGCGCGTGCCGTGGTGCTGGGCGCGGGCGGCGCGGCGCGCGGCGTCGTCTTCGGTCTGCTCCAGCGCGGCGCGCACGTCACGGTGCTGAACCGAACGCCGGCGCGCGCGGCCACGCTCGCGCGCGAGCTCGGCGCGCACGGCAGCGGCGACCTCGGCGCCATCGGGAAGGCCCGATTCGACGTGCTCGTGAACACGACGAGCGCCGGACTTCGCTCCGACGAGTCGCCGGTTCCCGCCGCAGCGATTCCCGCCGACGCGCTGGTGATGGACGCGGTCTACGAGCCCGAGCGAACGCGGCTGCTTCGCGATGCCGAGGCCTGCGGCGCGCGGACGATCGGCGGCAAGTGGATGCTCGTCCTGCAGGCGGCCGAGCAGTTCCGGCTCTGGACCGGCCGCGAGGCGCCGGTCGACGTCATGGCGACCGCGTTCGATCGTGTCTCGCCGCGAGGCTGAGCGCCGGCGGGCGATCGCTGGCCTGGCCGTCCGCCGCGCGCGGCCCTACCCCCCGTAGCCCCACTTCGCCTTGTTCGCGGCGATCTGCTCCGGGGTCGGGCGCTCCTTGTCGACCTTCGGCGGAACCTCGAACTGATCCTTGTGCTCGGTGAGCTTCGCGTTGATCGCGATGGCCTCGTGGAAGACCTCCGGGACCTGCTCGTCCTCGAAGATCGCTTCCCACGGGCACTCCGGCTCGCACACGCCGCAGTTGATGCACTCGTCCGGGTCGATGAAGAGTTGGTTCGGGAACGTCTCGGCGTCGGTCCCCGTGTAGCCGTAGATGCAGTCGACGGGGCACACTTCGACGCAGCTCAGATCGAGGCAATCCCGACACAGATGGGTGATCACCCAGGCCATTGCGGATCCTTCTGATGGTGGATGGGGCGTGGAGAGCCTCCCGTCAGCGGAGCTTCGTCTCCTTGTAGACGACGTGCTTGCGCGCGACGGGGTCGTACTTCTTGAGCTCGAGCTTGTTCGGCGTGTTCGTCTTGTTCTTGGCCGTCGTGTAGAAGTGGCCGGTCCCCGCCGACGATTCGAGCTTGATCTTCTCGCGCTTGCTCTTGGCCATGGCTGCCTTCCCGCTCCGCTCGCGGAGCCGCTGTTCGTCCCGACGATGTCCGCGACGCTGCGGGCGCGCGCGATGCCGCGCGCTCGCCGCCCGCGATCAGCGACGCCCCGCCTCGGGGACCTCGGCGCCGCTCTTCGCGAACACGCGGCGCCCACCGCTCGGGTCGGCCTTCACGCGGACGCGCGACGGCTTGCCGGACTGCGGATCGACGAGCATCACGTTCGACGCGTCGACGTAGCCTTCCTGCTCGATCACGCCGCCGGAGCGGTTCGGCCCGCGGCCGGGCTTGAGGTGCCGCTTCTGCACGCGGACGCGCTCGACGCGGACGCGGCCGCGCTCGCGGTCGACGGCGAGGACGCGGCCCTGCTTGCCGCGATCGGCTCCCGTGATGACCTGAACCAGGTCGCCCTTGCGAATCCTCGATGCCATCGACGCCTCCGGTGGGCCGATACGAGTGCGCCATGCGATGGCTCCCGTCAACCCCCGCCGGGAAGCGCCGCAAAGCCGGGGGGATGCGCGCCTCCCGCCGGCAGGCCGGGCCGCCGCCGCGTGATAGGATCGCCCGGGTGCGCCGTCCTCTCCGCACCACCGTCCTCGGGGCCGGCCTGGTTGCCCTCGCCTTGGTCGGCTGTTGCCGGCTCTTCCTCCCGGAGCGGTTCGCGGTGAACGCGCCGCTGCGCCAGCTCCTGTTCGGGCGCGGCATCGACCCGCCGCCGCAGGCGCGGCTCGACGAGCGGCTTCGCGTGCCGGCCGGCTTCTCCTTCACGCGCTACGCCGAGGGCCTCCCGAACGCGCGCCTGCTGCGATTCACGCCGTCGGGCGACCTGCTCGTGAGCCAGACCCGCTCGGGAAAGATCGTGCTGCTCGCGCCGGACCGCGACGCAGACGGCCGGAGCGACGGCACGCGCGTCGTGCTCGAGGGGCTCGACCGGCCGCACGGACTCGATCTGCACGACGGCTGGCTCTACGTCGCCGAGACCGGCGCGATCGGCCGCGTGCGCTTCGACCCCGCGACCGGCCGGACGCAGGGAGCCTTCGAGCGGATCGTCACGGGGATTCCCGGCGGCGAGAACCATTTCACGCGAACGCTGCGCTTCGGACCGGACGGAGCGATGTACGTGAGCGTCGGGTCGAGCTGCAACGTCTGCCTCGAGAAGGACCGGCGGCGCGCCGCGATCCTCCGCTACCGGCCCGACGGAACGGGCGAGGAGATCTACGCGACGGGGCTCCGGAACTCGGTCGGCTTCGACTGGCAGCCCGGGACCGGAAAGCTCTACGCGACCGACAACGGACGCGACCTTCTCGGCGACGACTTTCCACCGTGCGAGCTGAACGAGATCCGCAAGGGAGCGTTCTACGGCTGGCCGTTCGCGAACGGCGACCGCAATCCGGATCCGGACTTCGGTGCGGGCCACGAAGCCGAGATCGCCGCGTCGGCCCCGCCGGCTCACGGTTTCCGCCCGCACAACGCGCCGCTCGGGATGACCTTCGTGCGCGGCGCGAACGCGCCCGCCGAGCTGCGCGGCGCTGCGCTCGTCGCGCTGCACGGCTCGTGGAACCGCACGCGCAAGGACGGCTACCGGGTCGTCTCGCTGCACTGGCGCGACGACGGCACGATCGACGAGCGCGATTTCATGACCGGCTTCGAGCGCGATGGCGACGTGATCGGCCGGCCCGTCGACGTGGCCGAGGGGCCGGACGGCGCGCTCTACGTCTCCGACGACTACGCGGGATCGGTCTATCGCGTGGCGCAAGGAGCAGCGCCGGCCGCGGCGGCGGCCGCCGCGGTCCCCGAACGGCCTGCGAGCCGCTTCCCGCTCGCCGCGCTGCCGCTCAGCGAAGCGAAGGGTCGCAGCGAGCACGGCGAGACGCTCTTCGAGGAGACCGGCTGCTGGCGCTGCCACGTGACCGGGCGAACGCAGCAGGGCGTCGTGGTCGTTCCGCTCGCGAACCTCTCGCAGCGCTACTCGATCGACGACCTCGCTGCCTTTCTCGCCGCGCCGACGCCGCCGATGCCGGTCTTCACGCTCAGCGACGAAGAGCGCTACGACCTCGCCGTCTATCTGCTCGGATCGCGGCCGTAGGTCCCTCGCGAGGCGCCGCCGCGCCGCCGCAGCCTGCAGGCGGCGCGCGACGACCGCAGCAGTAAGGCGCCGCCGGATCGCCCTTCAGACGATGCGGTAGACGAGGCGCCCGCCGGCGCTTCGCGAAACCGCGACACGCGCGGCGTCCTCGAGCACGTCGAGCGCGCCGATCACCATCATCATCCGCTTGGTCATCTGCGTGACCGGGTCCGCCTTCGGGAACAGCGACTCCCACACCTGCCAGGCCGTCGTCTCGTGGCGCGAAGCGCCCAGCTTCTCGAGCGCACGGAGAACGCGCTGCACGCGCACCTCGTAGAAGAGGATCGCGTCGTC
The DNA here is from genome assembly GCA_041912475.1 of Myxococcota bacterium. GTDB lineage: Bacteria > Myxococcota_A > UBA9160 > UBA9160 > UBA9160 > MYXO. Next base: position 11,112 of record JAYRMX010000251.1, read on the forward strand.
GATGCAGCGCGCGGGACGATCGACGACGCCGCCATGCGCCGGAAGGATCGTGTCGAACGCTCGCCGCCGCAGGTCGCGAAGGCTCGCGAGATAGCCGGCGAGCCCGCGGAAGCGCGGCCTGCGAGCGAGCGGGTCGTGCGGGTCGGGCGCGCCCGGCTCGTAGTACGTCTCGGTGAACGGAACGGCCTCGCCCATCAGATGGTCGCCGGTGAAGAGCGTTCGCGTTCGCGGTTCGTGAAGCAGCAGATGCCCCGCCGTGTGGCCGGGCGCATGGATCACTTCGAGCTCGAGGTCTTTGAAGCCGATGCGCTCTCCGTCGCGAACGGCGCGGTCGACGCGCGTCGACTCGCAGAGCGCTGCGTCCTCCGCGATCCAGCGCCGCCGCATCTCCGACTGCCGCGCGATCACGTCGCCGGGAACGCCGTGCTCTCGCAGCAGCGCGGCGGCGGCCTCGATGTCCTCCGACCGGCCCTCGGCGAAATTCTCGACGCTCTCGACCTCGAGCTCGTGCGCGAGCACCTCGAGTCCGGGACCCGCCTCTCGGAGCCGCTGCGTCTGCCCGAGATGGTCGCCGTGAAAGTGCGTGAGGACGACGCGGCGCACGTCCTCGACGCCGTAGCCGATCTGCTCGAGGCCGGCGTCGAGCGCCGACCACGACGGCGCATCGCGAACGCCCGTGTCGATCAGCGTGAGCGGCTCGCTCTCGACGAGATAGATCTGGACCGGCCCCACTTCCCACGGCGTCGGCAGAACGAGCTGGTGGACGCAGCCGAGCGCGGGAACGGGAGCGCGGCGCAGAACGGGGCCGGCCTGCGCTGTCTCGCTCCCCTTCGCCATCGAGCCGCAGGATAGCCGGTCGGCGCCTCCGAGCCGACGGGGCGGGGGGCGGAACGCTACACTCGGGCGATGCGCCGCCCCCTCGCATCGGCTGCACTCGTGTTGCTGGCCGTCTTCGGCCTCCCGGCGGCCGGCGAGTCCGCGCTCAGCCTGCCGCGCCCCCGGAGCTACGGCGACATCGCCGCCCAGACGCTCGACGAGACGGGCCAGCGCGTCGGAGAGGCGCACGTGCGCTTCGACGAGCTCCCGAACGGCGACGTCTCGCTGCTCTCCGAAAGCCACATCGACGGGAAGGTCGCGAACCGGCTCACCGCGGAGCTCGCTCCGGTCGACGGCGGCGCGCACCTGCGCCCGATCTTCGAAGAATCGCGCACCGAGCTCGCGGCCGGCCACGGACTCGGTTCCCTGCGGGTCGACCACGCAGCACGCGTCCTGCGCTGCACGTCGCCGGAAGGCGAGCGTTCCGAGCTCGCGATCGACGAGGGCGACCGCGTCGCGCTCGCGCCGATGAACCTCCTGTTCTTGCCGCTGGTGCGCGGCGAGACCGGCGAGATCGCCTTCCAGATCGCGATCTGCCGCGGCGGGCCGCGCATCGTCGACGCGAAGGCCAGACTCGCGCCCGGCGAGGGCGCTGGCGCCGGCGAGAGCCGGCTGGTCGAAGTGCGCTACGAGCTCGACTTCGGCCCTGTGCTGTCGGCCGTCGTGAAGCCGTTCCTGCCGCGGTTCTCGCTCTGGTTCGACCGCGCGAAGGACGGAGACTGGATGGCGCACCGGATGCCGCTCTACTCGACCGGGCCGACCGTCATGGTCGTTCGCTCCGGCGTAGCGCCGCAGGCGCTCGGCCTCGGAGCGCCTGCCGACTGAGGCCGCGCTTCGGAACCGGCGGCCGCGACGGAGGCGGCGGCGTTGATCGTGACCTATCTCGAGGTCACCCAGACACCCTAGCGAGTGCCGATACGACGACGGCGCCAACCGCATCCGCGGCTGGCGCCGTCCGAAGAAGTCCCACCGTCGCGCTACTCTCCCACCGGGGAAGCCCGGCAGTACCATCGCCGAAGCAGGGCTTAACTTCCGTGTTCGGAATGGGAACGGGTGTGGCCCCTGCTCTATGGACGGTGGGAAAAAAAGACTGACAAAGAACATCCTCAGCCGCACGGCGCGCTGCGCGCTTGCTTCGGAAATCGAATAGCTTCCTGGGCCCAAAGCGATGGGTGCGCTGACACGGGCTCGTGGTCAAGCCTCACGGGCGATTAGTACCGGTCAGCTCCACGCATTGCTGCGCTTCCACCTCCGGCCTATCGACGTCCTCGTCTTGGACGGCCCTTCAGGGGACCGAAGTCCCGGGGAGATCTCATCTTGGAGTGGGCTTCCCACTTAGATGCTTTCAGCGGTTATCCCATCCGCACTTGGCTACCCGGCTGTGCCGCTGGCGCGACAACCGGTACACCAGAGGTGCGTCCATCCCGGTCCTCTCGTACTAGGGACAGCTCTCCTCAAATCTCCAACGCCCACGGCAGATAGGGACCGAACTGTCTCACGACGTTCTAAACCCAGCTCGCGTGCCACTTTAATCGGCGAACAGCCGAACCCTTGGGACCTGCTTCAGCCCCAGGATGTGACGAGCCGACATCGAGGTGCCAAACCTCCCCGTCGATGTGAACTCTTGGGGGAGATC
>JAYRMX010000252.1:0-6811 GCA_041912475.1 Myxococcota bacterium
CGCACCGGATTCGATCCGACGCAGTTCCGCTGACGGCACGGCCGCGACGCGGCCGCGCCGCGCGGCCGTCTGCGGCCGCGCGACGGCCGCGGCCGGCGAGCGACAGCGAGCCGATGCGGCTGAGCAAGGGCGCGGAGCGCCCGCGCAGCGAGGCCGTCTGCGGCCGAGCGAAGGCCGCTGCCGGCGAGCGCAGCGAGCCGATGCGGCCTCGAAGAGCCTCGGGCGCGCTACGGTCGGCGGCATGCGGGCCGCCGTGATCCAGATGACGTCGGTCGACGACCTCGCGGCGAACCTCGCCGCGGCGCACGCTCTGGTCGCCGAGGCCGCGGCGCGGGAGGCCGAGCTGATCGCGCTCCCCGAGAACTTCGCGTTCCTGCGCCGCGAGGGCCAGCCGGTCCCCCGCGCGCAGAGCCTCGACGGTGAGATCGTCGAGCGGCTTCGCGGCTGGGCGCGCACGCACCGCGTCTGGCTCGTGGGCGGCAGCTTCGCCGAGCGCATTCCGGGAGACGCGCGCACCTACAACACCTGTGTGTGTTGCACGCCCGGCGGCGAGATCGCGGCGGTGTATCGGAAGATCCATCTCTTCGACGTCGACCTGCGCGCGAGCGGTGGGGCGGTCTACGCGGAGTCGGCCGCGGTCGCGCCCGGCGCCGAGCTCGCGCTCGCGGACACGCCGTTCGGCCCCGTCGGCCTCTCGATCTGCTACGACCTTCGCTTCCCCGAGCTCTACCGCGCGCTCGCGGCGCGGGGCGCGCGCATCCTCACGGTCCCGAGCGCGTTCACGCCGCAGACGGGGAAGGACCACTGGGAGGTGCTGCTGCGCGCACGCGCGATCGAGAACCTCGCGTTCGTGCTCGCCCCTGCGCAGTGCGGGCGGCACAACGAGTCTCGATCGAGCCACGGACGATCGATGATCGTCGATCCGTGGGGCGTCGTGATCGCGCAGGCGGCCGACGCCCCGTGCGTCGTCGTCGCCGACTGCCCGGGCGAGCGCCAGGAACGCGTTCGCGCGTCGCTGCCCGCGCTCTCGCACCGGCGCCTGTGATCCGCGCCTCGGGCCGCGGCGGCCCGACCGGCTGCGGTCCCCACCGGCGCTACTGCGAGAGTCTGCAGCGAAGCCGGGGGCCGAGCGCCGACGCGATCGGCACCGGAAGCCGGCTCCACAGCGACGCGAGGCGCCGCAGCGCGCCGCCTCCCGCGCCCGCGGGCTCGTGGAGGACCGCGCCCGCAGGGTCGAGGCGCAGCCACGCGAGCGGCCACTCGGCGGCGCCCCAGCCGAGCTTGAAGCGGTGCGTTCCGCTGCCGGGCGGCGAGCGTCCGAAGTCGAACGCGCGCGCCGCGCCGCGAATCGCCCAGCGAAGCGCCTCCCAGTACAGGAGGTTGTTCGGGCAGCGCGCGCGCTCGGCGCGGAGCGTCGACGCCCACGGCACGGTGACGATCCCCGCGTAGCGGATCGCGACGAGCCCGCCCACCGGGCGGTCGCCGTCCTGCGCGACGACGAAGCGAACGCGGGAGCCGAACGCGCGAGCGATCGCCTCGTAGAACGCGAGCGCGTGAACCGGAGAGCCGAGATCGCGCATGTTGACGCGAAACGGCGTATAGAAGCGCAGGGCGAGGTCGGCCGCGTCCTCCGGCGCAGGCAGGAGCCCTTCGCGGGTCGCTTTGCGGGTCTGGTTCCGCACCTTCGCCGGCAGCGACGCCCAGAGCGCATCCTCGTCGCCCGCGAGCGGCAGCACGAGGTCGACTCGCCCGGAAGCCGGGGCTGCCGGGCCGGCTCGAAGCGGCGCCCATTGTCGCAGCTCGAGCGCGCGGGCGCCCCACGCCCTCGCCTCGCCGAGCGCCGCCTCTCGCAGCGCCGCCTCGGCCGCGTCGTCGCTCGCGAGGATCCCGCCTGCGTCGAGGAACGGCATCGAGACGAGCTCGCGGGCGCCGGTGAGGGTGCGGAAGCGAACCAGCGGGAGCACGCCCTGCAGCGCGCCCGCCGCGTCTCGGGCCGCGAGATAGAGCGGCTCGAGGCCATAGGCTTCACGAACGACCGCCGCCCACGCCGCCGCGTGGCCAAGGGTCGCTCCCGGCGCTGATTCTACGAACGCGTCCCACTCCGCGCCCGGCTCGGCCACCCGCTCGACGAGCATGGGCGCGCAGTATACGGCCCGGCCGGCATCCGCCCTCGCCAGCGGGCCCCCGCTCATGTTACCTCTCGGGTGCACCGATTCCTTTGAAGTCGGTGACATGGGGGGGTGAGATGCAGGTCTACGAAGCGACGTTCTCGCAGCGCAGCAGCAGGCTTCGGGCGGGCGCGTGGATCGCGCTTGCTGCGTTGCTCCAGGCGACGGCCTGCGCGTCGATCGAGCCGCAGCCCGAGCCTCAGGCCGAGAGGAACTTCGGCACGTATCGGGCCGGACCGCCGGATCAGCTCCTCGTGAGCGTGCTCCCCGAGCCGCTCCTCGAGCGAACCGTCACGGTCAGGCCCGATGGGATGATCTCGTTCGACCTCGTCGGCGACGTGCCCGCCACGGGCCGCACGCTCGACGAGATCGCGCAGGACATCCAGGGCAAGATCGAGCAGTACAAGCGCGGCGCGCGCGTCACCGTCGCGCTCGCAGGCTCGCTCAGCAGCTCGATCACGATCCTCGGCGAGGTGAAGCAGCCGTCGAACTTCCCGCTCGATCGCGACCTGCGCGTGATCGAGGCGATCGGCCGGGTCGCCGGGACGACGATCTTCGCCAAGCGCACCGACGCGCGCGTGATCCGCGTGCGCGAAGGGCAGACCACCGTGCTCCCGGTCGACCTCGACGCCATCGAGCGCGGCGACCTGCGCACCAACCTCTGGCTCATGCGCGGCGACGTCGTCTACGTGCCGCCCACGATGCTGGCGCGAATCGGCTATGCGATCGCCGGCCTCACGTTCCCGCTCCAGGCGCTCGTCGGATCGGGGATCGGGGGCATCGCGACGACCGTCATGCAGTAGAAGACTGCCACGACGTCGCCGCGCGGCCGGGGTCGGGAGCCGCGGATGGCCCGGTCCACGACAGAGCCGTGGCGGGGCGCCAGCCCGCGGGCGCAATGGCATGCGGCGGCGACGCCTGCCCGCCGGGCCCCCAGGGCCGCCCCCGCGGGCAGGTCCGAAGTTCTGTGACATCCATCACGCGGGTCTATTCGCCCCCGGTCGATCGCCTTCTCGTCCGACGCGGCTCCAGGCCGCCGCCGGGCGGAGGAGACGGTCATGGCGAGAGCCAAACGCGGCGCCCTGCTCTTCGCAGCCGCTCTGCTGCTCCTGTGCGTCGAGGGATGCAAGTGGTTCGAGGTGACGGTGAGAATCCCCGACTTCGACTCGCGCCGGGTGCAGGGCGTATGGATGTGGCGCAAAGACCCGGCAACGGGGCAATTCGTCCGTGCCGGCCAGATCGTCTTCCAGCCTCAGGCCGCCTCCGCGGCACCCGGCGCGGAGGATCTCCAGTACGCCGTGGTGCAGCCTGATGGCACTGCGTTTCCGCTCCGAGCTCCGATCGAGCGGGACACCACGACGCCGGATCGCGTGACCGTTCGCCTCTGGTACGCCCGCTATCTGGATCCCGGTGAATACAGGGTGAGCACCTACAACGAGTCCGGCGAATCCCCGCTCTCGCCCCAGAGCCTCGACCTGCTCTAGCCGAACGCCGCGAATCCCGACCTCCGCGGCCAGCGTCTCGTCGACAGATCCGCGACGCCAGCTAAACCCTCCATAGGCAGAAATGTCTTCCGTTTTTCCGCGCGAGATGGGCGGTTGCGGATATACTGCCGTTTGATTTCTGGGCCGCGACGAGGGACGCGCGGCCGAAGATTCTCGGACGGCGCCGCGGTGGGCGCGGCGCGAAGGGATGCGAGAAGTCAGGGGGAGTCGAGGGGGGAGCTCCCGAGCAGGTTTGCCTCGTTCGATCTGGGCTCATTCACTGGATCTCATTCGGTCTTGGCGGGGGATCGCCGATACCCACTGCCGAGAAGCTGCGGGACGCATCGGAGGCTGACAGGCACTCACGGATCGGGCTCGGACTCGCTGCGCCGGGTTCGGCCCACCGCTTGCACAGGATGCAGAGCGCGGTGGGAAACGAGCGGGCGGCGCTGCGCGCAGAGCGCGGGGGCACATGCGGTATTACCTCCTGAACCTCTTCCTGGGGCGCGTCGTCGTCGCGGCGGCGCTCGACTTCGCGTGCTTCCTCCTCGCGGGCTTCGCGGCGTTCGTGCTGGGCGGATCGTTCTACGACCCGCTGACGTACATCCCGTGGATCGCCGGCGGCGCGGCCGTCGCCTTCGTCCTGCTCTACTACACCGACAACTACGGCCTGATGACGCTCGGGAGCGGGCGCCTCACGCTCGCGAACTTCGCCGCATTTCTCGGCGTCGCGTCACTTCTCGGCCTTGCGACGTACTTCGTCGCCAGCCCGCGCCCTCAGACGCTCGAGACCGTCGCGACTCTCCTCGCGCTCTATGTGCCGCTCATGCTCGCGGGCAGGCTCGGCTTCCGCGCGCTCTCGTCGCGGCCCGAGTGGAGCCGGCGGATCCTCATCGTCGGCGTGAGCGACCTCGGCTGCGCCATCGCAGAGGCCGTTCGCGATCGCAAGAATCTCGGCGCCGAGATCGCGGGCTTCCTCTCGGACGATCCCGACCACGACGGCGGGTGGGTCGAAGGCTTCCCCGTGCTCGGCCGCGTCCACGAGATCGAGAAGGTCCTGATGCGCGAGCGCATCGGCGCGATCGTCGTCGCGTCGAAGCGCCGCGACGAGCACTTTCCCGCGGACGAGCTGCTCGCCGCGAAGCTCGAAGGCCGGCTCGTCGAGTCCGGCGTCTCGTTCTACGAGCGCGTCACCGGCAGGATCTACCTGCGCGAGCTGCGGCCGAGCTATCTCATCTTCTCGACGGGCTTCCGCGGCGGCGTGCTGCGCGAGGCGGCCAAGCGCACGCTCGACATCGCGCTCTCGGCCGCCGGGCTCCTCGTCGTGTTCCCGTTGCTGCCGCTGGTCGCGCTCGCGATCAAGCTCGACTCGCGGGGTCCGGTCTTCTTCCAGCAGGAGCGGGTCGGCCGAAACGGCAAGCTCTTCCGCTGCGTGAAGCTGCGCTCGATGTACCACGGCGCCGAGCACAAGACGGGCGCCGTCTTCGCGAGCCACGACGACGACCGCATCACGCGCGTCGGGCGCTTCCTGCGAATGGCGCGCTTCGACGAGATGCCGCAGCTCTGGAACGTCCTGCGCGGCGACATGAGCTTCGTCGGGCCGCGCCCGGAGCGCCCGGAGTTCGTCGAAGCGCTCTCGGACGAGTACCCGTACTTCCGCGCGCGGCTCTCGCTCAAGCCCGGGCTCACGGGCTGGGCGCAGATCCGCCACGGCTACGTGAACGACGTCTCGGGGTACGAGGACAAGATCGCGCTCGATCTGTATTACCTGAAGTACCGCTCGCTCACGATGGATCTCATGATCCTGTGGAGGACCCTGAGGACCGTCGTCCTGATGAGTGGCCTGTGAGCCGCGGGCGGCGCCTCTGACCTCGAACGCGCTGAGCGTCGACCTGGAGGAGTACTTCCAGGTCTCGAACCTGGCGCGCACGATCGATCGGGCGCGCTGGGATACGCTGCCGTCGCGCGTCGCCGACAGCACGCGGCGGCTGCTCGACCTCTTCGACCGCACGCGCAGCCGCGCGACGTTCTTCGTCCTCGGCTGGGTCGCCGAGCGGCACCGAGAGCTCGTTCGCGAGATCACTCGCCGCGGCCACGAGGTCGCGTGCCACGGCTACGCGCACGACCTCGTCTACGACCTCGGGCCGCAGCGCTTTCGCGAGGACCTGCGCCGCGCGCGCGCAGCCATCGAAGACGCCGCCGGCCTCGCGGTCGAGGGCTATCGCGCGCCGAGCTACTCGATCACGCGCGCGTCGCTCTGGGCGCTGCCGATCCTCGTCGAGGAGGGCTTCTCGTTCGACTCGTCGATCTTCCCGATCCGGCATCCCCGCTACGGCATCCCGGACTTCGCGCGCGAGCCCGTGACGCTCGATCTCGGCGGTGCGCGGCTCCGCGAGTTCCCGCTCACGACGCTGCGGCTCGGGCCGGTCAACTTCCCGCTCGCGGGGGGCGCCTATCTTCGCTTCCTGCCCGGCGCCCTGTTCCGGCTCGGGTTCCGGCGCGTAGAGGCCCGGGGAACGCCGACCGTGCTGTATCTGCATCCGTGGGAGATCGACCCGGACCAGCCCCGCCAGGACGTCGGCTGGCGCGTACGGATCAATCACTATTTCAATCTGCACCGGGTCGAGGAGCGCCTCCGGCGCCTCCTCGAAGCTCACCGCTTCGCGCCGCTCGGCGAGGTCCTCGCACGCCTCGATGCGGCGGGGCGGCTGCCCGTCCATCCCCTGCCCGCGGCGGGCGTGTTGCACTAGGGAGGCAGCCTCCGCACCTTTCCCGCGCGGGCCCTCCTTCCGATAAGGCGGGCGGGGCTCGCGCCGTGAGCCGCGAGCCCCGGCCGCAAGAGAGCGGCCCGAGCCGTCTCGCGGCGAAGGAAGCCCATGGCGAGCGTCGAAGACCACGGGTTCGAGAGCGCGACCTTCACGGTCGAGGACGGGATCGAAGTCCTCGAACGCCGGCGCTGGTGGTCCGTCATCGCCGCGCTCGCCGGCCTCGCCCTCGGCGTGGCGGCGTGGTTCGCGCTCCCGGCCCGGTACACCTCCGAGACCACGATCCTCGTCGAGCCGCAGGAGGTGCCCGACTCGTTCGTCAAGACCACGATCACGCTCGACATCGAGAATCGCCTCCGCACACTGCACGAGCGCGTCACGAGCTATGCGAATC
>JAYRMX010000253.1:0-7240 GCA_041912475.1 Myxococcota bacterium
CCTGCGGCGAGCGCGCGGGAGTCGCGGCCGCGACACGCCTCGCGGTTCTGGAGCTCGGCCTCTCGCACCTGCTCTCGGTCTCGGGGCTGCACCTCGTGCGGGTGGCGGGAATCGCGTACGCCGCCGCGGGTGCGGCGCTGCGCCGCGCGGCGCGGCTCGCCGCGAGCCGCGATACGCGTCGCGGTGCGCTCGCTACCGCATTCGGAGCCTCGTGCTTCTACGCGCTGTTCTCGGGCTTCGACGTCCCCGTGCAGCGTTCGCTCGTGTTCGTCGCCGCAGCCGCGCTCGCGCTCGCGCGGCGGCGGCCGCTGCGCGCACGCAGCGCGCTCTTCGCAGCCGGCTTCCTCGTGCTCGCGGCGCGGCCCGCTGCGCTCTTCGAGGCCGGAGCGCAGATGTCGTTCGCAGCGAGCGCGGCGCTGCTGGCGATGCGGCGAGACGCGGCGGCGGCCGAAGGCGGCGGCGTGCTGGAGCGGCTTCGCCGGAGCATTCGCGACCTGCTCGCGACCTCCGCCGCGGCGACGGCGGCGACCGCTCCGATCGCTGCGATGCAGATGGGGGTCGTCGCTCCCGCGGGCCTCGTCGCGAACCTCGTCTTCGTGCCGTGGACCGGCGTCGCGCTGCTCCCGGCTGCGCTCGTCGCGGCGGCGCTCGCGTGCGTTCCCGGGGACGACGCGGCGAGGCGCGCAGTGATCGCCGGCTGCGCGGGGCTCTCGCAGTGGACGTGTGAGGCCGTCGCTCGCCTCGCCGCGTGGACGCCGGACCTCGGCCCGGCGCCGCCTCCGGGCGCGCTTCGCCTCGCCGCCTGCGCGGCACTCGGCGTTGCGGCAACGCGCGCCTCGGGGGTCGGGCCGCGGCTCGGCGCCGCGATCCTCTCGTGTCTCCTCCTCGCAACGGCGCGTCCGGCCGCGCTCGATCCTGCGCCGCCGCGGGTCGTCTTTCTCGACGTCGGGCAGGGCGACGCGACGGTCGTGCAGGGGCGCGAGGCGGCGCTTCTCGTCGACGGCGGACTCGCGGTTCCGGACGGCGCCGACCTCGGGCGAAGCGTCGTGGTGCCGGCGCTCGCAGCGCTCGGGGTTCGCCGCCTCGATCTCGTGGTCGTCACGCACGGCGACTCGGACCACCGCGGCGGCGTTCCCGCCGTGCTGCGCGCGTTCGCGGCCGGTGCCGTGTGGCTTCCTCGCGGCGGCCTCGAGGATCCCGCCTTCGCGGCGATTCGCGACACGGCGCGCGCTCGCTCGGTCGCCGTCGCAGAGGTGTCCGCCGGCGATCCGCCGCTTCGCATCGGCGATCTCGTCGTGACGCCGCTCTGGCCCCCGGCGGGCGCACGGCCCGCCGCGTCGAACGATCGCTCGCTCGTCGTTCGGGTGCAGCCCGCGGGCGCGAGCTTGCTGCGCCCCGGCGACGCGGAGGCCGAGGCGGAGCGCGGGCTCGTCGCGGCGGGCGCTTCGCTGCGCAGCGACATCCTCAAGCTCGGGCATCATGGGAGCCGAACGTCGACGACGCCCGAGCTGCTCGCGGCGGTCGCGCCACGCGTCGCCGTCGCGTCCGCGCCGTGCGTGGGCCGCTTCGGGATGCCGCATCCCGAAGTCGTCGAACGCCTCGATGAAGCCGGCATCCCGTGGCGCTGGACGGGGCGCGACGGGGCGGTCCTCGTCTCGCTCGCGACGGACGCGCCTCGCGTCCTTGGCTTCGGGGCAGGGCCGCTCGCGTGCACGCCGGGGCGGCGGCGCGACGCGAGCCCGCGCCGTGCCGCCCGCCGGACGCGGTGTGTGCCGGCGCTACGCTGCCCGCGTGCCGCACGCCGATCCCGCCTGGGCGCCGCTGCTTCCCGCGGAGCCGGTCGAGCTGCCGGAGGGCTTTCTCTGGGGCGTCGCCTCGTCGGCGTTTCAGGCCGAGGGCGGCGACGTGCCGAACGACTGGGTCGACGCGGCGCGCGCCGGCCGCGTTCCCGCGAACCCGGGCAACGGATTCTGGCAACGCGCGGAGGCGGACTTCGCGCAGGTGGCCGCGCTCGGCATCCGACACTACAGAATGTCGATCGAGTGGAGCCGCGTCGAGCCCGAGCGCGGCCGGCTCGACTCGGCCGCGCTCGATCGCTACCGGGCGCTCTGCGACGCGGCGCGCGAGGCGGGCCTCACGCCGTGGGTGAACCTCTTCCACTTCACGCATCCGCGCTGGTTCGCGGCGCGCGGCGGGTTCCTGCGCCGCGAGAACCACGCGGACTTCCTGCGCTACGTCGAGACGGCGGCGCGCCATCTCGCGCCGCATGCACGGCACTTCCACGTCCAGAACGAATCGATGGTCTACGTCCTGTCGTCGTATTTGCTCGGGCAGAACCCTCCGTTCGTCTCGAATCGGGAGGCGGCGTTCGACATGACCCGCCACGTGCTCGCGCTGCAGGCCGACGGCTACCGCGCGATCAAGTCCGTCGACCCCGCGCTCGTCGTGGCGAGCATCGAGGTCTACCTCGACCCGCGGCCGCGCGATGCCTCCGACGCGGCGCAGCGAGCCGCCGCCGAGCGTTTCGACGCCTGGTACCACGGAACGCTCCTCGAGGCGCTCGCGACGGGCTGGATCCGCCTGCCGGGGCGCGAGCCCGAGGAGATCCCGCACCTGCGGCACGCGCTCGACGTGTACGGCTTCAACTACTACTCGAGCGTCGCGTTCGGCCCCGACGGTCCCGGATCGTTCGCCGAGCGGCCCGATGCACCGCTCGACACGATGGGCCGGTACGTCTTTCCGCGCGGGCTCGAGGAGGGTCTGCTCCGCGTCGCGAACGCGCTCCCCGGGGTTCCGCTCGTCGTCAGCGAGAACGGCTGCCCGGCGACCGACGAAACGTTCCGGATCCGCTACGTTGCCGCGCACCTCGCTGCGCTCGCGCGGGCGAAGGCGCGCGGCGCGGACGTTCGCGGCTACTTCCACTGGACGGCCGTCGACAACTACGAGTGGCAGCACGGCTTCTCGGACGCGCGATTCGGGCTGATCGCGTTCGACCCCGCGACGCTGCGACGAACGCCGAAGGCGTCGGCGCACTGGCTCGCAGGCGTGATTCGGGCGGGACGGATCGACCCGGCGCAGATCCCCTGACCGTTCAGCGCCGGGCGGCGAGCGCGGGCGGCGTGCGGTCGAGACGGAGCGCGACGTCGCGCGAGAACGGCGGGACGTCGAGCGTGAGCGCGCCGCCGGCGACGGTGACGATCGACGCTGAGATCTCGTGTCCGTCGTACGCATCGATCCAGCGAGCGGTCCACGCGCCGTCGCCGACGCCCGTGAGCGCGAGCGACGCGCCCTCGACGGCGCTCGGGTCGGGTCCGGTCGCCGTCGGCCACCACTGGTGCGCGACGTTCTTGATCCAGACGAGCGTCGTGGTCCGCCCGCGCAGCGCCTGCGCGCGCAGCTCGCGCCCCGCGCCGGTCGCGGCGGCGCCGCCCGCCGCGAAGCCCTCGCGATCGAACGCCACGTCGCGAACGAAGGCGGCCACGGCGCCGAAGTTCGCATAGAGGTCCTGCGGATCGACGACGTTGTCCCACCACCACGTCATCGACGTCCCGAAGCCGCCGCCGAACAGGCCTCCCCAGAGCCCGTCGTGGATCGCGATCGATTGCGGATCGACGGCGAGCGTTTCCGCCGGCCCCGCCGAGTGTGCGCCGAGCTCGGACACGAGCCCGGGCTTTCCGGGAGGCCGCGCCGCGAGGAACAGCCCCGGCGTCGTCGAGAAGTCCGGCGCCACCGGATATGCGAAGAACTCGTTCATCGCGTAGAAGTGCAGGTTCGTGAGGTCGAGCGCGGGAAGGCTCCACAGCGGCTGCGCGATCGGGTAGGCGGTGCTCGTCGAAACGAGGTGGTCGTAGGGGTCGAGCGCGCGGAGCTCCGCGGCCATCTCCGTGTGCCAGTCGAGCACCGCGGTGCCGCCCGGCTGCTCGGCGAGATCGACCTCGTTCCACAGCTCCCACGAGAGGATGTGTGTCGAGTAGCCCCAGCGCGCGACCACGTACCGCAGCCGCCTGCGGAACAGCGCGCGTGCGGCGGGATCGCTGAAGAACGCGGACGGACGCGCGAGCGGCCCGCCGTTCTGTGCTGCGTACGGGTTGCCGCTCCACTCCGAGTTCGTCGTGAGCGAAAACGCGCCGTGGTTCTGCAGACACAGCATCACGTAGATGCCGTGCCGCTCGGCCGCCTCGAGCACGGTGTCGAGCTGCCACGCGCGGTCGAGGCGCCGCGTGTAGTCGCCGAGCGAAGTCGCGACGAGCGCGCCGCTCGCGTCGCGCTCCGTCCACTCGAGGCCGAAGGCCCAGCTCGGCATCCAGAGCCGCACGTACGTGACGCCCTGCGCGGCGAGCTTCGCGAACCAGTCGTCGTAGGCGAAGGTGCCGCGCGCATCGTACCACGCGAGGTTCTCGCCGACGGCGAAGTACGGCGCGCCGTCGTCGAAGCGCAGATAGCGGTCGTCGGCGGGGCTGGTGCGGAGGAGCCCGTGCCGGTCCGGCGCGGGGGGAGCGACGTCGACGACGCGCCACGGCGACTCGTCGCGACCTTCGGGCAGCGCGGCGATCCAGCGCCAGCGCCACGCGCCCGGCTCGGTCGGCGTGAAGCGGACTTTCCAGTAGCCGCGGCCCTTCGGTGCGAGGCGCTCGCGGCCGCCGGCGAGCGTGCGGTCGAAGTCGCGGAAGAAGAAGCCCGGGATCTCGTAGCGGCGTCCGCCCGGCGCCTCGAACTCGCCCGTCACCGAGACCTGCGCCGGGTCGAAGGGGTTCGCGGCCTCCGGCCAGACGAACCCGAGCGTCTCGAAGCGCTCCCAGGTGCGCGCCGCAGATTCGGGCGCGATCGCGAACACGTGGACGCCGGGCGCCACGCACTGCGGCGCAGCGAGAATCGCGACGAGGCCCGCGAGCAGGAGGAGCGAGCGGCGCGGGGGCTGCACACGGCGATCCTACCACGCGCCACCGCGCGCGAGGGGGAACGCCCCGGCGGGCTCAGACCGCTGCCTCTCGCATCCGGTCTGCAAGCACGAGCCGGACCGTGCGCTGCAGCTCGCCGAACAGGCGATCGAGGTTCGCCTCCGCCGGGTCGGCGAGCGTGAGCAGCAGCGCGCCCTGCACGAGCGAGAGGATCGTGTGCGCGATGAGATCGGGGTCGCGAAGGCCCGGCGTCGTCGCTTCGATGCCGTCGACGACGGCACGCCGGGCGCGCTGGAATGCCGCCCGCAGCGCGGCGCGCGTCTCGTCGTCCTCGCCCGAGCGCTCGAGGAGCAGCGCAAGGAGCAGCCGCAGCAGGTGCGGCCGCTCCTCGACGATCGCCCGCAGCCCGGCGAGCGCGCGCGAGAAGCGCTCGAACGGCTCCCCGACCTGATAGGCGCTCTTCTGGATCTCGTCGATCCAGGCCGACGAGACGCGCTCGATCACGGCCGCGAGAAGGCCCTCCTTGCTGCCGAAGTGCCAGTAGAGCGCGGTCTTCACGATTCCCGCACGGCGGCACAGCGCGTCGACCGACGTCGCCGAATAGCCGCGCTCCGAGATCAGCTCGACGGCGGCGTCGAGGATGCGCTCGCGGCTCACCGCTCCCTGCGCCGTCAGCGCCCGCTGCCGTCTCGGCCTCGCCATCGTCGCCTCCTCTCGTGCGCCGCCGCGCCGCGCGGCTCGGTCCGGCCGCCCTCCGAGCCCCGAGCCGACCCCGGGCGCAGTGCGTCCCTCGATGGTAAAACGCAGCCCATGGAAAACCCGTCGCGCACGGCGCACGCCCAGGACGTGATCCCGGTCCGGCCGGGCGAGGAGCTCGACGCCGGAGCCGTTGCGAAGGCCCTTCGCGGGCGCGTGCCCGGCTCCGACGCCCCGCTTCGCATCGAGCAGTTCGGGGGCGGCCACGCCAACCTCACGTACCTGCTCCGCTTCGGCGAAGGGCCCGGCGCCTGCGAGTACGTGCTGCGCCGCCCGCCGCTCGGCCCCGTCGCCCCCGGCTCGCACGACATGCTGCGCGAGTTCCGCGCGCTCTCGAGTCTGTGGCGCGCCTTCCCGCTGGCGCCGCGGGCGCTCGCAGTGTGCGAGGACGTGTCGGTGATCGGCGCGCCGTTCTTCGTGATGGAGCGCCGCCGCGGCGTCGTCGTGCGCGGGTCGGTCCCGGAGGTCTTCGGCGGCGGGAGGGACGCGGAGGCCAACCGCAAGCTCGCCGAGGTCGTCGTCGACACGCTCGCCGATTTTCACGCCGTCGACCCGGAGCCGCTCGGCCTCGCCGGCCTGGGCAAGCCCGAAGGGTTTCTCGGGCGACAGGTGACGGGCTGGGCCGGGCGGTTCGAACGCGCCAAGACCGGAGACGACCCGGTCGCCGAGGAGGTCGTCCGCTGGCTCGATGAACACCTTCCGGTGTCGCCGGCGCCGACGCCGCTCCACAACGACTGGCGCCTCGACAACATGGCCGTCGCGGAGGACGACCCGGGCCGGTGCGTCGCGGTCTACGACTGGGACATGTTCACGATCGGCGATCCGCTCGCAGACCTCGGAACGCTGCTCGCGCTGTGGAGCGATCCGGGGGAAGGGCCGCCGTCGATGAATCCGATGCCGACGCAGACTCCCGGCTTCCTCACGCGTGCGCAGGCGATTGCGCGCTACGGCGAGCGCACGGGGCGCGACGTCTCCGGCGTGCCGTACTATCTCGTCTTCGGGACCTTCAAGATGGCCGTCGTGCTGCAGCAGATCTACTTCCGCTTCCATCGCGGGCAGACGCAGGACGCGCGCTTCGCATCGCTCGGAGAAGCCGCGCGGAGCCTGTTCCGGCTCGCCGCCGAGCGGCGCCCGTGACGGCGTCGCGGGCGCTGCCGGCGGCCGCTGCCGCGAAGGCCGTCGCCCGGTAGACTGAACCCGCCCGCGCCGCGCCCGGCGCGGCGGAACGGAGGACGCCGATGTCCGATTCGCACGAGTTCCGCGTCGACCGAACGGGAATCCTGCTCTTCGCGAGCGCGCTCGGCGAGACGAACCCGATCTACTACGACGACGCGTACGCGAAGACGACGCCGCTCGGGAGCGTGATCGCGCCGCCGACCTTCGCGATCTCGTCGGCGCACTGGAACCCGGATTACGGTCTGCGGGGCATCCGGAAGATCCCGGCGCCGAGGCCGAAACCCGCGGCCCCCGCGGAGCGCGGGGGGGGAGGAGGCGGGGGAGGCGGAAGCCTCGCGCGCGTCCTCCACGGCGAGCAGCGCTTCGAGTACCACGAGCCGATTCGGCCCGGAATGACGCTCACGGTGACG
>JAYRMX010000254.1:0-23367 GCA_041912475.1 Myxococcota bacterium
GCATCGTCACGATTTGGTCCGGCTGTCTCGCCGAGCACGGCGGCCCGTTCCTGTTCGGCGACTTCTGCGCGGCCGATGCGTTCTACGCGCCGGTCGTCGGCCGCATCCGCAGCTACGGCCTCCCCGTTCCCGCCGACGTGCAGCGCTACTGCGACCACGTCTTCGCCGCTCCCGGCGTCGCCGCCTGGGTGCAGCCCGCGCTCGCCGAGCACGACTTCCTGCAGGTCGAGGAGCCGTACCGGACGGGCCGGGGCTGAGCGGCCTCGCCGCCGGGCTCAATCCCGGCCGCAGAAGCTCCGATCCGGGCGGGGGGCCGGCGCGGCGAGGGTTGCCGCATACTACGGGGTCCGCCCGGGGGCGGGAGGAGCGGCAGGATGCAGGGACGCGACGCGCAGGGGCCGGGGTCGGTCCTCGTCACCGGCGGGGCCGGGTTCATCGGCTCGAACTTCGTTCGGCACCTGCTCGCGACGACGCGTGCGCGCGTCGTCGTGCTCGACAAGCTCACCTACGCGGGGAACCTGCGCAGCCTCGACGACTGCCTCTCGGACCCGCGCGTCCACTTCGTGCAGGCCGACATCTGCGACCGGCGCGCGCTCGCTGCGGTCTTCCGCGAGCATCGGCCCGACCGCGTCGTCAACTTCGCCGCCGAGACGCACGTCGATCGCTCGATCGACGGGCCCGCCGCGTTCGTCGAGACGAACCTCGTCGGCACGTTCGAGCTGCTCGAGGCGGCGCGCGGCGCCGTCCGCGAGCGCGACGAGGAGGAGCGCGAACGCTTCCGCTTCCTGCACGTCTCGACCGATGAGGTCTACGGCTCGCTCGGACCGAAGGGCCTCTTCACCGAGGACACGCCGTACGCGCCGAACTCGCCGTACGCCGCGAGCAAGGCGGGAGCCGACCATCTCGTGCGGGCGTACCTTCACACGTACGGCCTGCCGACGATCATCACGAACTGCTCGAACAACTACGGCCCGTACCAGTTCCCCGAGAAGCTCATCCCGCTGATGACGCTCAACGCGATCGAGGGCCGGCCGCTTCCGATCTACGGCGACGGCGGGAACGTTCGCGATTGGCTCTACGTCGAGGACCACTGCGAGGGCATCCTGCTCGCGCTCGAGCACGGGAGCGTCGGCGAGAAGTACAACATCGGCGGCGGCAACGAGCGGACGAACCTCGAGATCGTCGACCGCCTGTGCGAGGCGCTCGAGAAGCTGCTGCCGGCGCGCGAGAACCCGGCGCTGCGTGCGCAGGGCGCAGCGAGCTACACGGCCCTCAAGACCTTCGTCGCCGACCGGCCCGGCCACGACCGCCGCTACGCGATCGACGCGACGCGAATCCGCGAGCAGCTCGGCTGGCGCGCGCGGCACGACTTCGAGTCGGGCCTCGCGCGGACCGTTCGCTGGTACCTCGAGAACCGCGAGTGGTGCGACGCGGTGCAGTCCGGCAAGTACCGCCGCGAGCGGCTCGGGATGGGCGCGGCGCAGACGGAGAGCGGCCGATGAAGGGCATCCTGCTCGCGGGCGGATCGGGAACGCGCCTGTATCCCGTGACGCGCGGCGTCTCGAAGCAGCTTCTCCCGATCTACGACAAGCCGATGGTCTACTACCCGCTCTCGTCGCTGATGCTCGCCGGCATCCGCGAGGTGCTGCTGATCTCGACGCCGCACGACCTCGGAGCGTTCGAGCGGCTGCTCGGCGACGGCAGCGCGCTCGGCATGCAGATCTCGTACGCGGCGCAGCCGCGGCCCGAGGGCCTCGCGCAGGCGTTCCTCATCGGCCGCGACTTCGTCGGCCCCGACCGCGTCGCGCTCGCGCTCGGCGACAACGTCTTCTACGGCCACGGCTTCCCGCAGAGCCTCGAGGCGGCCGCGGCGCGCGCGCGCGGCGCCACCGTCTTCGGCTACCAGGTGCGCGACCCCGAGCGCTACGGCGTCGTCGAGTTCGGCGGCGACGGCCGCGTGCTCTCGATCGAGGAGAAGCCGAAGGCGCCGCGTTCGAGCTACGCGGTGACGGGCCTCTACTTCTACGACAACCGCGTCCTCGACATCGCCGCGGCGCTCGAGCCGTCGGCGCGCGGCGAGCTCGAGATCACCGACGTGAACGTCGCGTACCTGCGCCTCGGTGAGCTGCACGTCGAGCTGCTCGGCCGCGGCATCGCGTGGCTCGACACCGGAACGCACGAGTCGCTGCTGCAGGCCGCGAACTTCATCCAGGCGATCCAGGAGCGGCAGGGGCTCGAAGTGGCGTGCGTCGAGGAGATCGCCTTCCGCAAGGGCTGGATCTCCGCCGACGCGCTGCTGGCCGCAGCCGCCGAGATGAAGGGCAACGGCTACGGCGCGTATCTCGCAGCGCTCGCCCGCGACGGGGGCCGCTCGTGAAGGTCGTCGCGACGGATCTCGCCGGCGTGGTCGTGATCGAGCCGGCGGTCTTCCGCGACCCGCGCGGGTTCTTCGTCGAGACGTATCACGCCGAGCGCTACCGCGCTGCCGGAATCGACGCCGACTTCGTGCAGGACAACCACTCGTGCTCGGCGCGCGGGACGCTGCGCGGCCTGCACGCGCAGGAGCGCTTTCCGCAGGCGAAGCTGGTCCGCGTGATCGAGGGCGAGATCTGGGACGTCGCGGTCGACATCCGCCTCGGCTCGCCGACGTTCGGGAGACACGTCGCGGTGACGCTCTCGGCCGATGACCAGCGCCAGATCTTCGTCCCGGTCGGCTTCGCGCACGGCTTCTGTGTGCTCTCCGAACGCGCGCAGGTCGAGTACAAGTGCACCGACTACTACCACCCCGAGGACGAGCTGCGCGTGCTCTGGAACGACCCGGAGCTGGCCATTCCCTGGCCGGTCGCCACGCCGGCGCTCTCGGACAAGGACCGCGCCGCCGAGCCGCTGCACGCGCTCCGCGCGCGGCTGCCGAGATACGCGCCTAGCGCGTGATCGGCTGATACGGGTCGGCCGTGAAGACGGGCGGCGCCGCGGCGTGCTCGGGGACGATCGCCAGCGACTGCAGGACGGAATCCGCCACGCGGCCGTTGCGGCTGAAGACGTACGCCTGGACGAACGAGTCGCAGCCGCCGCTGCACGGGCCCTCTCCGCCCGAGAGCCGGCCGCTCTGGCGCAGGAAGGCCAGGTTCTCGAAGCCCGGCGTGTCGAAGCTCTGCGTGTGGCGCAGCGACTCGCCGTGGAGGTCGAGGCTCGGCGAGTTGATGTTGTCGATCTCGACCGCAACGCTCCGCGCGCCGATGTCGAGCGTCATCGAGAAGTCGTAGCTTCCCCGATCCGTGAGGCCGATGCCGGACTGCGTGAAGACCGCCGTCTGCACTCCCGTCGCCGCGAGCGTCGCGAGGTCGGCGTACGTCGTGAGCTGGCCCGGGCCGGGGAACGTGGTGAGGTCGGGCAGGAAGCCGCCGCCGGCCGGGACTTCGGCGCCGGAGGGCGTCTCGATCGTCTGCCGCGAATCCTGGCTCGCGAAGGTCGTTTCGGTGTCGAGGCCCGCGATCTCGCGCAGGCGCTGGAGCGCACGCAGGGTCGAGGGATCGGACGCGACGTCGCTGCGGCCCGAGACGTCGGTCGGCGATCGCACATCGCCGCCCTCTGCGCCCGCGGACACCGCCGGCAGGCCACCGCCTTCCGAACGCCCGAGCCAGCCGGCCGGATCCGACACCGACTGCGTGAGCTCGTTGATCTCCTCGACGGGAACGCGGTACGGCTCGAGCGGCGCCGCGCCGGGGCCTTCGATGCGCGTGCCGAATCCCGCCGTCCGCACGCTCACGCAGGTCCCGGCGTTGCACACGTCGATCGCGCCCGCGAGCGAGCCCGTGTCGTTCTCTCGACCTTCGCCGAGCAGCACGAGGAACGCGCGCTTCGTCGCCTCGTCGACGCGTCCCGCGACGAGCGTCCCGCGGATTCCGAGCGTCCCGGTGGGAAGCTTGACGGTCACGTCCTGCGGGTGCTCCTTCGCCATCTTTCCCGAGACGAAGCGGAAGACGCCCTGCGCGACGCGCGCGCTCATCCTGCCCGCGTTCGTCTGCGGGTCGTACACGAAATCGTCGACCACCACCTCGCTCTCGGGGCCGATCGTGAAGACGGTCTGGTCGAGCAGCAGGATCTGAGCGCCCGAACGGACGCCGCTGCGAATCGAGTCCTGCATCAGGATCGGCTCACCGCCGACGACCTGGCGCCCCTGCGCGACCTGCGCCCTCGTGAGCGCGACCTCGCCGCGCACGGCCGCGGAAACTCCCGCCTGCTCGGTCGCGAGCGCCGGCAGCGGCGCGGCCAGCAGCGGCGCGAGCAATGCAAGACGGCGCAGGATCGGCATCGAGGCTCCCCTCCCCGGCCGCGCCTCGCAGGCTCCGAACAGGCCCCGCAGGCGCGTCGGTTGGGTATCCGCGAGCCGCGGAGAGGTTCCACGGCTTCGGAAAGCCCTCGAAACGTATCATGAATCGTCGCGGTCGGGAAATCGGCGGCTGCCCCCGGATGGGGGGTCACGCGACGGGGTCGATCCCCCAGATCTCGGCGGCGTACTCGCGGATCGTCCGGTCGCTCGAGAAGGCGCCCATCCTCGCGACGTTCAGGATCGCGCGGCGCGACCAGCCGTCGCGGTCGGCGTAGTCGCGCGAAGCGCGGTCGTGCGTCGCGACGTACGCGTCGAAGTCCGCGACGACGAAGTACGGGTCGCGGTGGAGCACGAGGCTCTCCCACAGCGGCCGGAACAGGCCGTGCTCGCGCGGGCAGAAGCGGTCGTTCTCGAGGCACTCGATCACGCGCGCCACGCTGCGGCTCTCGCGCGCGACGGCGCGCGGGTCGTAGTTGCCGCTGCCGCGCAGCGTCTCCACTTCTTCGACCCGCAGCCCGAAGATGTAGATGTTGTCGTCTCCGACCGCGTCGCGGATCTCGACGTTCGCGCCGTCGAGCGTCCCGATCGTGAGCGCGCCGCTCAGCGCGAACTTCATGTTGCCGGTTCCCGACGCCTCCTTGCCCGCGGTCGAGATCTGCTCCGAGAGGTTCGCCGCGGGGATGATCGCTTCGGCGAGCGAGACCCGGTAATCGGGAACGAATGCCACCCGCAGCACGCCGGCCGTCGCCGGGTCCGAGTTCACGATCTGCGCGACGTTGTTCACGAGCTTGATCACGAGCTTCGCGAGGAAGTACTCCGGCGCGGCCTTGCCGGCGAAGATGCACGTGAGCGGATGCGCGGGCATCACGCCGTCCTCGACGATCGAGAGGTACTGGTGGATGACGCGCATCACGAACAGGAGCTGCCGCTTGTACTCGTGGATGCGCTTCACCTGGACGTCGAAGATCGATTCGGGGTCGACCGAGACGCGCGTCACGTCGAGGATCAGCTTCTCGAGCCGGGCCTTGTTCGCACGCTTCACGGCGTCGAACTCGGCGCGGAAGCCGGCGTCGTCCGCGAGCGGTTCGAGCTCGCGCAGCCGCTCGAGGTCCCGGATCCAGCCGTCGCCGATCCGGCCCGTCACGAGCTTCGAGAGCCCGGGGTTCGCGCGCAGCAGCCAGCGCCGGGGCGTGATGCCGTTGGTCTTGTTGTTGATCCGGCCCGGGTAGATCTCGTCGAAGTCGGGGATGACGCGCGTGCGGAGCAGCTCGGTGTGCAGCCGCGCGACGCCGTTCACCGAGTGCGAGCCGACGATCGCGAGGTGCCCCATCCGCACCTGCTTCGGGAAGCCCTCCTCGATGATCGACGTCCGCCGCAGGCGGTCGATGTCGCCGGGCCAGCGCCGGTTCACCTCGGAGAGGAAGTCGAGGTTGATGCGCTCGATGATCTCGAGGTGCCGCGGCAGCAGCCGGCCGATGAGCGGCTGCGGCCACTTCTCGAGCGCCTCCGGCAGCAGCGTGTGGTTCGTGTAGCCGAGCGTCCGCACCGTGAGGTCGAACGCGCGCTCCCACGGCAGCCGGTGTTGATCGACGAACATCCGCATGAGCTCGGCGACGGCGAGTGCGGGGTGCGTGTCGTTCATCTGGATCGCGACCTGGCTCGGGAAGGCGTCGAACGACGTGTGCGTCCGCAGGTAGCGCGCGACGATGTCGCGGATCGCGCACGCGACGAAGAAGTACTCCTGCAGCAGCCGCAGCTCCTTGCCGGCCTCGTACGAGTCGGCCGGGTAGAGCACCTTCGAGATGCGCTCGGAGTGCATCTTCTCTTCGACCGCGCGGACGTAGTCGCCGCGGTTGAAGATCTCGATGTCGAACTCCGACGACGCGCGCGCGCCGTACAGGCGCAGCACGTTCACCGTGCGCCCGCCGTAGCCGACGATCGGCATGTCGTGCGGAACGCCGACGATGACGCGCCAGTCGACCCACGTCGCGCGGTCGTTGCCGAAGCGGTCGGTCTGGTGCTCGACGCGGCCGTACACGGGAACGAGGCACGACTCCTCGGAGCGTTCGATCAGCCACGGCGTTCCGAGCGCGCGCCAGCCGTCGGGCCGCTCGCGCTGGTGTCCGTTCTCGATCACCTGGCGGAAGAGGCCGTACTCGTAGTTGATGCCGTAGGCGTAGCCCGGCATTCCGAGCGTCGCGAGCGAGTCGAGGAAGCACGCCGCGAGGCGTCCGAGGCCGCCGTTTCCGAGGCCGGCGTCGGGCTCGGCCTCGCGCACCTCGTCCACGTCGATGCCGAGCTCTTCGAGCGCGCGGTGACACAGATCGAGGATCCCGAGCGCCTGCAGGCTGCTCCCGAGCGAGCGGCCCATCAGGAACTCCATCGAGAGGTAGTAGAGGCGCTTGGCGTCGGCCGCCTGGTAGCGCGCCTCGGTCTCGAACATCCGGTCGATCAGCAGATCGCGGACGGCGAGCGATGCGGCCATGAACACGTCGTACGCCGAGGCCTGCGACTGCTGCTTGCCGAGCGAGTAGCGCACGTGCCGCTGCACGGCCTCCTCGAAGGCCGCGATCTCGACCGGCAGACCGGCCGCTCTGTCGCTGCGCGCCACGTCGTTCCTCTCGCCCGCCGCGCCACCTGCTGGTGAGTGGCCGCGGGGGCCCCCCGAAGGCATCATACCCCGGTCTTCTCATCGGAGGAGCGGCCCTGTCGCAAGAGGCCCCCGGCGATGCCTCGGGCCGTGCCGGTTTCGGCACGGCCCGGCCCCTCGAGTACCGGCGCCCGGATGCCGATGTTCTGCGCATGGCGGGAGCGGCGATGGAGCAGGACGTCGGCCGGGCCGACCTGCATCTGCACACGACCTTCAGCGACGGCACGTCGACGCCCGAGGAGATCCTCAACTTCTGCATGACGCGCACGCCGCTGCGCGTCGTCGCGATCACCGACCACGACACCATCGACGGGGCGCTGCGCGCGCGGCGCTACGCCAGCGAGCACCCCGACGTCTTCGCCGGCATGGACGTGATCGTCGGTGAAGAGATCTCGGCCCGCGAAGGGCACGTGATCGGCCTGTTCCTCGAGGAGTGGATCCCGCCCGGGATGGACGCGGCGCGGACGGTCGAAGCGATCCACCGGCAGGGCGGAATCGCGATCGCCGCGCACCCGTACACGAATCTCATGCGGTGGAACAATCTGGTCGGCGTCGGGGATCTGATCTCGAGCCTGCCGTTCGACGCCGTCGAGATCCGGAACGCGAACTTCACCGAGGTCTTCGCGAACCGAAAGGCGAGCCGCCGCGTCGGCGACAAGGCGCAGACCGGCTCGTCCGACGGGCACTTCCTCGAATCGGTCGGCCGCTGCTTCACGAGCTTCCCGGGCCGTACCGCGGCCGACTTTCGCAGCGCGCTCGTCGCACGAACGACCCGCGCCGAGGGCTCGTGCTACGGGCTTCGGACGCTCGCACGCTTCGTCGCCCGCCGGATCCGCTCCGGCCAGCACGTGCTGCCCGATCGGCGGCACTTCTGGCGCGAGTCGCCGGACCACGCGCTCGCGATCGAGGTTCACCAGAGCCGGCACCTCGACACCGCGGTCGTGACGCCCGTCGGCCGTCTCGACGATCACGCGCTCGTCGAGCTGAAGACGACGCTCGCACAGCTCGCCGAGTCGGGATTCGGCCTCGTCGTCGACCTCGCCCGCGTGAGCGCGATGACGGCGCACGGCGTGACGGCGCTCGTCGGCGGCTTCCGCGCCGCGCAGCGCGAGGGCGTCGGCTTCTGTCTCGCGTCTCCGTCGCGCGCGAGCCTGCGCGCGCTCGAGGGCTCGCTGCTGCACGACCACCTGCCGTGGAGCAGCGACCTCGTCGACGCGCGCCGCCGCGCGGCATCGCTCGTTCCCGCGCCCGAGCACGCGCCGGCTTGATGCCGGCATGGCCGCTTGCCGCCGCGCCGCGCCCAGCGTGACGCAGTGGCGCTCGTCGCCGCGAGCCGACGGCCGCCCTCGCCCGCCGATCAGTTGTCCTCTTCGAGCTCCCAGCGCGCCTCGTCTTCGTCGGGGCGCTGCGGGCGGACGCGCAGGATGAACGGCGCGCCGCAGAACGAGCAGTGGACGAGGTCTCCCGCGCGCTCGTCTCCGCCGAACGCGAGGTCGGCGTCGCACACCGGGCACGCGAGGTCGGGAGCGCCCATACGCGAGGGATCGGAGCTCCGGGGGCCCGGCTTGAGCCGCGGGGCGGCCCACGCGCACGCCTCCCGGATCGCCGCCGCGCTCTGCGCAATCATCGCGTTGACGGTGTACGCGCGAGCCTCGCGCGCCGCGGAAGCGCCGCCGCCGGCTGCAGAGCCCGCCGAGATCTCGGTCTCGCGGCTCGCCCTCGGCACGCTGGTCGCGATCAGCGTTCGCGACCCGGATGCCGCGCGCGGCCGCGCCGCGATCGAGCGCGGCTTCGCCGAGATCGAGCGTCTCGAGGGCCTGCTCTCCGAATGGCGGGAGACGAGCGAGATCTCGGCGCTCAACCGGCGCGCCGGCGACGGATGGACGCCCGTGTCGCCCGACACGATCGCCGTGCTCGAGGCGTCTCGCGCATTCGCGGCCGAGACGGGCGGCGCGTTCGATCCGACGGTGCTGCCGCTCGTTCGCCTGTGGGGCTTCGAAGGGGGAGAGCCGGTCGTTCCCGACCCGAAGGCGCTCGCGTCGACACGCGTTCGTGTCGGATGGGGAGCGATCGAAGTCGACGCTGCTGCCGGACGCGCGCGGCTCGCGCGGCCGGACGCCGAAATCGGTCTCGGCGCGATCGGCAAGGGCTTCGTCGCAGATCGGGTGCTCGAGGGTCTGCGTGCCGCGCGCGTCCCCGCGGCCATGGTGAAGGCGTCGGGAGACCTCGCTTTCTACGGCGGCACGTCCGCGCGCCCGTGGCCGATCGCGGTCGAGGACCCGGCGCACCCCGGCGAAGCGATCGCCGAGCTCGAGCTGCGAGCGGGCGGCGTCTCGACCTCGGCGCCGACCTGGCGGAGCGCCCGGGTCGGCGGCGCGCAGATCCATCACCTCCTCGATCCGCGAACGGGACAGCCGGCGCGTGGCGTTCGCTCGGCGACGGTCGTCGCGCCGGAGGCGACGCGATCCGATGCGATCTCGACCGCAGTCTTCGTGATGGGAGACGCCGGCCCCGCCTTCGTCGAGGCGAGACCCGATCTCGGCGCCGTGATCCTGTTCGACGACGGGCGCCGCTTCGCCTCGCCGGCGCTCGACGTCCGCTGGACGAAGCCGCGCCGGACATCCGCGCCGTGAAGGCCGCCGCGCTGAGCGATCTTCCAGCGGCGGCGGCCGCTCGCCGCTCGCGGCGCTCGCGTCGGTCCGCCCTTACGGCTCGCCGTCCGCCGGGGGCAGCGGCGCCCACCACGTCTCGTAGAGGCATGCTCCCGCGAGAAAGAACAGCGTGCCGTGGTAGAGCAGGCTCGATCCGATCTTGAGCGGCGCGAACGCGGCGCCGCCGCCCCACACGATCCAGGGCGCCGCGAGGTCGAGCGCGGCGGCTCCGTAGGCGAGCACCGTGAGCGCGACGCGCGCTCGCTCGCTCCACGACGTCATGAAGAAGACGTGCGTCAGCACGAGAAGCACCATCGGAACGATGAACACGTGGAAGTGCGTGTTCTCGAGCAGCTCGTGCAGCTCCTTTGGAAAGCGCAGGCCGGAGTCGTCGCCGAGGTAGTAGGCGGCGACGCCTGCGGGCGTCAACCCCGTCTTCCACACGAGGATCGCGAGGCTCGACGCGTAGCCGGCGAGCACGAAGAGCAGAAATCCCGTCAGCGTCACGCGGAGCGGGAGCGGGCTCGTGCGGAGCAGGCGGCCGTTCGCGAACGCTCTCAACGGTGGGCCCGGGCGATCGGCACCGTCAGCCGCCGCTTCGAGCCGCCGGCGCGCTCGTCGCCTCGGCGCACAGCGCGAGCGCGCGCCGGACGCCGCGCGAGAGCGAGTCGACGGAGATCGTCGCGCCGGTCACGTTGCGAACGTCCTCCCCTCGGCGAACGGGATCGCCGAGCGCCTTGCCGCGGTACTGGTCACGGAAAGCGTCGCGCTCGATCTCGTAGCCGCGCGGCTCACGATACGCGAGGAGCAGCACCTGATCGACCTTCCCGTCGGGCGCGATGGCGACGAGGAAGCGAAACGGCAGCGTCTTCCCGAGCTCTTCCAGCACGAGCGCCCGCCCGACGAGCGCATCGCCTCGATAGGCCTCGCGCAGGAGCACCGTCCGGTCGCGGACGGCGTAGCCGGCGTGCCGTGAGACGCGCGCCAGCGCGGCTTCGTCGAGCGTCACCGCGCGCTGCTCGATCCGTGTCGCGTCCGGGAAGGCGAGCGCGAGAGCCTCGGCGTCGGTGTGGTAGACCTGCACCGCGCGGGCCGGAAATGCCGCGGCCGCAGCGAGCACGAGCGCAAGGCCGAGCGCACGGCGCCCGCGCGCTGCCCGCCACGTCGCGCGCCGCGCGGGCGCGTCAGAACCCAAAGGTGAGCCCCGTGAGCAGCGACTGGGCGCTGCCCTCGTTCTCGCGCGCCGGAAGGTAGTTGGTGAGGCCCACGAGGCTCCCGCCGCCCGTGTAGACGTACTCGTAGGCGACGGTGAGCGTCACCGTCGGCGTCGGGCGGTAGGCGAGGCCGAGCGTCGCACGGGAGAGCTGCCGCGCGTCGATCTCGTTCGCGGTCACGACGCCGTTGCTGAACTCGAGCCCCGAGAGCAACTGATCGAAGAAGACCTGCTCCCAGCGCGCAACCGGAACGAGCTGCGGCTGGCTGAAGCCGAGGCTGGGAAGCCACGACGGCCAGAAGGGGTAGCGCGCCTCGATCCAGTAGCCGGTCTTGCGCCGGGCGAGCGGATTGAGCGCGAACTCGATCTCGGGCTCGAGCCGCGGATCCAGCGCGCTCGGGTTGTTCGACTCCGAGCGCAGCGCCGTGCGAGCGAAGCTCTCGGCAACGCCTTCGATGTCGTCCCAGCCCGTCGTCACGAGCTCTCCTTCGAGCTCGATCCCGTAGAGCTGCGTGATGCCGTCGAGCGCGAGCGAGGTGACGTTCGCGCCCTGCAGGTAGTCCGGCGTGTAGCGCCCGGTGTAGAACGACGCGGCGATTTCGTGCCCCGGGCCCGGCGACCAGGCGAGGCGGCCGGCGACGGCCTTGCCGTCCTTGACGTCGTTCGAAAATGTCCCCGTCTGCATCCCGAACTCGCCTTCGAGCTCGAGCTTGTCGCGGCGGCCGCTCCGAGTCTGCGCCAGCTCCTCGACGGCGCCCTCGAGACTCGCGCCGTTCACGACGTAGAGCTGATAGTCGAAGGTCGTCTCGCCCAGCGGGACGCGGCCGACGAAGCCGGCGCCGAGCTCGTCCCAGGCCGACGCGATCGGGATCACCGGGACGCCGCGGTCGACGAGCGTCCGGCGCGGGAGAAGCCACAGATCGTCGTCGTGGCGGATGTTGAAGCGACCGATCGGGACCAGCACCCCACCGGCACGCAGCTGGAGGCGCGGATCGAGTTCGAACTGGAGCCACGCCTGCTCGAGCGCGATCTCCGAGCCGCTCGTTCCCTCGATCTCCTGCTCGATTCGAAGTCCGCCGGCGTCGGGGAAGGCGGTGCGCTCGAGCTCGAGCTCGCGGAAGCGCTCGTACTCGAGCTCCGAGTAGAAGGTGAGCCTCGGATGGATCTGCGCCTCGGTCGTCATGACGAGGCGCCGCATCGTGAAGGTGTCTTTCTGATTCGCGAGGTTCGAGTCCTCGTAGCGCATCGAGCCGTAGCCCCCGATGCGGACGCGGTCGAGGATGCTCGAGAGCGCGCCGACCTGCTGCTCGACGTCGGCGACCTTCGCCTGATCGGCGCCCCGGTCCTCCTCGAGTGCGTGGAGCTCGTCGGTCACCGCGCGGAGCTGGTCTTCGACGCGCTGCAGCCGCGCGTCGGCGTCGTCGGCCGCACGGCTCGCTTCCGGCGCCGTGGCGAGCGCGAGGAGCAGCCCCAGCGCGAGACGGCCGGGCCGCTCCAGCCATGCTCTCGAACGGTGCGCCCGCTCCGAGCCACCCGCCGCCCTCCGGGCTCCCGATCCAGCCGGTCCGGAATCGGCACACTTTGCCTTCCTTCGCCGCATCGTCTCCTCCCCGGTCCGCCCGCGCGGGCTGGCGGATATCGAAAATGAAAGTCCGTTTCTACAGTCATGATGAAAACAGATTCCATTTTCGTTTTCAATAGGAAAGGAGACCGCGCGGGCCGCCCCACGGCGGCGGACGGGCACAGCCGCACCAGATCGTCCGTCCGGGCGCTCTCTCGCCCGGACGGCGGCCTACTCGTCCGTGAGTGCGAGCGCCTGCCCGTCGAGGCCGGGCGGCGCGGGGACGCCGATCTGGCGTGCGATCGTCGGCGCGATATCGACGGGAGCGGCGCGGCCGCGGACGACGCCGGGCGAGATCCCCGGTCCGTAGAACACGAGCGGAACCGCGCGGTCGTAGAGGTACGGCGTCCCGTGCGACGTCCCGCTGGGATACGGCGAGAGCTCGCAGGTGGGAGCGGTCTGGATCACGAGATCGCCGCTGCGCTCGGCGTCGAACGAGTTGCGATAGAGCGCGGCGAACGGGACGGGGCCCTCGCCGCGCGCGATCTCGTCCGGCGTCCAGACGCGCTCGACACCCGGCTGTGTCGACAGGAACTGCTTCGCCGCGTCGATCACGCGCTCGACCGCGACGCCGCGCGCCGCGGCGAGCTGGCGGTTCACCGTCAGCTCGAGGCTCGCGTGGCGGAGCCACGGCTCGTCGTGCGCCGGGCTTCCCGCCGGCTCGACCGCGTCCGCAACGGCCGCCTCGAGCCGCTTGCCGAGCGCCTTCGCATCGATGCGTCCGCCCGGAACGGGACACTCGCTCGCGCCCGTCTGCGCGAGCACCTCGGGCAGCTCGAGGACGCCGTGGTCGGACGTGAGCACGACGAGGAGCCGCCCCTTGCCGGCGCGCTTCTCGACCGCGCTCAAGAACCGGCCGAGGTCGGCGTCGAGCCGGCGCAGCGCGTCGCGCGCCTCCTGGCTCCCCGGGCCGTAGAGATGCCCGACGGTGTCGGTCGCGGAGAGGCTCACGGCGAGAAGGTCGGTCCCCCCGCCCTGTCCGATCTTCTCTCCGTCGACGAGCGCGCGCGCGAAATCGAGCGTCATCGTGTCGAGCCACGGGCTGAAAGCGATCTGATCGAGGAGCTGCTTGCGGTCGTCGCTGCGCAGCGGGTGTCCGCTCACGCGCGAGAAGCGAGACGCCTCCCACGGCGTATCGTCGATGCGCGCGCCGTTGGGCGGCACGCCGCCGGGATGCTCCCAGCGCGCGGGAACGTCGGCGAGGAACGCACCCTCCTCCGCCTCCTTCCCGTACCAGCGCTTCGCCCACTCCGGCATCGCGGCGCGGTAGTAGCGGCTCGTCGTGAAGCCGCCGGGAGGACGCGCCTCGGCCCAGTACACGCCGTCGGGGTGCTGTCCCGCGAGCGTGATCGCGGCGCGGTCCTTGCCCGACACCGCGAAGACGCGCGCCGACGAGTCGCTCGCCTTCATCCAGTCGCCGAGCGCCGAGACGCGCATGCGCCGCGGCGAGCGCCCCTCGCCGGCGTCTCCCGCCGGGCCGAGCGTTCGCGCGTCCGGAGCGTCGTCGGCGACGCAGTAGATGCTGCGCCCGGTCTCGCGGTCGATGAAGTCGTTGAGCGGGATGCCGGCCGGTCCCGGGTGATGCCCGGTGAGGATCGCGGCGTGCCCGGGGCACGTCTCGGTGCCCGCGTGCGCGTGCGCGGCGTCCGCGAAGACGCGCCCTTCGCGCGCGATGCGGCCGAGCCCGCCGGGAAGCGACGGGTCGAGCCGGTCGGCACGGAGCTGGTCGATCGAGAGCACGAGCACGACGCGAGGCGGCGGCGCTGCGGCGTTCGCGGCGGGCGTCACGCGCGGTGCAGCGAGCAGCACGGCGGCGCAGGCGGCCACGCGGGCCACCCGCAGCAAGACGCGCCGGAGCGCCGCGCGAGGCGTTCGGCGCACCGCGGGGCTCGCGGCAGCGCTCGAGCGGCGCGTCACCGCTCGTCGATGCACTCGGGACAGTGCCCGTAGAGCTCGTGCCGGTGCCGCAGCACCTGGAAGCCGTAGCGCTGCGCGATCTCCTCCTGCGCCGTCTCGATCATCTTGCACTCGAACTCCACGATCTTTCCGCAGCGAACGCAGACCAGATGGTCGTGATGCTCGTGAGGGATCTCGTAACGCGCGACGCCCCCGTCGAAGTGCCGCTCGTGGGCGAGGCCGGCGTCGCACAGGAGCTTCATCGTCCGGTACACCGTGGTGTACCCGATGTGCGGGTAGCGGTCGCGGACCCGCTGATAGAGATCCTCGCCCGTGATGTGGCCGCTCGCCTCGAGAAAGACCTCGAAGATCGCCTCGCGCTGCCGGGTCTGCTTGAGGCCCTTCGTCTCGAGGTAGCGGTTGAGGGCGGCGTGCTCGACCTCGTGCGCCATGGCCCGAACTTAATCGATCGCCGCGCGGCGCAGCAACCCGGACCGCCCGGGCGCGCCTCAGCGCGCCGGAAGCTCCGCGGCCGTCGCCTTCGCGTGCTCGGCCTCGGCGGCGCGAAGGTTGCGCTGCGCGGCCTCGTTGCCGCAGTCGAGCGCGACGGCGCGCTGCCAGGCCGCGAGGGCATCCGCGTCGCGCCCGGCAGCCTCGTACGCGATGCCGAGGTGGTTCTGGACCTCCGACGACTCGGGCAGCAGACGAGCGGCCTGCTCGAGGTCCGTGACCGCGCGAGGAGCGTCTCCGCGATCGAGGGCCCGCGTCCCCGACGCGTAGAGCCGCGTGCCGGACCAGGTGCCGCACCCGGCACAGAGAACGAGCGCGGCGAACCCGGCTGACGCGATCACGGCTGCGCGAGCGGACATCGAACCCGATGGAACCGCCGGTGCGCCGCGTGCGCAAGGAGCCGCGCACGCGGTATCCCGACGGGCCCCTCAGCGAGCCGGGCGATTTCTTGCCCTGCGAGCGCTCGGCGCGAGGAAGCGCAAGAAGCTCCGTGATCTTGCGTTTCTTGCGCTGCGAGGACGTGAACGGGAATGCATCGGCGAGCGCAGGCCACGGCTCGGCGGTCCGAGGCGACCCCTCGTTCGAACGGATCTCGATCGCCCGCGAATCGCTCCCTGGGATCGGTCGAGGGCCTGCTCGCTGCTCCGTGGTACCTTTCGCGTGCCTTCCGAGAAGCGAGGGCCGAGAAAGAGCGTTGCGGACCACGCGCTGCTTCGAGGAGCAGGTGCTGCGCAAGAGACCCTACATCCAGCGCGAGTGGTGTCTGGAGGTACTCGCGGCTCCGATCCAGCGCGAGGTGCAGAGCGATGGTCGGGTTCGGTACTGGGGAAGGATCAGGATCACGGGAGAGGCCGAAGCGCGGGTGCTGCGGGTCGTGACGCTCGAGGACGGAGAGACGATCCACAACGCGTTCTTCGACCGTACGTTCCGCGAGGAAAGGCAATGAAGCTGCACTACTACCCGGAGACGGACAGCCTATACATCGAGCTGAAGAGCAGGCCCGGAAGGGAGACCCGAGAGATCGTCGAGGGTCTGCTCGTCGATCTCGATGAAGAAGGGGATGTCGTCGGCTTCGACATCGACCATGCCTCGCGCAAGCTCGACCTGTCCAGGATCGAAACGATCGCACTCCCTCCGGCAAGCGCGGTGGATTGACGCGTTCGTGGCCTGCGAGCGGCCACGGGCGGACAATGGCACAGGTAGAGCGAACGAGCGGGGTGATCGCGAGCGATCGTACCCGTCGTGGCAACGCCCTCGTCGGAACGAGCGCCGAGTCGGAAGGGGTGCCACGACTCCTGCCGGCGCTTCGAGCCGCGCGCGGGCCGGGGGCGGACGTCACGAGCTGAACGTGCGCCCGGCCGCGCTTCTCGGCTTGCGCAGTCGTTCTTCTCGGGTACCTTGAGTCGAATGGCAGGCGAGTTCTCGGTTCACATCGGCACCCCGCGTCCCGCTGCAGCGGTCATGCCGCCTCGCAGCACGAGAGGTGTGTCCAGCGTCCGGTAGACCCGTGAGCCAGGCCCGAGCGGCTCGATTCGGAGGCCGCGGACGCTGAAAACGTCCGCGGCCTCCGTCGTTTCGAGCCCTGGAGCCTTCGCATGAGCACCGAGATCGCCCGCAGCCTCCCCCATGCCGCGCAGCGCCCGGGAGGCGTTCGCGAGGTCGCGCTCCTCGCGTACCCCGTCGTCCTCACGCAGCTCTCGCAGACCCTCATGTTCGCCGTCGACGCCGCGATGGTCGGCCGCCTCGGCGCGACCGAGCTCGGCGGCGTCGGCTTCGGCGGCATCTGGATCTGGACCCTCCTGTGCTTCTTCATGGGCGCCGTCTCCGGCGTACAGACATTCGTGTCGCAGGAGGACGGCGCGCTGCGCGCGAGCGCGGCCGGCCGCTGGGTCTGGCAGGCGATGGCGGGCGTGCTGCCGATGCAGCTCGCCGCCGTCGCGATCTTCCTGTGGGTGCTCCCGGCCTGGCTCGCCTGGCTGGCGCCGTCGCCCGAGCTGCAGGCGCAGTGCCTCGCGTACGTCCACGGGCGCGCGTTCGGCATGCCCGCCCTGCTCGGCTGCATGACGCTCGCGGCATTCTTCCGCGGAATCGGCGACACCCGAACGCCGCTCTACGTGACGCTCGCCGACAACGTCGTGAACGCCGTGCTCGCCTACGGCCTCATCTTCGGCCACTTCGGCCTCCCTCGCTGGGGAACCTTCGGCGCGGGCGTCGCGACGAGCGTCGCCGACTGGGTCTACCTCGTCTCGATCTCCGCGTTCTTCCTTCGCCCTGCGCTCGCGAGACGCTTCGCGACGCGAGATGCGCGGATCGAATGGGCGCAGGTGCGGCGCTATCTGCGAACGAGCCTTCCCATCGGTGGCCAGTGGGTCCTCGACATGAGCGCGTTTGCGCTCTTCGCGACGCTCGTCGCGCGAATGGGCGACGTCTCGATGGCCGCGAACCAGGCGCTCCTCAATCTGCTGTCGTTCACGTTCATGCTCGCGTACGGCATCTCGATCTCGTGCTCGACCCTCGTCGGGCGCTACGTCGGCGCGGGTGACTTCGGCGCCGCCGAGCGCAGCTACCGCACCTCGCTCGGCCTCGCGCTCGCGCTCGCCGCCGTGGTCGCGCTCTCGTTCGTCGCCATTCCCGGACCGCTGTTCCGCATCTTCACCGACGACCCCGGAGTCCTCGCCCTCGGCGGCCCGCTGCTCCTGCTCGCGGCCGCGTTCCAGCTCCTCGACGCTCTCGGCATCGTCGCCGGCGGCGCACTGCGCGGCGCCGGCGACACGCGCTGGCCGTTCCTCGTGCAGACCAGCCTCGCGTGGGGCCTTCGCGTCCCGCTCGTCTTCCTGTTCGGCGTCGCGCTCGCGAAGGGCGTCGTCGGCGCCTGGCTCGCCGAGCTCGTCTACATCTGGGTGCTGGGCGGCGTGTTCGCGCTGCGGCTGCGCGGGGGGGCGTGGAAGAGGGCGCGGATCTGACCTGCTCGCGCTCGGATCTCAGTGCACCCGCGGCAGCTCGACGCGAGCGACGACGGGGAGGTGGTCCGACGCGCGGCGTGCGGCGGAGCTGTCGTGGGCGTGGATCTCGACGATGCGCGCGCCGCGGGCGTAGATGCGGTCGAGGGCGAGGACGGGGCGCGCCGACGGGAAGCTCGGCGGCCACGCCCGGTTGTCGTGCGCGCCGAGGGCGGCGTCGAGGGCGCGCGTCGCGCGGCACTGGCGCCACGCGTTCATGTCGCCGAGCAGGAGGGTCGCGCCGCTTCGGATCTGCGGATGCTCGAGGAGCGAGCGCACCTGCTGGTGGCGCGTGCGGTCGACGAGCGCGAGGTGCGTCGCGACGACGCCGAGCGATCCGGCCGGCGCATCGAAGCTCGCGGCGACGGCGAGTCGCTTCTCGAGGCGCGAGAACGAGAGGTCGAGCGTCGAGACGCTCGGGATCGGCCAGCGCGAGAGGATCGCGTTGCCGAGCTCGCCGAAGCGGTGGATTCGCGTGGCCGCGAACGCGAGGTGAAGGCCGAGCGCGTCGGCGAGCTTCTCGAGCGGGTCCTCTTCGTCGAGCGGCCGCAGCACCTCCTGCAGCGCGATCACGTCGGCGCCGAGCTCGGAGATCACGAACGCCGCGCGCGCGGGATCGGGCTCGCGGCGGCCGCCCATCCCCGTCCAGCGGTGCACGTTGTACGTCGCGACGGTGATCTCGGGGCCCATCGGCGCGGCGGTCGCCGGATGGCGCGGCGCGCGAACGAGGCACACGTTCGGCGCGAGCGGCGCCGCGGCGGGGCGCGCCTTCGTGAGCCGCGCGGCGAGATGCCGCGCAGCGTGAGCGGCCGAGCGCCGGGCCTTCTTGCCTCCGGGCCGGCCGGCGGCAGAATCTCCCACGGGCTCTCGGCGCTTCGCCATGGCCGGGTCCTGCTCCCGGCAAGAGGCTAGCAACCGGGCGCAGCGCCGGGCACGCGCCGAGCGCCGGCCGCGCCCGGGCGAGGAGCCGCAGGCCGTGCGACCGGGCGGGGCACACCGGGCAGTGCCAGCCCGGCGATTCGGGCGCCGAACACAGGCCCGCACGTCCGGCGCGGCGGCCTCGCGCGGCGGCGCCGGGGCGCCGATACCCCGGTCGGAGGATCGGAGACCGGAAGATCGGAAGGCCGACTCGGGATCCGACGAGGGCTCGTACACCGAGAAGCGCCGAGGAGGACGGCGGCCAGCGCCGCGCCCCCCGGGCGGGGAAGCCGTGCTGATCCTGCGTCCCATCGCGAGAGACGATCTCGAGCCGCTCGCCGCGCTCGCGGCGCTGCTCGACTCGGTGAACCTTCCGAGCGACCGCGACTTCCTCGCGGCGCGCATCGAGACCTCGCTCCGCTCGTTCGCAGGCGAGATCGAGCACCGCCGCGACGGCATCTACGTCTTCGTCCTCGAGGACACCGCCGCCGGGCACGTCGCCGGAACGTCGACGATCGTCGCCCGGCACGGAACGCGCGAGCGGCCGTTCTACTGGCTCGAAGTCTACACCGAGGAGCGTCACAGCGCCGAGCTCGGGAAGCGCTTCGAGCACCGAAAGCTCCGCCTGCGCTCGACCGAGCACGGCGCCACGGAGATCGGCGGGCTCATCCTCGACCCGGCCTACCGGCGTCATCCGCGCAAGTGCGGCAAGGCGCTCTCGATCGTCCGCTTCGCCTACATCTCGGCGCACCCCGAGCGCTTCGAGCGCGACGTCATGGCCGAGATGCTCTCGCCCTTCGAGGC
Source organism: Myxococcota bacterium (assembly GCA_041912475.1). Classification (GTDB taxonomy): domain Bacteria; phylum Myxococcota_A; class UBA9160; order UBA9160; family UBA9160; genus MYXO. Next base: position 19,596 of record JAYRMX010000254.1, read on the forward strand.
GTCGGGGACGAACCTGCTCTGGGAGGCGTTCGGCGCGCGCTTCACGGGCCTCGGCTACCGCGAGGCCGATCGGCTGTGCGTGCGCGACAAGAAGTTCATCGCGGACCTGTTCCCGCGCGACCCGGTCTACGCGACGCTGTTTCCGCCCGAGGTGCAGGCGGTGATCGGCGAGCCGGGCGAGACGGCGCTCGCCGCGCTGCGGATCCTCGAGAAGGTGGGCTTCCGGTACCTCGAGCAGGTCGACCCCTTCGACGGCGGCCCGTACTACGGCGCCGCTCGCGACGCCATCGCGTCGGTTCGCGGGCGCCGGGAGCTGGTGCTGCCGAGCCTCTCGCTCGAATCCGAGCCCGCGGCCGAGGGGCCGCTCGCGCTCGTCTCGGCCGAGGCGGCGCTCGGCTTCCGTGCGGCCGTCGTTCCGCTCGATCCGGCTGGCGCGCCGGTCGTGACTCGCGAGACGCGGGAGGCGCTCGGCGTGAAGGCGGGCGACACGCTCGCGGTGACGCCGCTGCCATGAGCGCGCGATCGGGCGCGGTGCGGGCGAACGCGGCGAGCCACCGGCGGGAACGGCGGGATGCGCTGTCATGAGTACGGCCACGAATCCCGGATCGGGCGCCGTGCTGGTGAGTGCCGAGAGCAACGGACGAGCGCGTGGGGGTACGCTGCGATGACCACGGGTTCCGGCTCCGTGCTCGTGAGCCGATCTCCCGCCGACCCGCGGCACGAGATCGGGCGCTTCGCGATTGCGGACGACGCGACGGTGTCGCGCGCGGTCGAGCGCGCACGGGAGGCGTTCCCCGCGTGGCGCGACGCGGGCGCCGAGGCGCGCGCGGCGATCTGCGTTCGCTTCCGCGACGCGATCCGCGCACGCGCCGAGGAGCTCGCTCGCCTCATCGCGCTCGAGGTCGGAAAGGCGCTCTGGGACGCGCGCAGCGCAGCTGCGCTCGTTTCGGCAAAGGTCGACGTGACGCTCGCCGACGGCCTGCGGCTCGTGCGAACGATCGACGCGGGACCGGGCACGCGCGCCACGTTTCACCCGCGCGGCATTCTCGCGGTGCTGGGTCCGTTCAACTTCCCGGCGCACCTTCCGAACGGGCACATCGTCCCCGCCCTCGCGACGGGAAACACCGTCGTGTGGAAGCCGAGCGAGCTCGCTCCCGCGGTGGCCGCGTTCGTCGCCGAGGCGTGGAAGGAGGCGGGGCTCGCGCCGGGCGTCCTCGAGGTGGTCCACGGCGCGGGCGAGACGGGCCGCAGCCTCGCCGTGCACCCGGACGTCGATGGCGTCCTGTTCACGGGATCGTCGGCAGCGGGGCAGTCGATCGTTCGGGCGACGCTCGCGCAGCCGGGAAAGCTCCTCGCGCTCGAGCTCGGCGGGAAGAATGGCATCCTCGTGCTGGCCGACGCCGATCTCGACCTCGCCGTGGCGGAGACCGCGATCTCGATCTGCGCAACGACGGGCCAGCGCTGCTCGTCGGCGAGCCGCGTCTTCGTCGAGGCGCCGATCTTCGGCGCGTTCTGCGACCGCCTCGCGCAGGTGCTGCGCGGCGTCCGTCTCGGGCACCCGCTCGAGGAGGGCGTGTTCATGGGGCCGCTCGTCTCGCTGCGCGCGCACGAGAAGCTCGCGCACTACCGCTCGCTCGCGCGCGAGGCGGGCGGCGAGCGGCTGGCTTGCGGCGAGACGGTCCTCCCGCCGCCGTACGCGCCGCCCGGGCTCGTGCGCTTCGCGCGCGCGGAGCAGGCGCACCCGTACCAGCGCGACGAGATCTTCGGCCCCGAGGCGGCGCTCTATCCCGTGACGGATCTCGACCACGGAATCGCCGCGCTGAACGACTCGGACTTCGGCCTCATCGCGAGCGTCTTCACCCGCGACCGCTCGCGCTACGCGCACTGCATCGGTCTCGTTCGAACGGGCCTTCTCAACTGGAACCGCGGAACGATCGGCGCGAGCGCGAGGCTCCCGTTCGGCGGCCTGCGGCAGAGCGGGAACGACCGTCCGGCGGGCGTCTTCTCGACGCTGTACTGCACGGCCCCGCAGAGCCATCTCGAGCACGCCGGCGGGCTCGACCCGAAGTCGCTTCCGCCGGGAATGCCGCGGCCGTGATCGCGCCCCGCTACCGCCGCACGGTGCTGATGGGCGATCCGGCGCACTTCAGCGTCAAGGGCGGAGCCAATCCGCACACGCGAACGCGCTGGGGAACGCGCCGCCACGTCGACCGGGCGGCGGCGATCGCGCAGTGGGGACGCCTGCGCGCGACGCTCGAGGACCTCGGCGTTCGCGTCGTCGTCGTTCCGCCCGACCCGGCGCAGCCGGGCCTCGTGTATCCGGCGAACGCGGGCTTCATGACCGAGGTCGACGCCGAGAAGCCGCTCGCCGAGAAGACCTTCTACCTCTCGAACCTGCTCCCGACGCGCGCCGGAGAGCGGCCGCACTACGAGCGGGTCCTCGCGGCGGCGGGCATTCGCACCGCGCGCATCGACGAGGCGTTTCGCTTCGAGGGCGAGGCCGACTTCTTCCCGGCGGGAGAGCGCTATCTCCTCACGCACGGCCATCTCGAGCGGCAGCGCTTCGTCCCGGCGCTCGCCTTTCCGCCCTGGCGGCGCGTCTACGGCTTTCGCACCGATGCGCGCGTCTCGGGCGTGCTCGCACCGATCGTTCGGCCCGCCCCCGTGCTCTCGCTCGAGCTGGTGCTCGAGGCGCACTACCACGGCGACACGGCGCTGTGTGCGTTCGGCCCTCGCCGCGAGCATCTGCTCGCGTTTCGCCGGGCGCTCGCGCCGCGGAGCTGGCAGATCGTGAAGGACGTGTTCGGCGAGCGAGTGATCGAGCTCGCCGACGAGGACGCCGCGCGCTACGCGGCCAACTCGTTCACGCTCACGCAGGGCGCGGACTCGCTGCTCGTCCTGCCCGCGGGCGTCTCCGACCGGCTGCTCGCCGAGGTGCGCGAGCGCGGCACGACGCCGCTGACGGCCGACGTCTCCGAGTTCCTCAAGAAGGGAGGCGGGAGCGTCAAGTGCATGATCGGCGACCTCGGCCCGCTCAGCTCTCCGGCTCGCCTTTGCCCGTGACGCCGCGCTCGCGCGAGCGGTCGATGATCTCGGCGCGGCGCGGGTGGCGGCAGAAGTGGCCGTAGCCGAAGGGCAGCGCGTACCGGCAGATCGGGCGCTCGACGAGGCAGTCGGCGAGGTCGCCGGCTCCAGCCGGCTTCGCGTTGCAGGCGTCGTCGATCCCCGGCGACCCGTCCGGTCGATCGTTCTCGGAGCCCATGGTGCCTCCTCGCGCCGTTGGCGCGACGAGAGCGCAGCGGTTCCAAATTGAGCAAGAATGATGACGCGCCGCGGCACACTCCGCAAGGGAAGTGACCAAGAATGCCTCATTTGCGACAGATTGATCCACTCTCGGGAGCGATGGGACCGCCCGCGTGTCAGAGCGGCCGCAGCCGTCCCGCCCCTGGTCATCGCTCCCGCCTATGCCCCGCCTCCCCGCCTCGATCCGGCGACGGTGGATATTCCCAACCGCCTCGCTATCGACTTTGGCGGGCAGGTGCGCCTGCTCGGCTACGAGATGGCCGTGGAGGCCACGTCCGGCGGCCTCGCGCCGCTGACCCTGTACTGGCAGGCGCTGCAGCCGATGGACGCCAACTACTCGGTGTTCGCGCAACTGGTGGATGAGAAGGGGCAGCGCGTGGCGGGCCTCGACACCTACCCCGGCCTGGGCAGCTACCCGACGCGGCGCTGGGAGGTGGGACCGGTCGTCAAGGATAGCCTGTACATCCCC
>JAYRMX010000255.1:0-7814 GCA_041912475.1 Myxococcota bacterium
ATCGAGAACCCGCACACCGGCCGCGTCATCACCGTCGAGCCCGGCGGCTCGATCCAGCAGGCGGTCTCGGCGGCGCGGCCCGGCGACACGATTCGCGTGCGGCCCGGCACGTACCACGAGACCGTCTACGTCGACACGGCCGGCACCGCCCTCCGCGGATCGCTCGCGGCGGGCCGGGGGCCGGCCCTCGACGGCGAGGGAACCCGGAACGACGCGATCCTCTACTCCGGGAACGGCATCACCGTCGAGAACTTCGAGATCACGCACTACAAGGGCAACGGCGTGATGGGGCAGGCCGGGAACAACTTCGTGATCCGGAACAACCGGATCAGCGACTCCGGCGTCTACGGCATCTTCCCCGAGTTCGGAAAGAACGGCCTCGTCACCCACAACGTTCTCACCGGGATCGCGGACGCCGCGATCTACATCGGCATGAGCGACAACGTCCACGTCGCGAGCAACGAGGTCTACGGGAACGTCGCCGGGATCGAGGTCGAGAACTCGCGGCACGTGATCGTCGAGAACAACTACGCGCACGACAACACCGCGGGCATCCTCGCCTTCATCACGCCGGGCCTTCCGATCAAGACGGCGTACGACGTGATCGTCCGCAACAACTTCGTGATCGGGAACAACCATCCGAACTTCGGCGCGGCCGGGTCGATCGTCGCGGGAGTGCCCGCCGGGACCGGCATCCTCGTGATGGCGGCCGACGACGTCGCGATCGAAGGGAACCTGATCGCGGGCCACGACAACTTCGGCATCCTCGTCACCGATCACGGGCATGCGACGAACCTGACGCTCGACCCCGAATCCGATCCCAGCCCCGACCGCGTCGCGATCCTCGACAATCTGATGTTCGGAAACGGCGACCGGCCGATGCCCGAGCTCCGCGCGCTCCTGCTGACCAGACTCGAGACGCGCGGCCCCGACATCCTTCGCGTCGGCGAGAGCCGCGAGAGCTGCATCCTGCATCCCGAACGCCAGCGCACCGTCGGCCTCGACGGCTTCGGGCCGTGCGCTCGCACGACGACCGCAGCGACGCGCACCTACCTGCTGCCGAAGCCCGTCGAGCCGCGCCAGATCGCTGCGTCGGAGCGCGGCAAGCAGGTCTACTTCGCCATCTGCGCAGGCTGCCACGCGTACAACGTGCGGATGATCGGCCCGCCGACCGAGGCGATCCAGGCGCTGTACCTCGACGACCCGCAGGGCATCGCCGACTACATCGCGAAGCCCGTGAAGAAGAGACCCGACTACCCGGAGATGCCGCCGCAGGGCTATCTCGACGCACCGACGCGCCGGGCCGTTGCCGAGTACATGCTCGGCACGACGAAGTAGAAGAACGGCATGGGCCGCGAGCCCGGCGCGCCTGCGCGCGAACGGCGGACCCGCGGCCGCGCCGCCGGCGGCGCGGCCGCGAAGATCCGCTACCTCGGCCGCACCGCACAGCAGGCGGAGAGCCGCGAGCGCAGGCGGGCGATCCTCGAGGCGACGCTCCGCATCATCGTTCGCGAGGGCATGCGCGGCGTCCGCCACCGTGCGATCGCGCGAGAGGCCGGCGTTCCGCTCGCCGCGACGACGTACTACTTCAAGGACCTCTCCGACCTCATCGCCGACGCCTTCAACCTCTACGCGGAGGACACGCTGCGCGAGACGCAGGACCTCGAACGCGGGAGCCTCGCGGCGCTCGCGCAGTACGCTCCGGGCGACCTCCCCGATCCCGGGGCACGTGCGGAGCTGGCGCGCGCCCTCGAGCGCCAGCTCGTCGCGCACGTCGGCGCGCAGGTGCGCCGGCGCGACGCGCGAATCCTCGAGCACGCCTTCCGCAACGAAGCGCTCCGCAACGAGAAGCTCGCAGCGATCGCGCAGGTCCCGCACGCGAGGACGCTGGCGTCGATCGCGGATTTCCTCGAGCGCTGCGGAACGAGTGACCCCGAGTCGGACGCTCGGCTCATCTTCGGCTGCATCCTCGAGCTCGAGTACGAGATGCTCGTGGGCGCGGCCGACCTGCGGCGGGTCGAGCGCAGCGTACGCAGGCTCGTCGGCCACGTTCTCGGCGTCCCGCAGCGCTGACTCGCCGCGGGCGGCGGCCGTGCGGACGCGGGCCGGCCTCGGTGCGCTTCCGGAGCCGGTTTCCTAGGTTCCGCGCATGGACGAAGACGACGATCCGATCCGCAAAGGATTCGGCTACTGGATGGGCATCGCCGCCGAGGCGCGCGGCGCGTGGGCGGAGCGGCGGCGCCTCGCAGCGGCGATGCGGCAGGTGATCGACCGGCTCGTGACGAGCGATGCGCCGGAAGCGGAGCTCAAGACCGCGGCCGATGCGCTCGAACGCTATGCCGAGAGGCTCGCGACGCATCCGCGGCGAAAGATCCCGGCGGGATACTCCGAGGTCGCGAACGCCGGCGACATCGCCGGCTTCTTCGACATGAGCCCGCTGATCGGGTTCTCGAACCCGATGGCGCCGCCGATTCGGCTACGCGCAGAGAACGGCGTCGTTCACGGAACCGTCACCTTCGGCGCGGCGTACGAGGGACCTCCCGGCCACGTTCACGGCGGCTTCGTCGCCGCGGCGTTCGACGAGGTGCTCGGCTTCACGCAGTCGCTCACCGGAAAGGCGGGAATGACGGGCACCCTCACCGTCCGCTACCGCAAGCCGACGCCTCTCCACACCGAGCTGCGCTACGAGGCCACGGTCGTGCGCGTCGAGGGCCGCAAGATCTTCACCGAGGGCCGCGTCTACGCGGGCGAGCTGCTGACCGCGGAGGCGGAGGGCCTGTTCCTCTCGGTCGACCTCGCCAGGATGCGGCAGCTCGCCGCCGAGAAGCGCGCGCGCGGAGAGGCCGGCGGCTGACGGTTCCGCGCGGCGAGCGCAGCGTCCCCGGCTCAGCGCAGCTCGCGCTTCAGGATCTTGCCCGTCGGCCCCTTCGGCAGCGCGTCGCGGAACTCGACGATGCGCGGATACTTGTAGGCCGCGAGGCGCTCCTTGCAGTAGCCGATGATCTGCTCGGCGCTGGCGTGCTCGCCGTGGCGTAGCGCGACCACGGCCTTCACTTCTTCGCCGTGGCTCTCGTGCGGGATGCCGATCACGGCGGCCTCGATCACGGCGGGGTGCGCGTACAGCACCTCCTCGATCTCGCGCGGGTAGACGTTGAAGCCGCCGCGGATGATCATGTCCTTCTTCCGATCCACGATCGTGTAGCTGCCGTCCGAGTCGCGGACACCGATGTCGCCCGAATGGAACCAGCCGCCGCGCAGCGCCTCGCGGGTCGCGTCCGGGCGCTTCCAGTAGCCCTTCATGACGTTGTGACCCCGGATCACGATCTCGCCCGGCTCGCCGTCCGGCAGCGGCCGGTCCTGGTCGTCGAAGATCGCCATCTCGACGCCCCAGACCGGATAGCCGATCGAGCCCGGCTTCCGCGGCCGGTCGAGGACGTTGAAGCTCGCGGCCGGCGACGTCTCCGAGAGGCCGAAGCCCTCGAGGATCTGGACGGGGTAGCGCGCTTCGAAGGCCCGCATCACCTCGACGGGCATCGCTGCGCCGCCGGTCATGCAGTAGCGAACGCTCGAGAAGTCGTGCTTCCCGGCGGCCGGCGTGTGAAGGAGCCCGAAGTACATCGTCGGAACTCCCGCGAACAGCGTCACGCGATCGCGCTCGATGATCCGGAGGGCGTCCTCCGGCGTGAAGCGGGGCAGCAGCGTGAACGTGCCGCCCACCGCGATCGTCGCGTTCTGGATGCACGTCTGCCCGAAGGAGTGGAAGAGCGGGAGCGTTGCGAGCGCCACCTGGCTCGAGTCGATGGGAATGAGGCGCGGGACGACGACGGCGCAGTTGAGGAGCAGGTTCGCGTGGGTGAGCTCCGCCCCCTTGGGCTTTCCGGTCGTCCCCGAGGTGTAGAGAAGGACCGCGGTGTCGGTCGCGCCGGGCTGGTGGATCGTCTCGAGCGGCGCGCCCTGCGCCATCGCGACGAGGCTCTCCTTGCCCTCGGCTTCGCCGCTCGACCACACCAGCGGGACGCCGGCCTCGGACGCTCCCTTTTGCGCGGGCTCCGCGAAGAAAGGATGCGCGACGAGCAGCCGCGCCTCGCTGTCCTGCAGGTGGTACGTGACCTCCGGCGCCGAGAGCAGCACGTTCAGCGGGACGACGGCGCATCCCGCGTACAGGATCCCGAAGTACGCGATCGTGAACTCGGGAACGTTCGGGATCATGAGCGCGACCTGCTCGCCGGGGCCGATGCCGCGCTGGCGAAGTCCCTGCGCGACGCCCCGCGCCGCCCGGTCGAGCTGCGCGTAGGTCATCTCGAAGCCCTCGAGGCGCAGGGCGACGTGGCCCGGCCGCGAGCGCGCACTCGACTGGAGGATGGTTCCGAGATTGAGCTGCATGGGCGCTCCACGAAGGGGCCTCAGTCTACACCCGCCGGACGGCTCCTCGCTGGTAGACTTCCGCGCCGTGGGTGAGCCCGAACGCGCACGCTACGAGCCCGATCGCCTGCCGGCGCGGCACCTCGCCGCGCTCTACGTCGCGTTCGCCGCGCTGGCCTTCGCGGTCTATGCCCCGGCGCTTCGCGGCGAGTTCCTCTCCGACGACATCGGGTACCTCGTCACCAACCCGTACGTCCACGCGCTCACGCTCGAGAACCTGCGCGTGCTGCTCGACCCGTTCGGGGAGGCGGCGCGCTACACGGCGAACTACGCGCCGGTGCACCTCGTCGGCGTCGCGCTCGCGTGGAGCGTGTTCGGCGCCGACACCTTCGGCCACCACGTCGTGAACGTTCTCGCGCACGCGCTGGCCTCGCTGCTGCTCGTGCCGCTCTTCCTGCGCGCGGGCCTCTCGCGCCCGGTCGCGCTCTTCGGGGCGCTCTTCTTCCTGCTGCACCCGGCCAACGTCGAGGTCGGCGCGTGGATCTTCCAGCTCAAGACGATCCTTTGCCTCGCGCTCGGAACCGGCGCCGTCCTGCTCCACCCGCGGCGGCCGGCGGCCGCCGCGGCCCTGTTCGCCCTCGCGCTCCTCGCGAAGGCCTCGGCGACGTTCGCGCTCCCGGCCGCCGCCTTCTTCGCCTGGCGGCGCTCGCGCCTTCCCGACCCCGAGCCGGCGCGCTGGGGCTGGCTCGCCGTCTGGGTGGCGGCGTTCGCGCTCTACTCGTCGCCGCAGCTCTTCGCCTTCGAGATGCTCGGCGAGTCGTCACGGCCGCTCGGCGCCGATGCGTTCGAGAGCCTGCGGACCGTCTTCGCGATCTTCGCGCGCTACGCCGTGATGGCCGCGACGTCGTACGGCACGGCGGCCTTTCACCACCCGCCGCCCGCGCGCTCGGTCCTCGATCCGTGGTGGCTGGCGGGCCTCGCGCTCGCGGTCGCCCTCGCGCTGCGCCTCGCGTGGGCGGCGCTTCGCGAGCGCGAAGAGGCCGGGTTCTGGCTCTGGGCCGCGGCATCCTACGCGCCCGTGTGTCAGATCTTCCCCTTCCTGTACCCGATGGGGGACCGGTATCTCTACACCGTCCTCCCGGGGCTGCTCGGCGGCGTGCTGCTCGCGGCGGCGCTCGCTCCGCGCGTCGCTGCGCTCGGCGCCGCGCACCGCAAGGCCGCCGGGCGCGCGGCGTTCGCGCTCGCGTGCGCGCTCCTCGCCGCCTTCGCGGTTCGCAGCCACGAGCGTGCGTCCGTCTTCCGGAGCCACGTGACGCTCATGCTCGATTCGGCGCGTCGCTACCCGGAAGGACTCTCGGCGAGCCTGCTGCAGGCGAGGCGCGCGGCGCAGGACGGCGACGCCGGCGCCGCCGCCGAGGCGCTTCGGCGCGCGAACGCGCTCGGCTTCGACAGCTTCTTCGCGATCGACGACGAGCCTGCGATGCAGCGCGTGCGAGGCGATTCGCGCGTTCGCGCGGCCATCGCGGAGATGGCCGCGAGCTGGATCGACACCGCGAAGCGCCGGGGCTACTCGACGCCGCGCGAGCTCCAGCTCTGGGCGCAGGCGCACGCGGTGCGCGGCGAGTGGGCGGAGGCGGCGGCTCTTCTCGAGCGCGCGATCGCGCAGGGCGGTCCGCTCGAGCCCGACCTGCGCCGCGCGCTCGCCGAAGCGCGGCGGCACCTCGCGACCACGGAAGACGCATCGCCGCACTGAGCGAGACGTCGCGCGTCGAGAGCGTTGCGCGCGAGGCCCGCCGTACGGCAATCGAGCCGCGCGCGGCGGCGGTCATCGACGGTGCGGGCTCGCGAGTCGTTCGAATGTGGCGAAGGACAGGCATCACGGGCCGCGCCGCATCGCCGAGATCCGCGTCACGCGCACCGCATCCGCGATCGCGAACCCCACGAGGGCCGCGCCGAACAGGAGGAATCCGAGGTGCCACAGGAGCGGGTTCACGTGCGTATGGATGAACGAGTGAGCCTTGAAGATCATCAACCAGGCCAGGGCCCCTGCGAGCGTGATCGCGGTAGCGGCGACGAGTCCGAGCGCACGCGCCCGGCTCGCGGGAGGAAGCGAAGAGCGGCGGGCAACGATCCAGAGCCCGGCAGCCGTGACGAGGGCGATCAGATCGAAGTGGCTGCGAGCGAGAAGCCAGCGTAGTGCGGCCGGCTTCGCCTGCGACTCGCGGTCGAATGAATCCGCAAGGTAGAAGAGCACCACGCTACTCGTCTTCGACTGCAGTGCCGGCCCGTAGATTGCCGGCAGCCGGCTCGGATCGCCGTGCGCGCGCCGGGCGATGGCGAACTCGAGGTGCTGCCACGCTCTGTCCGCCGACCCGGTGGCCTGGGCAATCTGCAACGCCAGGATTCCGAGGCTCAGCGCGAGTGCGAGCGCGGCTGCTCCGCCGGCGATGGCGGTCCGGCTCAGCAGCAAACGCATGCCTGCGCGATCGCGAAGCGAGTAGTAGAGGATCGGCGTGGCTGCGAGTGCAACGCTTTCTGTGATGTACTCGTAGCCCGAAAGGAAGCGGGCAAGAAAGCCGAGGAAGGTTACCAGAGCGAGCCATGCTCCTTCTCCGCGACGGCCGCCGCAATGCGTCAGGACGACGCCGATCGCGAGGCCGGGGAGCCAGAAGAGCCACAATGAGAAGTAGAGATTTCGTGCGAGGACTGTGAGCCACGGCGAGAAGAGGACGACAGCGAAGGCGAAGAGCGCTGCATTCGTTCCGAGCTCGCGCCGGATTACGACGACGAGAGTCGCGTACACGGCTGCGACGAGCGCAGCGGTGAGGCTGAAGAAGATCTCCAGCCGCGTCGCGGGCTCGACGAAGCCCAGAACACGATCCAAGACCGCGAACGTGCTGCCCTGAAGGCCGCTGTGGGAGAAGTACGGCCCGAACGAGCGGAAGGGCGTCCCCGTGAGATACGTCTCTGTCTGAGCCGCCGGATCGTAATAGCGCCACAGCGCGTCGGTGTCGGATGTGAGGAGCTCCGGACGCTCGCCCGTCAAGCCGAGCAATCCACCCTTCGCGAAGAAGCCCAGCGCGCGAGAGGCCGCCAGCCGGCCGATCACGAGCGCCTCGGTGTCCTTTTGAGCCGTGGCAAACGACTCGTCGCCCGCCACGTGCCAGGTATTCCAGCGGAAGCCCAGGAAGAGTGCGACGAAGACCAGGGCCCCGAAGAGCAGTGATCTGGGCACGTTGTGCGACACGGGTCCAAGAATCCTAGCCCATGCGCCGGAGGCTCTTCGGGCAACCGGCTCAGCTCGCCTCGCGTTGCAGGAGGGTGTCGGCGTAAGCCGCTGTGACGGCCAATGCCGAGATCGAACGAGACGACGAGATGCGCCGGCGATCTGCTGTGATGACTGCGTGGATTATCACCCTTGCATGGTCGATCCCGGTCTCTGCTCAATCTCC
>JAYRMX010000256.1:0-12966 GCA_041912475.1 Myxococcota bacterium
ACGCCTGCGTCGCGGCCGGCCTTCGCGTCGGCGTCGACCTTGTCCTTGTAGCGGCGCTCGGTCATGCACGCCTTGAACTTCGCCGCGTCGAGCCCGACCGCTTCGCCGTACGCAACGAGGTCCGCCTCTTCGAGTCCGTTTCCGCCGAAGACCTTCTCGTGGAACTCCCAGAACTTCCCCTGCTCCTCGGCGCACAGCGCGGCCTCGGCCGTGGGGCGCGCGCGCGGGTGCATCTGCTCGAGCGGAAAGTTGCGGTAGACCAGCCGGATCTTGTCCGGGTAGCGTTCGAGGACCTGCTTCACGATCGGCTCGGCGCGCTTGCAGAACGGGCACTGGTAGTCGCTGAACTCGACGATCGTGATCGGCGCGTTCGCAGGGCCGCGCGACGGCCCGTCGGCGGCGACCTCGACGCGCGGCGCCGCCAGCAGGACGCTCACGTGCGCCTTGTCGCGCAGCGAGCTCAGGTATTGCTCGCGCGCGTCGTTGCTCTCGCGCTCCGCGAGGAAGCGGCGGATTCGCGGGCCGATCTGCTCGAGCGTCGCCCCGCCCATGCGCGCCTTGTTCTGCTCGTAGAACGCGCTCACCGCCTCGTCGCTGATCTCGCCCGAGGGCTTCGCTTCGCGGGCGAGTAGCTCGTCGACCTGGAGCTTCTGCCGCTCGGCCTCGGCGGCGAGCAGCTTCTCGTCGATCATTCGCTGCAGCGCGTCGTTGCGGAGCTCGAAGAGCTCCGTCTTTCCCTTGTTCGCCACCTCGCGCTGGTAGAGGTCCTCGCGGATCCACTCGTCGAGCTCGCGTGCGCTGACCGGCTTGCCGCCGATCTCGGCGACGATCTCGCTGTCGGAGGCTCCGACCGGCGCCTTGCCCGCCTGGGGCGTGGCGTCGCGCGGCGAGCAGGCGACGGACAGGGCGGTGGCGAGAGCCGCCATGGCGGCGAGGCGAAAGCGGCGGTCCATTCGTTCTCCTCGAGGGGGAGCAAAACCCCAAGACTAGCAGACTTGCGGCAGGCGTTGCCGGTTCTAGAGCCCGAGCTGCGGCCGCAGGAAGCTCCACATGGCCTTGAGTGCGACGCCGCGCAGCCCCGCGTGATTCGTGTCGAACCACACGATCTGTTTCGGCTCGCCGGCCGCCCGGTGGAGCGTCTCGGCCGCTGCGCGGGGGATGATCTCGTCGCGCTCCGCATTCACGAACAGGACCGGGCGCGGTGCGAAGCGGCCGATGACGCGCGCCGGATCGATCTCGGCCGGGCCGAGTCCGCCTCCGCCGAGGGCGAGCGCGGCGGCGCGGGGCCGCGCGTCGGCGGCGCAGAAGAGCGCGCCGAGCATCGCTCCCATGCTGAATCCGGCGTACGCCACGCGGCTCGCGTCGAGGCGCGGATGGGTGGCGAGCACGTCGAGCGTTCGCCGCAGATCCGTCACCGCCTGCCGGACGAGGCCGAGGAGCAGCGTCGACGGAGCACCCGCGATGCCGACGAACCCGCGCAGCAGATCGGGCGGCAGCTTCGCGCTCGCGCGCTCGCCGTGGAGCGGGAAGTCGATCGCGGCCACTGCGGCGCCGGCGCGCACCCACGGGCCCGCGGCGGCGAGGACGTACGGCGCATCCTTCGAGCCGCCGAGGCCGTGCTGGAGAAGAACGAGCGGATGCGGCGCGCCGGCCGGAGCCGGCAGCAGCAGCCGGCCGGGAACGCGATCGCCACGGCTCGTGAGCTCGAAGCGCTGCTGCCGGGCGCCGGCGAGATCCGTCGCCGGCGACTCGTCGCCGAGCCACGGATCGAGGGGCTCGCCCGATTCCGAGTCGAACGCGCCGTCGTCGTACAATCAATCCTCCTGTCTCGCGAGCACGTGCACCGCGCACACCGCGCCGACGCCGACCATGTGCGCGAGGCCGACGCGTGCCCGCGGCTGCTGGCGCACGCCGGCTTCGCCGCGTAGCTGACGGACGATCTCGGCGACCTGTCCGACGCCCGTCGGGCCGATCGGATGCCCCATCGCGAGCAGGCCCCCGGACGGGCTCACCGCGCAGCGGCCGCCGATGTCCCACGCGCCTTCGGCGAGCAGGTGCGCGGCCTCGCCCGCACGGCAAACGCCCATCGCTTCGAGATAGAGCGGCTCCTCGATGCTGAAGGCGTCGTGGACCTCGATCACGTCGAGGTCGGCCGGCGCGACGCGCGCCTCGCGCAGCGCGCGCCCGGCGGTTTCCGCCGTGAGCTCCGCATCCCAGTTCGCCGCGCCGGGGTATACGCGCTCGGACGCGAGGACCGACGAGAGGACGCGGACCGATCGCGCGCGGTCGATGCCGAGCCGGCGAATCGCCTCGTCGGAGACGACGATCGCCGCCGACGCGCCTTCGCCGATCGGGCAGCACTGGAGGCGCGTGAGGACGCCCGCGAGGGCAGGGCCCGCCATGACGTCTTCGAGCGTGCGCTCCTTCCGGCGATGCGCGAACGGATTGCGTGCGCCATTGCGGTGGTTCTTCACCGCCACCTGCGCGAGCTGCTCGGGTTTGACGCCGTAGCGGTGCATGTACTCGTCGGCGAGGAGCGCGAAGTGCGTGACGGGGAGGATCCGCGAGCCGACGAGGTCGCGAAGCCCGGCGGCGGCGGGAGCGAACCGGAAGGGCGCCGGCTTGTCGACGCCGATCGCGATCGCGATGTCGGAGACGCCGGTCGCGACGTCGAGGCACGCCATGCGAAACGCGGTCGAGCCCGACGCCGACGCGTTCTCGACCTGGACCATCGGAATGCCCGTCGCACCGAGGTAGCGGAGCATCGTTCGACCCGGCGCGAAGCCGAGCAGCGCGGTGCCGGTGTAGGCCGCTTCGACGGCGTTCCACGCGACTCCCGCGTCGGCCAGCGCCGCACGCACGGCCGTGAGCCCGAGCGTCACGAACGTCGCTTCGCTCGCAGGCTGGTAGCGGTGGAGTCCGATGCCGGCTACGCGCACGGGGCGCAGCTCGCCGAGACAGGCGCCCATCAGCTCTCCTCGGCGGCGAAGCGAAGCTCCATCACCTCGCGGCCGTCGCGCTCGTCGCTGCGGACGAGCCGTGCGCGGACGCGGGCGCCGGGGGCGAGTCCTCCGGGCGGTGCATCGATCAGCGCCGTCACGGCCGGACCCGCATCGAGCAGCACCGTGCCGACCGTGAACGGGGCGAGGGGATGCTGGTGGACGCGCGCCGACGCGACGAGCGCCCCGCGGCCGGGCAGGTCCTGCGGCGCGAGCCGGTCGCCGGCTGCGCCGCACGCCTCGCAGCCGTAGTCCTGCGGCGGGAAGAAGACGTGGCCGCAGGCCGCGCAGCGCCGGCCGTGCAGGTCAGCGAGGACCTCCGCGCCGCCCGCGGGAGCGTCGTAGAGCGTGGGCTCTGCCGGGATGGGCCCCGACGCGGGTCGCCCGCTCAAGCTCCGCACCCCGTCCCGCGCCGGCCCATGCGGCGAGGGTATCAGCCCCGGGCCGCCACGCGCACCCGTCGCGCGGGGGCGAGGAAAGCGCAAATCGCAAGGAGCGCGGCCGGTCTCAGCGGGCGAGCAGAACCTTGCGCGCGCGGTAGAGGTTGGACTTGATGGCGTCCTCGCTCTTGCGCAGCGTGCGCGCGATCTCCTGGATGGGGTGGTTCTGTAAGTGGTGCAAGTGGAACAGCGTTCGCTGCTCGTCGGAGAGCTCGCTTCGCATCGCGACGTCCATGCGCGACACCCACTCGCGGGCTTCGTAGGCCTGGAGCGGGTCGGGCTCGCGGCGGACCATCGTCAGTAACAGGTCCAGGCCATCGCCGTCTTCCTCTCCGAGGGGGACCATCGTGTGGCGCTTCTTCTTGAAGCGCGCCGCGATCGTTCGCCGCGTGAGGCCGAACACCCAGGCGCCGAAGGGCGCCTCCCCGCGGTACGACTCGATCGAGTTGAAGACGTTGAAGAAGACCTCCTGCACAGTCTCTTCGGTGTCGGCGCGGTTCCGCAAGCGGCGGTCGACGTACTGATAGATGCGCGGCAGGTAGCGATCGTAGAGGGTCTCGAACGCCTCGCGCTCGCCCGCGCGCAACCGTTCGACCAGCTCTTCATCCGTCGGCGGCGTTGCGGCCAGATCCGGTGCAGCCATTCAGCATTCCCCCTTCCGGGTCCCAGGTTCCCAGTCCGGGCTGCCGCCGCCAGCGCGGAGGCACCCTGCTTGGGAGTGACCCGGCAAGAGGAGGAGGTGTCAAAAAATGTCCGCGGGTGACGAATTTTCCTCGGGGGAAGCCCCCAGGGCTCATTCGAGGTCGCTGCGCTCCTCGGGCGTGAGGCTGAGGTCGGCATCGCCGAGGCCGCTACGGAAGGCCGAGAGCGTGCCGGCACTCGCGCGGTCGGCCCGGGGCCGTCCCCTGAGCCGTTCGAGCAGGACCTCGACCGCACCGCCGTTGCGGACGCAGCGGTAGGTCGCGAGATCGGCGACCGCCGGCCCGAGCGCCTGCGCGGCCGTGAGGGCGGCGGCGCCGAAGGCCGGCGCGAGAAGGAGCACCCGAACCGGGGCGTCGGCGGCAATGCCGAGCCGCGGGGCGAGCTGCATCCAGTCGCGAAGGCGCGGCTCGACCCAGGCGCGCTGCGCGAGGGCACGGCCGACGAGCTCGAGGTCGCCTCCGTCGTCGGCGAGCAGCACGAGAACGACGCCGCCCTCGGGGTCGAGCGTGACGAGGTCGATCGCGCCGTCCGCTCCGAGGAGGTCCTCCGCGATCACCCGCAGTGTGAGGCCGAGGTCGGCGAGCCTCGTGCGCACGGCCCGGCGCAGATCCGGCCGCGCCGGCGGCGCGACCAGCGTGATCTCAGGCAAGGACGCCTCCGCGCAGATCGGCGAAGACGAGCTTCGCGACGTCGCGCAGCGTTCGTGCCGCCGGCGAGTGCGGGTGCGTGAGGCCGATCGGTCGCCGGCTCACGATCGAGCGGTAGACGTGGAGGTCGTCGGCGAGCAGGCCGTAGCTCCGGAGCGGCCGTCCGAGGTGCCGCTCCGAGGCCCGCGCGAGTCGCAGGAAGGCTTGCTCGGCTTCGCCGACCGAGCGCACGCCGTGGATCGTGACGCCGACGGTCTCGGCGCCCGCCGCGAAACAGCGTTTGATGAGCGCGTAAGCCTCCACGAGATCGCGCCGGTCCGGCGAGGCAAAGATCAGCACGTGCCGCAGGAACGACTGCGCGGCGGGGGCCTTCTCGAGCCACGCGGGAGGAACTCTCACCAGCACGAAGCCGCCTTCGAGCGATTGCTCGCTTCGCGTCTGCGCGACGTCGAACGCAGCCGTCGCGAGCTCGCCGAGGTCCTCGGCGAAGGTGAGAACCAGCTCGGTACCGAGCGGGCCCTGGCCCGGGTCCGGCCACAGCGTCGGCGCGTCTTCCGTCGCCGGGGCGACGATGCTGCCGCCCGACCCGAGGCGCGAGACCTCGATGCCGAGGTTCCAGACCAGCGCCGCGCGAACGACGTCGCCGTCGCCGAGCGGTATGCCGAGGATCGGAACGCGGCTTTCAGCCGGCGCCTCGCCGGCGCGCTCCTTCGGAGGCACCTCGGGAATGAAGTAGTGGAGGACGTCCGCGAGCCCGCGAGCCAAGTCAGCGCACCACCAGCACCGAGTTCCGCACCCCCGCCGGACCGGGAACGGCGTCGGGATTCTCGGGATCCTCGCGCCACTCACCGTCCACGACGTAGCGATACTGATAGCGTCCGGGCGGAAGCGCAAGGATCTTCGTCCACACGCGCCTCTCGCCGTCGGCTTCCATGCGCGTTCGAACCCCCTTGTCGGGCACCCAGCCGTTGAAGTCGCCCGCGATCCGGACGTCGTGCGCGCCTCCGTCGCGGAAGGAGACCTCGATCTGCCGCGGGGCGACGGGTTCCGGCTCGTTCGCCGTCGTGACGGCGAGCGGCGCCGACGCGGCGAGCTCGACGGCGAGCGACGCGTAGTCCGCCGCGCCGTTCGACTGCGGCGCGTAACGGCCGACGGGGAGCCCGCGCCGAGCAGCCTCGCGGAGCTTGACGTTCGAGCGCACCACGGTGTCGAAGCACAGATCGCCGAAGAGGCCGCGGATCTCGGCGAGGGTCTCGCGCGCGTAGCGCGTGCGTCCGTCGTACAGCGTTGGGAGGATTCTCACCTGCACCGCATGGCCGATGCGCTCGGCGAGCAGGCCGATCGTCTCGAGCAGCTTCTGCACGCCGTGGATCGCGTAGTAGCTCGTCTCGAGCGGGACGATCAGCTCGCCGGCGGCGCGCAAGGCGTTGAAGGTGAGAAGTCCCACGTTCGGCGGGCAGTCGATCAGGACGTACTCGTACGGCCGGCCGAGCCCGCCGAGCGCGCCTGCGAGCCGCGCCGTTCGCGTCTCCGGCCGCTCGGACGCGAGCCGCTGCTCGAGGGCCGAGAGGACGATTCCCGAAGGTGCGAGGTCGACGCCGGACTCGGTCTGGACGATCACGCGATCGATCGATTCCGCGCCGCACGTGTCGGCGAGGACTTCGTACAGGCTCTCGTCGACGGCCTCGGGATCGCAGCCGAGGCCGAGCGTCGCGTGCGCCTGCGGGTCGAGGTCGACGACGAGCACGCGGGCGCCGTCGGCGGCGAGACAGCCCGCCAGGTTGACGACGGTCGTCGTCTTGCCGCAGCCGCCCTTTTGGTTCACGACGGCAATGGTTCGCATGGAATGCCCCCCGATCTCATGAGCGGATCCGCTCACGCGAGATGCGAAGCCGGCCGGGCCGACCATCGCGTCGATCGGAACAGGGCAGCGGGTTCAGGCGGAGCGCGCGATGGTCCTTGCCGGACGGGCGACTCGCAGCTTCCGGGTGCCGGCGAGCGTCTGCTGCTCTCGCCAGCGCTGGATCTCGCGCTCGAAGCGCGCGACCTCGAAGATCCATTCCTGTCCGGTCACGGCCTCGAAGGCCGCGCCGTCGTGGAGCACGAGCACCACGTCCCCGGTTGCGACGAGCACCAGCTCGGCGAGGGGCCGGCGTACGGTGGGCAGTATCCTTCGGAGCGTCTGGATGCTCTTCCGGATGCGCTGCACCGAAACGCCAGCGTCGATGAGCCGCTTCGCGGCCTTCAAGGCCACGAGATCCTCGAGCGTGTAGCGGTGATGTCCTCCCCGCGTGCGAACGGTGGGGCGAACGAGGTCGGTGTCCGCCCAGTACTGGAGCTGTCGCCTCGAGAGGCGAAGGATCTGCTGGACGTCGCTCGAGCGGAAGAGCCGATCGGCGGTCTCGGCGAGCGCACGGGGCTTTCCCGGCATGGACCTCCCAGTCCCCACCATGTGCGCCACCGTAGGCTCGCGCCGGCCTGCATGTCAACAAAAAAGGACCGGGAATGTGCGGTCCCGGGCTTCCGCTACTCTTGGAGCAATGGAATCCGACGAGTCCGGGCCGGAGCGCCCGGAGACCGCGGCCGAGAGCGGCCGCATCCTGGTCGAGGACGAAGCCGGCCGCCGCCCCTTCATGCGGGGGATCCTCGTCCACTCGCTGATGTCGCGGGGCATTCCGTTCGACGACGCCTACCGCGCTGCGAACGAGCTTCGCCGGAGGCTGCGCGGGCGTCAGGTCGTGAGCCGGAGCGAGATCGCGGCCGCCGCGCGCGAGATCCTCGGCGCCGACGCCCTCGGCGAGGAGC
This sequence comes from Myxococcota bacterium, assembly GCA_041912475.1. GTDB lineage: Bacteria > Myxococcota_A > UBA9160 > UBA9160 > UBA9160 > MYXO. Next base: position 7,594 of record JAYRMX010000256.1, read on the forward strand.
CGCGCCCGCCGCGCGCCACCAGCATCGTGGTGACCGGGTCCGGCGGAGAGGCGCCGTTCTCGAAGGGCATCCTTTCGCAGTCGCTGCTCGCCGCGGCGATCGACCCGAACGACGCCTTCGACGTGGCGCGCGAGATCGAGAGGGGCCTGCTCGAGCGCGGCGTCGCGCGTATCGACCGGCGCGAGCTGCGGCGCGTCGCGTTCGAGACGCTGCGGGCGCACACCGGCCCGCAGATCGCCGAGCGCTATCTCGTGTGGCGGCGCTACCAGGACCCCGAGCGGCCGGTGATCCTGCTTCTCGGCGGTCCGGCCGGGGCGGGCAAGACCTCGCTCGCGCTCGAGGTCGCGAACCGGCTCGGCATCCACCGCGTCGTCTCGACGGACGCGATCCGGCAGGTGATGCGGATCATGCTGTCGCCCGAGCTCGTGCCCGCGATCCACACCTCGTCGTACGACGCCTGGAAGGTGCTCGCTCGCGGCAGCAAGGCCGACGATCCGGTGGTCGAGGGCTTCCGCGACCAGGCGCAGATCGTCTCGGTCGGCGTTCGCGCGATGATGGACCGCGCGGTCGCCGAGAGCGCGAGCGTGATCCTCGACGGCGTTTCGGTCGTTCCGGGCCTCATCGACCTGGACGCGTACCGCAACCGCGCCGAGGTGGTCTTCCTGCTGGTGGCGACGCTCGATCCCGCCGTCTTTCGCAGCCGCTTCGAATCGCGCGGCAAGGACGAAGCGAACCGGCCGCCGCACCGCTACCTCGAGCACCTCGACGCGATCCTCCGCATCCAGGACCATCTGCTCGAGCTCGCCGAGCGCTTCCACGTTCCGATCGTCGACAACCAGTCGTTCGACCGCTCGGTGCTCTCGATCATCCGCCACTTGATCGAGACGCTGCGCAAGAAGTCTCCCGCCCGTGCAACCGAGCTCCCCTAGCGCTCCCGCCGAGGGCGCCACGCAGGGCGCACGCGCCCGAAGGCGCCTGCTTCCGGGGCCCGCGAGCGCGCTGCGGCGCGCTCTCGTGAACCTGCGGCGTGCGGGCCGGCGCGTCCTCCTGCGCCCTGCGCCCGGTCACCGCGGCGGCTTCTGGCTGCGGCTTCGCCTCGGCCGCACGCTCGGCGAGCAGCGCGAGGCCGGGCCGCTGCGCTCGCGCGGCGGCGCGCTCGGCCTGCTCGAGGTGCTCCAGACGCTCGACACCGCCGCGCGCGACCCGCAGGTGCGCGGCGTTCTCGTCGAGCTCGAGGGGGGCGTCGGCGGCTGGAGCCGGCGACAGGCGCTGCGGCGAGCGCTGGCGGCGCTGCGAGACGCGGGAAAGCCCGTCGTCGCCTACGCAGAGGCGCTGTCGACGGGAGACCTCTACGTCGGCAGCGCGGCGTCGCGGCTGTGGCTCGCGCCGGGCGGGAGCGTTCACGCGACGGGCCTGCGCGCGGAGGCCGTCTTCCTGCGCGGCCTGCTCGGCCGCTTCGACGTCGACGCCGAAGTGGTTCGCATCGGGTCGCACAAGACCGCGGGCGAGACCTTCACGCGCACGTCGATGTCTGCCGAGCAGCGCGAGGAGATGGAGCGGCTCCTCGACGATCTGTTCGAGGATCTGGTGAGCGCCCTCGCGCAGGGCCGGGGAATCGCTCCCGAGCGCGTCCGCGAGCTCATCGACGAGGGCTTGTTCACGGCGCCCGCTGCGCGCGCGGCGGGCCTCGTCGACGCGACGCTCTATCCCGACGAGCTCGACGAGGCGGTCCGTCAGGTGGCGGCCGCGGCGGCCGAGAAGCCGGTCGAGGCGGCCGCGTATTACGCCTGGCGCGTGGCCGACTCCTCGTGGCTCCCGCTGCTGCGCGAGCCGCCGCACGTCGCGTACGTCGTCGCGCGCGGCATGATCCGGCGCGGCCGCGGGCTTCGCGGCATCGCGACCGAGACGCTGCGCGCGCTCGTGCGGAGGCTGCGCGAGGACGAGCGCGTCCGCGGCGTCGTGTTGCGGCTCGACACGCCCGGAGGCGACGGCCTCGCGTCGGACCTGCTGTGGCGCGAGCTCTCGCTGCTGGCGCGTGAAAAGCCGCTCGTCGTGAGCATGGGCGACGTCGCGGCGTCGGGCGGCTACTACCTCGCGACGGCCGCATCGAGCGTTCTCGCCGAGGCCGGAACGCTCACGGGATCGATCGGCGTCGTCGGCGGCAAGGTGAATCTCGAAGGGCTCTACGAGCGTCTCGGCGTGCGCAAGGACGCGGTCGAGCGTGGCGCACGCGCGGGCCTGCTGAGCGAAGCGCGCGGCATGACGCCGGGAGAGCGCGCGGCGCTGCGCGCGCAGATGGAGGGCGTCTACGAGACCTTCGTTGCGCGCGTTGCCGAGGGGCGGCGCCTCGCTCCCGAGGCGGTCGATCGCGTCGCGCAGGGGCGCGTGTGGAGCGGCGCGCGCGCCCGCGGGCTCGGACTCGTCGACGCGATCGGCGGCCCGCTCGAGGCGCTCGCCGAAGCGGTGCGGCGGGCCGGCATCGGCGCCGCCGAGCGCGTGCTCGTCGACGTCCATCCCCGGCTCCCGCGCTTTGCCGGCCTGCGCGCAGTGGCCGGGGTCGCGCTCGTTCGCTGGCTGCGCGGAGGCGTCTAGCCGTGTCGCGCTCGCTCAAGCACGACATCCCCGGCGTCGACCGGCGGGTCGGCGAGCAGGACGTCCGCGCCAAGGGCTGGGCGGCGATCTTCGGCGGCGACGCCGACGCCGCGCGGCCGCTCGTCGTCGAGATCGGCTTCGGGCGCGGCGAGTTCCTGATCGACCTCGCGCTCGCGGCGCCCGCGACGCCGCACGTCGGCGTCGAGTACTCGACGAAGCGCGTTCTCAAGATGGCCCGGCGTCTCGCGCGGGCCGGGATCGCGAACGTTCGCCTGCTCGACTGCACCGGCGAGGTCGTGGTCCAGGAGCTGCTCGCGCCCGCGTCGGTCCAGGACTTCTGGATCAACTTCCCCGATCCGTGGCCCAAGAAGCGCCATCACCGCCGCCGGCTGCTCCAGCCCGCGCTGGTTCACGCGCTCGCCGAGCGGCTCGCTCCCGGCGGATCGCTCCACGTCGCGACCGACCACGAGGGCTACGCCGAGGCGATCGACGCCGCGCTCGGCGCGGAGCCGCTGCTCGAGAACGCCTACGCGCCTGCGCCGTTCCTGCGCGACGTTCCCGGGCGGCGTGCGACCGCGTACGAGATCGAGTGGCGCGCCGAGGGCCGCCCGATGCACTTCTGGCGCTATCGACGGCGCGCGTCGTGACGGCCGCGATGTCCGGGACGCTTCCCAACCTCAAGGACCTCGATCCGCCCCGCCTTCGCGAGCGCCTCGCGGCGGGGGGCGTCGCGGCATACCGCGCGGACCAGATCCTCGCGTGGCTCTACGCGCGGGGCGTCGACGATCCGCGCGAGATGACCGACCTCGCGCTCGACCTGCGCGAGCGGCTCGCCGCCGAGTGGACGACGCGGGCGCTCGAGACCGCCGAGCTCCGCCGCTCGGCCGACGGCACCCGCAAGGCCGTGCTCCGTGCGGCGGACGGCGCGCTCGTCGAGTCGGTGCTGATCCCCGACGACGATCGAGTGACGCTTTGCCTTTCGACGCAGGTGGGCTGTCCGCTCGCGTGCTCGTTCTGCGCGACCGGCAAGCTGGGCTTCACCCGCAACCTCACGACCGCGGAGATCCTCGATCAGGTCTGCCGCATGCGAGAGGCGCTCGGCGCCGGCGAGCGCATCACGAACGTGGTCTTCATGGGGATGGGAGAGCCTCTCCTCAACCTCCCGGCGGTGCTGCGCGCGATCCGCGTCCTGGTTCACCCGCGCGCGTTCGCGCTCGCAGGCCGACGCATCACGGTGTCGACGGCCGGCCTCGTGCCGCAGATCCGGCCGCTCCTCGAGGGCGCACCCGTGAACCTCGCGGTCTCGCTGCACGCGACGACCGACGCGCTGCGCGACGCGCTCGTTCCGCTGAACCGCCGCTTCCCGCTCGCGGCCCTGCTCGGCGAGCTGAGGAGCCTCGAGGCGATCTCGCCGCGGCGTCCCGTCTTCTTCGAGTACACGCTCCTGGGGGGCGTGAACGACGCGCCGGAGGACGCCGAGCGGCTGCTCGCGCTGCTGCGCGGGCTGCCGTCGAAGGTGAACGTCATCCCCGTGAACCCGCACCCCGGATCGGCCTACCTCGCCCCGGACGCCGGGGCGATCGACCGCTTCCTCGGCGTCCTCGCCCGGGGCGGCATGACGGTGACGCTGCGCCGCAGCCGCGGCGCCGACATCGACGCTGCGTGCGGCCAGCTCGCGGCGAAGGGCGGGGCGGGGTCAGGGTCCGCGGGGTCGGACCGATAAGGCCCCGGGGCGGCCTGTACGACCGGGCGGCCCCGCGCGCGGCGGAGGGCGGGCCCGGGTGCTGTACGCGATCGGGGACATCCACGGCGAGATCGAGAAGCTCGAGAAGCTGCTCGGAGCGCTTCCGCTTCGCCCGGGCGACCGCCTGGTCTTCTCCGGCGACTACATCGACCGCGGCCCCGACTCGCGCGGCGTCATCGAGCGGCTCGTTGCGCTCTCGCGCGAGGTGTCGTGCGTCTTTCTCCTCGGAAACCACGAGTCGATGTTCCTCGACTTTCTCGGCTGGCGCGGGAGGAGCTACTTCGCGGGCGAGGCCTTCCTCTCGAACGGAGGCGCGCGAACGCTCGCGAGCTACGGCTACTTCGACGCGGGCGAGCCGTCCGTGGCGGGCTTTCGGCTGCCGGCCGCGCACGAGCAGTTCTTCCGCTCGCTGCGGCTCTGGCACCTCGAAGGCGACTACCTCTTCGTCCACGCCGGACTCGCTCCGGCGCAGCTCGCCGAGAGCGACGTCGACTTCGCGCTGCGCCGCGCGCGGCCCGACGACCTGCTGTGGCGGCGCGACACCTGGGATCAGCCGCACCGGCTCGGCCGCACGGTCGTGTACGGCCACACGCCGGCGCCCGACCGCGAGGTGCGCTGGAACCTGCCGTTCAGCATCGGGATCGACACGGGCGCGACCTTCGGCGGGCCGCTCACCGCGATTCGCCTTCCCGACGAGACGATCTTTCAGACTTGAGCCGCATCGGCTCGCTTGCGCTCGCCGGCAGCGGCCTTCGTTCGGCCGCAGACGGCCTCACTTCCATGAGAAGGTCCTCCCCTGTCAAGTCTCAAGGCCGACTTGGCGGCCGTCGCGGAGCCGGGGGCTGCTGTCCTGACCACGCTTCCATTCGCACTCGAGAGGAGCTCCGGTTCGAAGCGAGCTCGGTGCACGTGGGAATCCGAGAGGAGTCGTACGCTGCACTCTGCGCGTCGAGCTCGAAGCCCATTGTGAGGCTCGCAGTCGTACGGACTCGGTCGGACAGCAATCTCACGCTCCCTTCCGGCTGCAGGCCGGCCCG
>JAYRMX010000257.1:0-2269 GCA_041912475.1 Myxococcota bacterium
CGCTTCGCGGCCACCTCAGCCGCATCGGCTCGCTCCGCTCGCCGGCAGCGGCCTTCGCTCGCTCCGCTCACTGCGCGGCCGCTTCGCGGCCTTGCGTCAAGCCTCGGTCGTCGGCTCCGGCGGAGCGGCGAGCTCGGCGGGCGCCGCGGCGGCGGTGCCCGCTTCGGCCTGGTCGGGCGCGACGAGGCCCGAGAGGTCGCGGAGCTTCGAGCGCAGGCGCGCCTTCTTGCCGCGCAGGTCGCGAAGGAAGTAGAGGCGCGAGCGGCGAACGTGGCCGCGGCTCTTGATCTCGACCTTCTCGACCGTCGGCGACTCGACGGGGAAGATGCGCTCGACGCCGACGCCGTAGGAGATCTTTCGCACCGTGAACGTCGCCGCTGCGCCGCCGCGGCGGCGGCGGATCACGACGCCCTCGAACATCTGGATCCGCTCCTTCTCGCCTTCCTTCACCTTGACGTGCACCTTCACGGTGTCGCCGGAGCGGAACGGGGGCAGGTCTCTGCGCAGCGCGCCCTGCTCGATCGCGTCCATCGTCCTCATCGCTCTTCCCCTTCCTTTCCGGCCCGCCGGAGCAGATCCGGCCGGCGGCGTCGCGTCGTCTCTCGGGCCTGCTCCGAGCGCCAGCGGGCCACCGCCGCATGGTTCCCCGACAGCAGGACGTCGGGCACGGCCCGCCCGCGGAAGACCGCGGGCCGAGTGTACTGCGGCCCTTCGAGCAGGCCCTGCTCGAAGGAGTCCGACCCGGCCGACTCCGGGTTGCCGAGCACTCCGGGAAGCAGGCGCGCCACGGCTTCGATCACCGCCATGGCCGGCACCTCACCGCCGGAGAGCACGTAATCGCCGATCGAGATCTCCTCGTCCACTGCGAGGTCGATCACCCGCTGATCGACCCCTTCGTAACGTCCGCACACCAGCACGAGATGCCGCTGGCCGGCCATCCGCGCGATGCGCGCCTGATCGAGCCTTTCTCCCTGCGGCGAGAGCAGCAGCACCCGTGCCTCTCGCTCCGCGCCCTTCGTGCCCGCCAGCGCCTCGATCGCCTCGACCAGCGGCTCGGGCTTCATCACCATCCCCGGGCCGCCGCCGTACGGCGCATCATCCACCGACCGGTGTCGGTCGATCGTGAAGCCGCGCAGGTCGTGCGTCGTGACCTCGAGCGCTCCGGCCTCGCGCGCGATCCCGACGATCGACGTACGGAGGAAGGCGTCGAAGAGCTCCGGGAAGATCGTCACCACGTCGATCCGGAGCATCGCCATCCTTCACGCGGGGTCGAGCAGGCCGGGGATCTCCTCGACCACGAGCCTTCGTCCCGCCACGTCGATCTCGTGCAAGAACGCGCCGGCCGCCGGCAGGAGCACCCGCCGCCCGTCGGGCACCTCGATCACCAGGACGTCGTGCGCCCCGGTCTCCCAGATCTCCTTCACGCTTCCGATGCTGCGGCCGTCGCGGGCCTCTACCCGGCAGCCGACCAGCTCGAACCAGTAATGCTCTCCCGGAGGGAGCGCCGGAAGATCCGCGGGATCGCCGAGGATCCAGCAGCCCTTGAGGCGCTCGGCCGCGTCGCGGTCCGCGACGCCTGCGAGCTCGAGCCGCACCTCGCCGGGCCTTCCCGGCAGGTGGCTGCGCACCTCGTAGGCCCGCGCGCCCGCGCCGTCGGGGCTGCGGCCGAGCCGAAGCTCGCGCGCCTCGATCAGGTTCTCCGGCCCGTCCCCGAGCCACTTGACCCGCACCATGCCGCGGAGCCCGTGGGCTCCGAGGACACGGCCGAGCACGACGGGCCCTCCTAGTCGATGATCTCGAGCCGCCAGGATGCCCCCGCGCGGGAAGCAGCCAGCACGGCGCGCATCGCCTTCGCTACGCGTCCCTGACGGCCGATCACGCGGCCGCGATCCGCCTCCGACGTCTCGAGCTCGACGACGGACTCGCCGGCGAGCACTCGCACCGATACCGCCGACGGGTCGGAGACGAGCGCCTTCGCCATGAACTCGACCAGCTCCGCTGCGCTTCCCTGCTCCGCCATGGGCTAGGCCGCGCTGCTCTTCGCCGCCGCGCGCGCCTGGCCGAGCAGCGCGCGAACGGTCTCGGAGAGCTGAGCTCCCTTCGCGACCCACGCGTCGACGTGCGCGACGTCGAGCGTGACGAGCGGCGGCTTCGTCTTCGGGTCGTACGTCCCGAGGAACTCGAGCGCTCGCCCGTCGCGCTTGTCACGCTCGTCGATGGCGAAGACGCGGTAGAACGGGCGCATTTTCGCGCCGGCGCGCGTGAGACG
>JAYRMX010000258.1:0-19857 GCA_041912475.1 Myxococcota bacterium
CTCGCGGCCGATCGCGCGCATCGTCTCGGCGCTCTCGCCGGCGCTGCGGTTCGCACGCGTGAGGTCCTGGAGCCCGCGCGTTCGCGGGTCGACGTCGGCGTGCGCCGACAGCACGAAGACCGCGAGCGCGCCGGGAGCGGCGGCCTCGATCGCGGCGTTCGCGGCGCCCGGCCAGTCCGCCGAGAACGCGAGATGGTCGTGACCGAGCACGGTCGGATGGCAGCCGTGCAGCCAGAGCACCGCGAGCGGCGCGCCGTCCCGGCGGTCGACGCGAACGATCCGCAGCGCGCGATCGACCGGCCCGCCCTCGACCCGCCGGTTGCGCCCGATCGAGGCCTGCGCTGCGCCGTTCCCGAGCCGCGCGGGCTCGGCGGCCGCCACCGCTCGCACCCCGGCCTCGACCGCCGCATCGAGCAGCGGCGCGACGTGCGCGGGGGCCGGGCCTCCCGCGACGAGCGCGCCCATGCCGGTGTCGGGGCCCGCGTGCGTGTGGATGCACGCGACGCAGATGCGCTCGCCCGGAACACCGGAGCGCACCGCGATCCGCGCGCGGACCTCCGCGGCCTGCGAAGGCGCGACGAGGCACAGGTCGAGCGAGACGAGCAGCACGTCGCTCGCGCCGCGCAGGTAGACGGCGCGCGCGAAGAGCGGATCGAGCACGCCGCTCGCGCCGCCCTCGCGCAGCGCGTAGCCCATGAGCGGGGTGCCGAGCGCGAGCGGAAGCGCGACGCGCGCCGTTCCGGCGAGAAGCTGCGCGCTCATGCCGCCCGGCCCTGCGCTCCGTCGGCAGGCGTTGCTGCGGCGGGGCGCTGCGTCGAAGGCCTCCTTCGCGCCGCACGGCGCGGTGAGGCGAAACGGTAGGGCCGGCGTCCGTGAAGGGTCAAGCAGCGCGCGTCGCCAGGCGGGACGGCGAGCTCCGGTTCGTGCCGAGGAGAGCCGGCGTCCGCGAGGGGTCGAGCAGCGCGCGGGTGGTAGCGTCTGCGCAGCGACGACCCGGAGAGCCCGCATGCCCCTCAAGCTCCTCACGCTCAACGTCTGGCACGACCAGGGCCCGTGGGAGCGCCGCCGTGCGCGAATTCGCCAGTGGCTCGATCGCCTCGATCCCGACGTGGTCGCATTGCAGGAGGTGCTGCAGGGGCCGGGCCGGGACCAGCTCGCCGAGCTCCTCGGCGACCGCGGCTTCCACCTCGCGTTCGCGCCGGCGACGCGGTTCTGGCGCGACCCGGCGATCGGCTTCGGCAACGCGGTCGCCTCGCGCTTCCCGATCCGCGACCGGGCCGAGCTCCGCCTGCCCGCGGCGGACGACGATCACGAGCGGCGCGTTGCACTCTCGGTGACGATCGAGACGCCCTGGGGCCTTCTCGGCTTCACCTGCACGCACCTCAACTGGAAGCTGCACCACGGCTGGGTGCGCGAGCGGCAGGTCGTCGCGCTCGCCGACTTCGCGCGCGAGCGGCGTCCGGCGCTCGATCTTCCTCCGGTGATCGCGGGCGACCTCAACGCGGAGCCCGATTCGGCCGAGATCCGCTACCTCACGGGATTGCAGTCGCTCGGCGGGCGAAGCGTCCTGTTCTACGACGCGTGGCGCTTCGCGGGCGACGGCGGGCCCGGCCACACGTGGTCGAACCGGAACGCTTACGCGCGCGCCGCCATCGAGCCCGACCGCCGCATCGACTACGTGCTCGCGGGGTACCCGCAGCCGAGCGGCGTCGGCCGGATCGACGCCTGCCGCGTGGTCTGCGACGACGAGCAGGACGGTGTCTGGCCGACCGATCACTTCGGCGTGTACGCCGAGATCCGCACCGATCCGCTCGGGCTCGGGTGAGGCGCCTTCGCCGCGGCGCCGCCCGCCGGGCGACGCTACGCGGGAGAGACCTCGAACAGCGCGAACGGCGCGGCTCCTGCGCCCGCGGGAAGCGAGAGCTCCGCGCTCTGTGCTCCGGCGCGGAGTCGCTCGCCGGTGAAGACGTCGCGCAGCGCGAGCGGGCCGCGCGCCAAGAGCGGGAGCGGTAGCCGCACGCGCGCCTCGCGCGAGCGGTTGCGGAAGAGCGCGACGAGGCCGCTGCCCGCAGCGTCGCCGCGATAGAAGCCGTCCCACGCGAGAAGGCCGCCGCGATCCGACTCGAGCGCTGTGAAGGTTCCGACGCCGCGCCCGTCGCGAGCGCGGCGATAGGCGTCGAACACCGCGCGCAGCCGCGGCGCCGCGTGCGGATCGACGGCGCGCAGGTCGCCGAGGAGCAGCGGAAACGACGCGAGCGCCGAGACCGCGCTGGCGACGGGATCGGGACCGTCGGCGCGCAGGTTCCCGACGAGCAGGCGCTCGGGCGGAACGCAGCGCGCGCGGGCGGCGGCGATCCGCCGCGCGGCGTACGGGGCGCCGAGGCCCGCCGCATCGAGCACGTTCGAGATCCAGACGGCGTCTCCCGCACGCAGCAGCGCGTAGTCGACGGCGTGATGCCCGCCCCACAGCTCGTACGTGAGATCGACGATGAGGTCCGGGCGCTCGCGCCGCCAGCGGTCGGCGATCCGGCCGATCGCGCGATAGACCGCGAGCGCGAAGTCGCCGGGCGAGCGGTGGCCGTGATCGGCAGCGAAGCACCCGGCGCGCTCGCCGTAGATCTGCACGACGGTCGTGAGGTCGACCTTCAGGTACGAGACGCCGAGGCGGCGAATCACCGCGGCGATCTCTTCGGCGATCCAGTCGGCGTACGGCGTCGCGAGGCAGAAGAACGGAACGCGGCCCTGCGCGGTGTTCGTCCAGCGCGGCGAGCCGTCGGCCTCGCGCGCCAGCCACTCCGGGTGCTCGCGAACGACGTCGTTCGCCTCGTGCTGCACGGCGAGACCCACCCACAGGCCAAAGCGCATCCCGCCCGCTCGCGCGCGCTCGGCGATCGGCGTGAGCCCGCGCGGAAGCTTTTCCGGGTGCTCGCGCCACAGGCCCTGCCGCTCCTGCCAGCCGTCGTCCACCGAGAAGACTTCGAAGCCGAGACCGGCCGCGCGACCCGCGAGCTCGGCGAGCAGCGGCTCGTCGATCGCGAGCGCAAAGGGCTGCCACGTGTTGTAGAGGACCGGCGGAGCATCGAGCGACCGCGCGGCGAGGTGCTTCGCAGCGAAGGCGCGGAGCGCTCCGTGCGGATCACGGTCGTACGCGAGGAAGCCCGCGGGGTCGGTCACGAACGACGCGCCGGGAGAGAGCTCTCGCTCGAGAGGAAAGCGCGCCGTGTCGTAGCCGAGCGTCGAGATCGGCGTGTAGCCCGTGAAGACGATCGTGCGCCGAACGAGGCCGGGAGCGAGGTTGAGCAGGAAGACGCCGCGCGCCTGCTCCGGGTCGTCGAGTCGGATCGCGAAATCGTCCATTGCGCCGTAGTGATCGGGATGCGCGCGCACCGAGCAGAAATCGCGATACGCCTCGACGCGCTCCAGCGCGGCGGGCGCGAGCGCGAGCTCGAGCGGCTGGACGTCGGAGACGATGATCGGGCGGTCTCCGCGGTTCCGGATCTCGAGCCACTGGAGCTGGGCCGGAGCGTCGCCGAACGAGCGGACGTGCAGGTCGATGTCGATCGGCGCGCTTCGCGCACGGTGCGCGAGAACGAGCTCCGACGCGCTGCGCCGCTCGCTGCGAACCAGCGCGACGTCGCCCGAGGCGCCGTGCAGCACCGCGTCGCCTGCGACCACTCGCCACCCCACCGCGAGGGCGGACCAGCCCGCCGCGAGCAGCGGCCGGCCGAGATGCTCGACGCGGGTGGTCTGCGCGCGGCCGTCGCCGTCGACCTCGATCGTCCGTCGAAGGCCGCCCTCGGTCCAGTCGATCGTCTGCGGGCCGTCGGGTCGCACGCTCCGTCTCGTTCACCCCGGTCGGCCGGCGACCGGAGTCAGAACGCAGGATCGCAAGGGGCGCCGCCTGCTCAGAACGACCCGGGGCGCGCGAGCGCGTCCGAGCCGCCGTCGACGAAGAGCACGGACCCGCAGCAGAACGAAGCGGCGTCCGAGAGCAGGAAGGCGATCGCGGACGCGATCTGGGCGGCCTCGCCGAAGCCGCCGAGCGGGATCGGGAAGGCGCGGATCGCGGGGCCGAGCTGCTCGTGCGCGAGGCCGGCGTCGAGCAGCGGCGTGCGAACCGCACCGGGCGCGACGGCGTTGAGTCGAATCCCCGCCCCTGCCCATTCTGCCGAGACGGCGCGCCGCCGCACGAAGCGAGCCAGGGCGAGCTTCGAGCCGGCGTACGCGCCGAAGCCGTCTCCCTGCGCGGCGAGGCTGCGGGCCTGCGGCTCGTCGCCCCGAAGACATGCGTCGGCGAGCGGGTTCGGGGCCGACGCCACGAGCGCGGCGGAGTTCGAAGCCACTGCGACCGCCGCGCGCCGGGCCGAGCGCGCGAGCACCGGGCGCAGCGCGTCGAGCAGCACGGCAGCGCCGAAGTAGTTGACGGAAACGATCGCCGCCGGGTCCGGCACCTGCGGCCCCAGTCCGGCGCACACGACGACACCATCGAGTGTCGATCCGCAGGCACGCTCGACGCCGGCGACGGCTCTCTCGCGGCCCGCCGCGTGCGAGAGATCGGCCTCGACCTCCGCGTCGCGCAGATCGACGCCGATCACGCGGTCGCCGGCCTCGGTGAGCGCCCGGCGGACTGCCGCTCCGATGCCCGATGCCGACCCCGTCACCGCGATCACGCGCACGCCGGCTCCTCCCGCGACCGGCTCGCGCGCCGGTCGCGGCGGAGCATCGATGCTCGGCGCGGCGAGCGCAATCCGGGCGCCGCCGGGCGCGGCGCGCCGGCGACCCCGCCCGCCGCCGGCCTTCTCGCCGCCGGCTGCACGCCGCTCGCGCCGCACCGCCGGCCTGCGGCAGAGCGCGTGAGCGTCAGCGCGTCTCGACGAGACACACCGCCCGCAGCACGCGCGCGATGGCGTCGGCGCGCGACTCGGCCGGCGACCGCGGCGCAGCAGGCGGAACGAGCTCGCGCGCGGTCTCGGCCTTCACCGCCCACGAGAGGCTCTGCGGAACGAGGCCCGAGCCGTCTCCGAAGAAGCTCGCGTCGGCCACGGACTCGACGATTCCGACGACCTCTCCCCGATCGTTCACGACCGGGCCGCCGGAGCTTCCCGGCTGCACGGGGATCGAGAGCTGGAGCGTCGGCGGCCCCGGCCCCGACGCCGAGAGCGCGCTCACGGTACCGTCGTTGTACTTCGGCTCGTCGCCGAGGACGTCGACGGCCGGGAAGCCGATCGTGAAGACGGGCTCGCCGAGCCGTACGCTGCCGGGCGCCGAGAGGCTCAGATACTCGGGCGCCGTCGACGCCACGCGGAGCAGCGCGAGATCGGACGCCTCGTCGGACGCCTCGACGCGCGCGGGCCGGGCATCGCCGCCCGCGAAGCGCACGTCGATCTCGCGCGCATCCGCGACGACGTGCCGCGCCGTCAGCACCAGCCCCGACGGGCCGACGGCGAAGCAGGTGCCCGACCCTCCCGCGTCGGACTGCGCCTCTCGAGGCTCGGCGCGAAGGAGCTGCCACGCGTAGCCGCACTGCCGGGCTCTGCACCCGTGCATCGAGACTTCGAGCTCGACCGCGCCGGGCCGATCGAGCGTGGCCGAGACGACCGGAACGGCGTCCCCCGCAGCGTCGTGTGCGAGCTCGGCGCCGTCGGGGCCGAACAGTCGCAGCGCGAGATCGTTGCAATCCGCGTCGCACGCAGCGGCGACGGCGACCTCTCGCGCGGTGCCGACGTCGAGCGCGGCGCGCACGCGCTCTCCCGGCGACGCCGCTGCGACGTGAGGCGGCCCCATCCGCACCAGCTCGAGGCCGTCGGCGTCGCTCCGCTCGCGAACGCGCCGAACCGCCCGCTCGAGATCCGTCCGGAGCCAGTCGCTCGAGAGCCAGCGCTCGGCGGCCACGCCCGCGACCACCAGCGCAACGACGGCCGCGAGCCCGAGGAGCCTCATCGTGGGCGCGAGGGTAGACGAGCCGGAGCGGGCGCGCGGCCGGCGCATGGGCGAATCTGGACCCGCCGCGCCGGCGCGGGCGAGCTCGGGCGGCCGACACCGCAGAGCGCTGCGCGAGCGGCCGGGCCCGGGCGCGAGCGCTGCCAGGGAGTGTTCGGATGACGGTCGAGAGGCGGTCGGGGACCGAGCGACTCGCGCAGATCCGCGCGCTTCGCGAGCGGCTCGCCGAGCTCGAGACGGCGGCTGGGATCGGGGCGCCGCCCGCCGCATCCGGCGACGAGCCGGAGAACGCACGCCGCGGGCTCTCGGTCCTGCGCGGCCTCATGGAGACGCTGCTCATCGGCTTCGCGGTCGGAGACTCGGAGGGCCGGATCCTCGACGCCAACGAGGCCTTCGCGAGCCTGCTCGGCTACCACCGGCCCGAGCTCCTCGGCGCCGGCCTCAACTGGAAGGAGATTACGCCGCTGGAGTACGCGGAGCGCGACCTCGCAGCGGTCGAGGCGATGCGGCGTACGGGGACCTCCGGCTCGTACGTGAAGGAATACTTCCGCCGCGACGGATCCCGGGTTCGGGTCGTGCTCGCGGGCGTTCAGTCCGCGACCGACCGCGACGAGCACGCGGTCTTCGTCCTCGACGACTCCGATCGGAGCAGCGCCGAGCGCAGCGCGGAGCGCACCGAGCGGCTCTACCAGCAGATCCTCGACGCCGTCCCCGACCTCCTCGTGCTGCGGAACCACGATGCGCGCATCCTCTGGGCGAACCGCGCAGCCCTCGACTTCTTCGGCAGGGACGCGGCGTCGGTCGCGGGCAGCTTCTCTCTGGACGGAGTCACGTGCCCGGCGCTGCTCGGCGAGCTTCGCGACCACGAGGTCGTGGTCGAGACCGGAATGGCCGTCGATCTTCCCCGCGAGAGCCTCCAACGCGCCGACGGCGAGCGCCGCATCTTCCACACCGTGCGGTCGCCGGTCACGGATGCGGACGGCCGCGTGATCCGCGCGGTGTCGGTCGCGCGCGACGTCACGGATCGCGCGCGGGCCCAGCAGTCGCTGCAGCGCAGCGAGACGAACCTGAGGACCGCGCAGGCCCTCGCGCACGTGGGCAGCTTCGAGATCCGCGTGCCGTACACGGGAGACGCCTACTGGTCGGACGAGGTCTACCACATCCTCGGACTTCCCCCGACGAAGGAGACGATCGCTCCGGACGCGTTCATCGAGCGTTTCATCCGAGCGGACCATGCGCAGCTCGTCGGGAGCGCGATGGACGCGCTGATCCGCGAGGAGCGCCCGTTCGAGCTTCGCTACCCCATCGTTCGCCCGAGCGGAGAGGAGCGCTGGGTGCGCGGCCTCGGCGCGCCGCTGCGCGATGCGTCCGGCGCCGTCGTCGGCATCGTCGGAGCGCTCGTCGACTTGACCGACGAGACGAAGGCCGAGGCCGACCGCGAACGGATCGAAGCGCGCCTGCAGCGCGCGAAGGAGCTCGAAGCGGTCGGAACGCTCGCGCGCGGCGTCGCGCACGACTTCAACAACATCCTCGGGGCCCTCGCCGGCTATGCCGAGCTGGCGCTCGAGCAGGCGGGCGAGGGCACGGAGCTTCGCAGCGACGTCGAGCAGATCCTTCGCGCCGCGGGGCGTGCGTCGGACCTCGTCGCGAGCCTGCTCGCGCTGGGCGGCCAGCCTGCGGGCGGCCCGGCAGGCGTGCAGCCGGGCGACAGCGTCCGCGAGGATGGCGGGACGATGCCGATCGAGAGCGCGCCCGGCGAGGAAGCGCCGGTCCGCGCCTACCTTCCGCGGCAGGTGCCGGCGCGCGAACGCGGCGCAGCCGCCCCGTGCGAAATCGCGCGCGGAAGCGGCGAGCGCGTGCTGCTGGTCGACGACGAACGCGCGCTCGCCGAGCTCGGGAGGCGGCGGCTCGAAGAGCTCGGCTACCGGCCGACGGTCTTCAGCGACGCGCAGCGCGCCCTCGAAGCGTTCCGGCAGCGGCCGGGAGAGTTCGACCTCCTGGTGACCGATCAGATCATGCCGCACCTCACCGGAGTCGATCTCGCGCGCGAGGTCCACCGCATCCGGCCCGACCTCGCCGTCCTGCTCGTCTCGGCGTACGGCGATGCGGCGCGCGCCGAGGCCCTCGCGACCGCGGGCATCCGCAGCGTGCTCGGCAAGCCGGCGTCGCCCGAAGCGTTCGCAAGCGCCGTGCGCGACGCGCTCTCGAAGCGCTCCGCCTGACGGCGGCGCCGGTCAGCGAACCACGTTTCGCGGGCTTCCCGCGAGCCACGCGCGCAGGTTCTCGACGACGGCATCGAGCAGGCGCTGCCGGGCCGCCGTCGTCGCCCATGCGACGTGCGGCGTCACGATGCAGCGCGGCGCCGCGAGCAGCGGGTGATCCGCGGGAGGCGGCTCGGCGTCGAGGACGTCGAGCCCGGCCCCGCCGAGGCGGCCTGCGCGCAGCGCGGCGGCGAGCGCCTCGGAATCGACGAGACCGCCGCGCGCGGTGTTGATGAGAACTGCGCCCGGCTTCATCCGTGCAAGGCGCTGCGCCCCGAGCAGGCCGCGGGTCTCGGGCGTGAGCGGCAGATGGAGCGAGACGACGTCGCTCGTCGCGAGAAGCTCGTCGAGCGGAAGACGGGGCGTGCCGTCCGGCGACGGCCCCGCCCCGCCGCGCAGGTCGCACGCGACGACGCGCATCCCGAAGCCGCCCGCGATGCGCGCCACCGCCCGGCCGATCGCGCCGAAGCCGACGACACCGAGAACGCGGCCGGAGAGCTCGACGAGGGGCGCGTCCCAGTAGCAGAAGTCGTCGCTCCGGCTCCAGCGCCCGTCCCGAACGCCGGCGGCGTGCCGGCCCGTGTGGCACACGAGCTCGAGCAGCAGCGCGAAGACGGCCTGCGCGACGGACTCGGTCCCGTACGCCGGAACGTTCGTCACGACGATGCCGCGCTCGCGCGCGGCGGCGACGTCGATGCGGTCGACGCCCGTCGCGAGGACTCCGACGTAGCGCAGCGACGGCAGCGCACGGAGCACCTCTGCGGGGAGCGCGACCTTGTTGACGAGGAGCGCCTCGGCGTTCTGCGCGCGGCCGGCGAGCTGCGCGGCGGCGGTGCGGTCGTGGATCTCGCAATCGCCGAGCGCCTCGAGCGGCGACCAGTCGAGGTCCCCCGGATTGAGGGTCGCGCCGTCGAGCACCACGATCCGCACGCCGGCGGACGTTGCACGAACGCGCGCGGGCCTGCCAGACGGGCCGCGCGGCCCGTCGCCTGCTCTCCGAGTCTAGGGCGCCGGCGACGCGGTCTCGAGGCTTTGCCGCAGCTCCTCGATCGCGGCCTGACTCACGCGGATCATCCCGTGACCCGGCCGGTCGAGGTCGATGATCAGGAGGATGACCGCCGGGATCACGACCGCGAGCATCGTGGTCGAGATCCGGTTCCGCAGCCCGCCGACTCCCGAGCCGTAGCCGACGAGCCCGGTCGCGAAGATCGCGACCAGCATCTCGAGGCGAAGGATGACCTCGGGAACGTGGTTGCGGTGCGCCGCGAGGCGTTCGCCGTGCACGTCGATCACCTCGTTCATCGAAGCGACGAGCAGCGAGAGTCCGAGGTTCTGAGGCTCGCTCCGCAGGCTGCTCGAAGCGACCGCCCAGAGCTGCTGCTGGAGCCGCTCGGTCGTGATCATCGACGCCTGCCAGCGGTTCACGTCGCCCGCGGCATGCGCGAGCTCGATGCGCGACGCGACGTACTGCCGGAACAGCGCCGCGGCGTCGCCGCGCGCGGGCTCCGGGAGGAGCTGCGCGCGCAGCGCCGCGGTCCCGATCGCGTTCGCCTCTTTCACGACGAGCTCGCGCCGCGAGTCGTAGCGCGCCACCGACATCGAGAACGTGAACGCCAGCAGCAGCGCGAGCAGGCCCAGCACACCGCCTTCGATCGTCGTGATCTGCGACACCGCGTGATCGCCGAGGCGGGCGCGGATTCTCCGGCCCATCCAGGACCCGATCTCCGTCGCGACCAGCATCAGGACGAGCAGCCCGGCGAAGATCCACCACTCGTTCGCCGTGTAGAGGATTTCTTCTGCGAGGAGCATCTCGTGCGAGAACGTCATGACGCGCGGCCCGTCTCGGCGCGGCGCAGCGCCTCGAGCGCCTCGCTCACGTGCCGCGCGGCGGCGAGCTGCGAGTTGAAGACGTGGCGGACGACGCCGTCGCGGTCGATCACGAACGTCACGCGGCCCGGCAGCAGGCCGAGGGTCGCCGGAACGCCGTAGCGCTTGCGGACCGCCCCGCCGGCGTCCGACAGCAGCGTGAACGGGAGCCGGTGTTTTCGCGCGAAGTCGCGGTGCGACGCGCCGCCGTCCGAGCTGACGCCGATCACCTCCGCGCCCGCTTCGGCGAAGTCCTCGTACTGGTCGCGGAAGGCGCAGGCTTCCTTCGTACACCCGGGCGTGTCGTCCTTCGGGTAGAAGTAGAGCACCACGGCCTTGCGGCCCCGGAAGTCGGCGAGCCGAACCTTGCGCCCCTCCGCGTCGGGCAGCTCGAAGTCGGGCGCGGCGTCGCCGGCCGCGATTCCCACGCGCCCCGAGAACAGATCCAGGATGCCCATGCGCCCTCCGTGCACGGCTCGAGAACAGGAGACTGACCCACGAACCGCGCCGAGGCCAGAACGCCGGCGAATCGGCGCCGCGGCCGGCGGCGGCCGCTCGGCGAAGCGCCGGGCCCGGCGCCCGGGCGGGTCAGTCCTCTTCGCCGAGGTACGCGCGCCGCACGCGCGGATCGGCCGCGAGCTCCGCAGCCGGCCCTTCGAGCGCGAGCGCGCCGGTCTCGAGCACGTACGCGCGCGACGCGATGCGAAGCGCCTGCTGGGCGTTCTGCTCGACCAGCACGACGGTCGTTCCCTCGGCGTTGATCGTCCGCACGATGTCGAAGATCTGCTGGACCAGCCGGGGCGCGAGCCCGAGCGACGGCTCGTCGAGCAGGAGCAGCCGCGGCTGCGCCATCAGCGCGCGGCCGATCGCGAGCATCTGCTGCTCTCCCCCCGAGAGCGTCCCTCCGGGCTGCCGCAGCCGCTCGCGCAGGCGGGGAAAGAGCGCGAGAACGCGATCGAGCGACCGGGCCGCATCGCCGCGCCGGACGTACGCGCCCATCTGCAGGTTCTCGCGCACCGTGAGGTTCGCGAAGATGCGCCGGCCTTCGGGAACGTGACAGACGCCGAGGCGGACGATCCGGTCGGGGCGCTCGCCCCCGATCTCCTCGCCGGCGAAGACGATGCGGCCCCGGCGCGGCTGCAGCAGTCCGCTGATGGTCCGCAGCAGCGTCGACTTGCCGGCGCCGTTCGAGCCGATGAGCGTGACGATCTCTCCGGCGCGCGCCTCGAGGCCGACGCCGCGCAGCGCGGTGATGGCGCCGTAGCCGGCCTCGAGGTCCTCGACGACGAGGAGCGGCTCCGTCACGCCGCGCTCCCGTCCGTGCCGAGGTAGGCCTCGATCACGCGCGGATCGCGCCGTACGGAGTCCGGCGGCCCTTCCGCGATCTTCTCGCCGTGGTCGAGCACGGTGACGCGTTCGCACAGGTCCATCACGAAGCGGACGTCGTGCTCGATGAGGACGACCGCGAGGCCGAACTCGTCGCGCAGCCGGGCAACGAGCTCGCGCAGGCCCTGCTTCTCCGACGGATTCATCCCCGCGGCCGGCTCGTCGAGCAGCAGCAGGCGAGGCCGCGTCGCGACCGCGCGCGCGATCTCGAGCAGGCGCTGCTCGCCGTACGGAAGCCCTCCGGCCGCCGCGTCCGCCTCGCGGGCGAGCCCGAGGCGCGAGAGCAGCGCGTGCGCCCGCGCCCCGAGGTCGGCTTCGCCGCGCCGCCAGCTCGGCGGCCGGAGCACGTCGGCGAGGCCCGAACGCCGCGCCGCAGCGAGCGCCGCCCGGACGTTCTCGGCGCTCGTGAGGCCGCGGAACAGCCGAACGTTCTGGAACGTCCTCGCGATCCCGAGCTGGCTGATCGCGTGCGGCGGCCAGCCGCCGATCTCGCGGCCCTCGAAGCGAACCGATCCCTCGCTCGGCTCGTAGACGCCGGTGACGACGTTGAACGCCGTGGTCTTGCCCGCGCCGTTCGGGCCGATGAGCGCGACGATCGCGCCGCTCTCGACGGCGAAGTCGAGCTGCGAGATCGACGTGAGGCCGCCGAAGCGCACCGTGAGGTTCTCGACCTCGAGCAGCGCCACGTCAGCCGAGCCGCCGCCGCAGCCAGCCGAAGCCGAGCTCGCGGGTCCCCAGCAAGCCCTGCGGCCGCACCAGCATCGTGACGATGAGCAGCAGCGAGTAGAGCACCATCCGCCATTCGCCGAGGCCGCGCAGCAGCTCGGGCGCGGCCGTCAGCACGGCGGCGGCGATCACCGCGCCGGTGATCGATCCGAGCCCGCCGAGCACGACGAAGACCACCAGCTCGAACGACCGCAGGAAGGCGAAGCTGTTGGTGTGGACGTAGCCCTCGCTGTGCGCGAAGAGCGCGCCTGCGACGCCCGCGAAGAAGCTCGCGACGACGAAGGCCTCGACCTTGACGCGCGTCGCAGGAACGCCGATCGACGCCGCGGCGATCTCGTCCTCGCGGACCGCCCGGAACGAGAGCCCGCCGCTCGAATAGACGAGCCGCGAGATGACGACGATCGTGACGATCGCCACCGCGTAGACGGCGCCGAAGCCCTCGAAGCGCAGGTCGGCGCCGGGATGGCCGGCCGCGGCGACCGAAAAGCCGCGCGCGCCGCCGACGGCGTCGACGTTGAGGATCGCGATGCGGATCACCTCGGCGAACCCGAGCGTCGCGATCGCGAGGTAGTCGCCCCGCAGGCGCAGCGCCGGGATCCCCACCACGAGGCCGGCGACGGCGGCCGCGAAGCCGCCCGCCGCGAGCGCGAGCGGATAGTACGCCGCGCGCGCGAGCGCCGCGGGCAGCACCGACGCCATCGCTTCGAGCCACGCGGCGCCGACGTAGACGCTGAAGGCGGCCGAGACGTACGCGCCGACCGCCATGAACCCGGCGTGGCCGATCGAGAACTGCCCGGTGAAGCCGTTCACGAGCTGCAGGCTCACGGCGGCGATCACGGCGATCCCGATCCGGATCACGATCGTCGCGTAGTACGGATTGAGCACGCGCGGCAGCAAGGCATCGAGCGCGAGCAGCGCGAGCGCGCACGCGGCGGCCGCAACCCAGCGCGCGCGCGTCACGCTAGACCTTCTCCGTCTGCGAGACGCCGAACAGTCCGGTCGGCTTGTACAGGAGGATCACGATCAGCAGCACGAACGCGATCGCGTCGCGGTAGGTGCTCGAGAGGTACCCCGAGACCAGCGTCTCGATCACGCCGAGCAGGATGCCGCCCACCATCGCGCCGGGAATGTTCCCGATGCCTCCGAGAACGGCGGCGACGAAGGCCTTGAGGCCGGGCAGCACGCCCATCAGCGGCTCGATCTTCGGGTTCGTGAGGCCGACGAGGACGCCGGCCGCCGCCGCGAGCATCGCACCGACGACGAAGGTGCCGAGGATCACGCGATCGACGGGAACCCCCATCAGCGCCGCCGCCGGCGCATCGAAGGAGACGGCCCGGATCGCGCGCCCGAAGCGCGTGCGCATCACGACGAGCTCGAGCCCGGCCATGAGCGCGAGCGCCGTCCCGAGCACGATGAGCTGGACGTTCGAGATCGACAGCCCCCCCATCTGGAGGACGTTCCGCGACGCCACGAGCGTCGGGAAGAACTTCGGATCGGCGCCGAAGACGATCTGCCCGAGGTTCTGGAGCAGGAGCGAGACGCCGATCGCGGTGATCAGCGGCGCGAGCCGCGGCGCGCTGCGCAGCGGCCTGTACGCGACGCGCTCGATCAGCGCGGCGAGCAGCGCGCACGCCGCCATCGATGCGCCGAGCGTGAGGACGAGCCCGGCGATCGACGGAGAGTCGGCGACGCCGAGCCAGTGCGCGGCGTAGTAGCCCGTCATCGCGCCCACCATGTAGACCTCGCCGTGCGCGAAGTTGATGAGCTTGAGGACGCCGTACACCATCGTGTAGCCGAGCGCGATGAGCGCGTAGATCCCGCCCCACGCGACGCCGTTCACGAGCTGCTGGAGCAGGTTGTCCAGGACCGCGCTCCGTCAGAACGCCGGGACGGTCTGCTTGTAGCGGAAACCGCCGTCCTTGATCTCGATCACGACGGCGTCCTTTCGGGCGTTGCGCTGCGCGTCCATCGTGATCGTTCCCGAGACGCCGGCGTAGTCCTTCGTCGCCGCGATCGCGTCGCGCAGCTTCGGCCCCTCGGTCGTCCCGGCGCGCCCGAGCGCGTCGACGAGGATGCCCGCTGCGTCGTAGCCGAGAACGGCCATCGCGTCCGGCACCTCGCCGTACTTCGCCCGGTACTTCTTGACGAACGCCTGCACGAGCGGACTGTCGGAATCCGCCGCATAGTGGTTCGAGAAGAAGTTCCCCTCGACCGCCGCGCCGCCGATCTCGAGCGTCCGGGTCGAGTCCCAGCCGTCTCCGCCGAGCAGCGGCGCCGTGATGCCGAGCTCGCGCGCCTGCTTCGCGATGAGGCCGGCCTCCGTGTAGTAGCCCGGGACGAAGATCGCGTCGGGGTGCGTCGCGCGGATCTTGGTGAGCTGGGCGCGGAACTCGATGTCGCCGCTCGTGTAGCGCTCGTCCGCGACGATCTCGCCGCCCATCGACTGGAACGTCTTGCGGAAGAAGTCGGCGAGGCCGACCGAGTAGTCCTGCTTGAAGTCGAACAGGATCGCGACGCGTTTGGCGCCGAGCGTCTCGCGCGCGAACTTCGCCATCACCGCGCCCTGGAAGGGGTCGATGAAGCAGGCCCGGAACACGTAGTCGCCCACCTCGGTCACTCGCGGGTTCGTCGACGCCGGGCTGATCATCGGGACGCGCGCGCGCTGCGCCTCGGGAGCGGCGGCGAGCGAGCGCGACGAGGCGACCTCGCCGAGGAGCGCGACGACCTGGTCGCGCTGCAGGAGCTTCTGCGCGGCGGTCCGCGCCTCCTCCGTCACCGATCGGTCGTCCTCGGTCACCAGCTCGAGCGGGCGGCCGAGCACGCCGCCGCGATCGTTCACCTCCTCGATCTGCATCCGGATTCCGTTGTCGGTACTGCGTCCGAAGGTCGCGGTGTCGCCCGTGAGCGACGCGAAGTGGCCGATCCGGATCGGCGCCGCCGCGCCGCTCGACTGCTCGCGGCCGCACGCGGCGGCGACCAGCGTCGCAGCGACGGCCACTCCGACACGCCAGCGTCCGTGCATGCCCCCCCCATCCGCCCGCTCCCGGCGGCCCCTGCTGAGTACCCCTCCGCGCCCGGCGCGGCAAGCATCCCGCGCTCAGGGGCCGGCGAGCTCCCGCGCGAGCACGCGAGCCACCGGCGCCGGGAGGCCCGACACCGCCGCGTAGGTCGTGCGCGCGGCCCAGCACGCCTCGGCCGGCGGCTGCGACGCGAGGCTGGAGAGCGCCGCGCGAAGGCGGCCGGAATCGGCTTCGGGGACTGCCTTGAACAGCACGTCGAGCGAGAGCTGGAGCTCCTGCGGCGTGGGCCGCGAAGCCGGCTGCTTCTCGAGCTCGGCGCGCGCCGCTTCGAACGACAGGACGACCCAGGCGTCGAGCGAATCGGGATCGAGCACGAGGAGCGCGGCGTCGTGGACCGCCTCGCTCTGGCGGCCCGTCGCCATCGCGCTGCACGTCTCGACGTCGAGCCCCTCGAGCATGCGGCCGACGATCCGCGTACGCGCGAGGAGGCGGTCGTCGGGCAGCCGGCGCATCCCCTTCGCGGCGAAGCTCTGGATCGCCTGCCGCAGCTCCTTGCGCGGCAGGCCCGCGAGCTGCGCGCGGAAGGCCGGGACGCCCTCGAGCTGCGCGAGCTGGCGATCGAAGGCGGCGTCGAAGCGCGAGAGGTTGGGCGGGCGGGGAGGAGCGGCCTCGCGCAGGCCGCCGCTCTCGCGAAGGAAGAGCGCGAGGCCGATCGCGGCGAGGAGCAGGACGGCGGCGATGCCGGCGGTGCGCCTCACGGCTGCTGCCCTTCGGCCGGCGGAGCGAGCGCGCCGATCGCGCGCCCCTCGGCGTCGCGCGGCGGCTCGATTCCGAGCAGCCGGGCGATCGTGGGAGCGACGTCGAGGCTCGACACGACGCCGAGCTTCGCACCCGGCGAGACGCCGCGCCCGACCGCGAAGAAGATCCCGCCCATGTCCGGGCGGTTCGGATCGTAGCCGTGCGCTCCGGTCCGCCGGCCGAGACTCGCGGCGACACGGTCGAGTGTCTTCTCGCGAAAGGCGCGCGGGGGCGACGTCACGGCGACGAGGTCGCCGAGCCGATCCGCCGGCCCGTAGCGCCACTGCGCGGGGAGCGCGTCGGATGCGAACGCCTCGACGCCCGGAACGGCGGCGAGGACGGCGCGCGCCTCGTCGCGCTTCGCGGGATCCTCGAGATGGATGGTCGCGATCCCTCCCGATGCGAGCACCTCGGCGCCGATCCCGCGGGCGTCGAGCGCCGCTTCGAGGCTCACGGCTTCGCCGACCTCGGCCATTCCGTGGTCGCTCACGACGAGGAGCGTCGTGTCGGCCCAGCGTCCGCGCGCATCGATCCCCGCGAGCAGCCGCAGGAGCTGCGCGTCCTGCTCGGCCATCGCGGCGGCGACCGCCGCGGATTCGGGCCCGTAGCGGTGCCCCGGCGCATCGGCGCCGTGCCACCACGAGAGCACGAGGTGAGGCCGCTGCTCCGCCGGGAGGTCGAGCCACGACAGGATGCGATCGACCTTCTTCGCCTCGGGAACCTCCGAGTCGAACGGCCGCTCGTAGAGGCTCGCGCTCGTGCCGCGCCACGGGCCGTCGGATCCGACCCAGAAGAAGACGGCGCTCCGCACGCCCTGGCGCTCGGCGGCGACCCAGATCGGCTCGGCCTCCTGCCAGCTCGCGTCGTTCGCGAAGTGGAAGCGCCCGCGCGCGCGATCGACGAAGTCGTTCGCGACGATGCCGTGGCGGTCGACCGGCGCTCCCGTCGCGAGCGTCACGTGGCTCGGAAACGTGATCGGGGGAAACGGCGGGACGAGCTTCTCCGCGCGAGCTCCCTCGCGCGCGAGGCGCGCGAAGGCCGGCAGCTCGCCCCGGTCCGGGTAGTCCGCCCGCACGCCGTCGAGCGAGAGCACGACGACGGTCGGAGCGCCGGCGGCTGCCGCGCCCGCACTCGCCAGCGCGAGAACGAGGAGCAGGAGCAGGCCGATCACGCGGTCGCGCACGGCGGCGGGTCTACCACACCCGCGCGGCGCCGCCAGCGATCGCACGCGGGCCGCAGCCTTCAGGTCCGCCGCGGGGCGGCCGAACAGAGCGCAGGGGGAAGAGCCCATGCGTGAGGCGTGGAAACATCCGCGAGAGTTCACCCGCTGCAAGACGGCGCTCGAGGTCGAGATCGCCGCTGCCGACCGCCGCATCGCGGGCGAGACGCGGGACGTGAGCCTCTCGGGCCTCTATCTCTACGGCGAGCGCTCGCTGGCGGCGGGGACGCCGTGCCGCGTGACGCTCTTCGTCGGCGGCCGCGAGAGCGGCGCGCGCATCGCCGCTTCGGGCCGGATCGCGCGCGTCGACGCGCACGGGCTCGCCGTGAGCTTCGACACGGTCGACCTCGACGGCTACCAGCACCTGCGACAGCTCGTCCTGCTGAACTCGCCGGACCCCGACCGGGCGGCCGAGGAGATCGACCAGCACGTCGGGCTTCGCCGGCGCGACTGACCGCGCGCGGGCACACCCGCGGGCCGCGCCCTTCGCGCGGCGCTACGACGGCCGCAGGCGGTACGCCCACGAGCGCTCGACCGCGATGCGCTCGAAGGCGTCGTCGACGTGCAGCGTCGTCTCCGCCGCGCCGAGAAAGAGGTGGCCGTCGGGCTGGAGTGCGCGGCGGATCCGTCCGAGGATCTCGCGGCGCGAATCGAGGTCGAAGTAGAGCATCACGTTGCGCAGGAACACGAGGTCGAGCGGCGGCATCGGCGGCCACGGCTTCACGAGGTTGAGCGGCCGGAACGTCACCATCCGGCGCACGTCGTCCGCGATCCTCCATTCGGCGCCGTCTTTCTCGAAGTACCGGACCAGCAGCGGCGCCGGGAGCCCGCGGTTCACCTCGAGCTGGCTGAAGCGTCCCTCGCGCGCTCGCTCCAGCATCTCCTCGGAGATGTCGGTGGCGATGAGGACGACCGACCAGTCGCGAAGCCGGGGGAAGTGCTCGCGCAGCAGCATCGCGATGCTGTACGGCTCCTGCCCGCTCGAGCTCGCACCGCACCAGATGTGGAGCTTGCGCTCGATCTCGCGGCGCCGGACGAGGCCGGGAATGATCGCCTTCCGGAGCGCCTCGAACGGATGGAGATCGCGGAAGAACGACGTCTCGTTGGTCGTCATCGCGTCGACGACCTTCGCGTGCAGCGCGCCGAACGGCGTGCTGCGGAGCTCGTCGACGAGGGCATCGAGGCTCGCGGCGCCCGCACGCCTCGCGAGCGGTGCGAGGCGCGCCTCGACGAGATACGACTTGCCCGGCTCGAGCACGATCGCTGCGTGCTGCTTGACGAGCGCCCGCACCGTCTCGAAGCCGCGCGAGGAAAGGCTCATCGTGCCGGCCTCCTGCTGCCCGCGGCCGGGCGCTTCACGGCACCACGAGCCCGAGGATGGCCAGCTTCTCGAGGACGATCTCCTTCGTGAGCGGCTTCATGGCGTACTCGTCGGCGCCGGCCGCGAGCGCCTTCGCGACTTTCTCGATTCCGTTCTCCGCGGTCGCCATGAGCACCCGAACGCCGCGAAGGCCCGCATCGGCGCGAACTGCGCAGACCATCTCGTAGCCGCTCATGACCGGCATGTTCCAGTCGACCAGCGCGAGCGAGATGGGGCGCGTCGACTGGTGCCTGCGCAGCAGCTCGAGGCCCTCGCGCCCGTCGCCGGCTTCGAGCACCTCGAAGCGCGCCTCGCGCAGGATGCCCGAGAGCATCGACCGCATCACGCGCGAATCGTCGACCACCAGTGCGCGCACGCTCATCCCTCCCGGCGCCCGGCTCCCGGCGTGCAGCCCGGCTCGCGCCACGCGTCCTCCGCGGCTGCGAGGAGCGCGTCGAGGTCGACGAGCTCGGTCACCCGGTCGCGGACCAACGCCGACGCCGCGGCACCCGCCCGGCTCCCGGGCTGCTCGAGCTCGATCCGCTCGTCGACGACGTCGAGCAGACGGTCGATGACGAGGCCGGCGCGGCGCCCCTGCGCCGAGACGACGATCACCTGCATGCGCGGCTTCGCTTCGCCGGCGAGCGGGCTGCGCCGCGGGCGCGCGCGCCGCTCGGGCAGCAGCGCCGACACGCGAACGAGCGGCAGGAGAGCGCCGCCATGCCGAACGGCCCGGCGCGACCCCTCGTCGATGACCGCTGCCGAGTCGAACTCCTCGATCCGCTCGACGCTCGCGAGCGGGATCGCCATCCGCCCTTCGTCGGGCGTCGCGAAGAGCACGAGCGAGGTCGGCGCACGCGGCGCCTCGCGAGCGGCTGCGGCGTCCGGCGCTGCGGGGCCCGGCTGCGCGCGGACGGCCCGGAGCTGCTCGCGGGCTGCGAGCAGCTCGCCGGCGAGATGCACCAGCTTGTTGAGAACGCCGGCGTCGACGCGCACGCTGGTGTCGAGAGACGACGATTCCACGGCCGCGGCACCTCCTGCGAGCCCTTCGGTTCGGCACGCCGCCCGCCGCGCATGAGGCAGGCGGGGACGCCCCGCGAACGAAGGCGGCCGTCCGCGGCGCGCGCCGTTGCCGGCGGCGACGCGGCGCCGCCGAACGTCTCGGAGAGGGCGCACGCACCACCCCCGGTCTAAGCTCGCGGCATGGACGTCTCGGGCAAGGTCGCGCTGGTGACGGGAGGGGGCACCGGAGTGGGCCGCGCGACGGCGCTCGCGCTGGCC